>JAFGNZ010000370.1 GCA_016926755.1 Myxococcaceae bacterium | reverse complement strand
CGGCTCTGCCGGAAGTGGTTTCGCCCCGATCCTCGTGTGGGAGCGCGCCAGAGGGTGTGTTCGAGGAGCGAGTGCCAGAAGCAGCGGTGAACTGAACGGCTTGCTCTCTCTTCCCTCTCTCCTTCTCTTGCCATGCGCTCACCGGCTCGGATTCGTCCGTGCTGGCGCGGCGCTGGGGGTTCCCGCGATGAATGGCCACCTGAAAGCACGGGTTGCAAAGAGCCCCTCTCGGGGAAAGTCACGCCGCAGGCGCCCCGTGCTCCCTCGGGATGCGCAGCGGCGAGAGCACCAACTCGCGGCAACGCTTGGAAGGTCTGTGCGCGCGGCGCGGATGCGCGCCGGGCTCACTCAGGCCGACCTTGCCGCGAGCATCGGCACGGCAACAGAGGTATATGGTCGGTTAGAGCGTGGGAAGATGCTTCCCAGCGTGCCCACTCTGTTCCGGCTGTGTGTTGCCCTGCGAAGTGGCCCGCACGAGCTGATGGGCTTTGCTCCGGTGAGCAGTCTGCCGGACATAGCCCAGAGTGAAGTTCCCCCTGGATTAGCAGATACGCCCGAGATGCGGCGCTTGCTGCGCCTGCTGGCACGCCTGCAAGGGCTCCAACTCAAGCTGATTTTGCGGCTTGTCGTGTCCCTGGTCACGGAGCGTTAGAGGTTGTTGTGATGATTTTGCGCAATCTGGCCTCTCCTCTGGACACGGCGGACTACCCCATATCGCTGTTGCAAAGAATCACGCCCTGCCTTGAACCTTGTCATGAGGTTCATGGTAGGCATGCCGCAGAGCAGGCGGAAACGGAAGGAGCGGAGAATGGCGAGCGGTCGTTTAGGCAGCCGAACCGGTCGTTCGAACGTCTTTGAATACTTCGCTAGTCTGGATGGCAGCGGCCCTTCGATTGCCCATATCCACGAGAGCATCCAATGCACGCAGTAGCGCGCGCGCCATCTCTGCCGGTAGTGGTTGGGTCTTTTCCGAAAACCGTTGAATCAGACCTGCTAGGCGCGCGGGTAATGATGTTCCACGCCATCCAAGCGGCATGCCTTCACTTCTGCTAAGCACCATGGGGAGTTGGACGACGAACCTGTCCACTGGATAGGACTCGAACGCACGTTCGCACAAGGTTAGAAATGTTGAGCTTACTGTCGGATTCTGGCCTTGTGCAGCAAGGATGGGTTCGACAATCGGAAGAATGCTTGCGATATCAGTCCAGTTGCCGTTCGCAAAACGCGCGGCTCCTAGAGCCTTCTCGGCTTCAACGAAGAACACCGCTTTAATGAGGCGGGAGAGACTGACATCGTAGAGCGTACCATCATTCCACTTGGCCTGGCTCCAACCCCCGTGCGAAAGCAACCGTGGAACGATCAACTCCAGAAGAATGAGCGGAGTTCTCGGGAGAACGGGCTCGTCCATGATGTTGTACGTAAGGAGCGAGACGTATGACTCTACGAGCGAAGTAAAGGTCTCGTCATCAGTTGCAGCCGCCGGCTCAACGAAGCGGCGGGCACTTTCTTTCGGGTCAAGGTGCAGCGACACCCTGGCAAGGAATCGATAGAGCTCACGTCGCCACTCATAGAGCTCAGTCGACGCGACTTCAAAGGGCTCTTGGCCGGGCTGGCGCGACCACGTTGGATAGAGTCGCTCGACCGTCCATCCGACGAGACCATCACACCACGACAGGAATATGTCGCGCCGCAGTTCATCCGCCATCACGGTCGGCACCGGAATCATGGCCAAGACCTTTGCGAGCAAATGCCAATCAACATTAGTCATAGGATGCTCCCACTCGATCTCTGCTTCCTTTCCGCGACGACCCCTTCTGAATCTCCGCCCTTCAGAAGCCTCAACCCACGCGGGAGGCATGTTCGGCAACGGTTGAGGCAGTTCCTCCAAAGCTTTGCTCCGAGTCAAAGCGATAGAAACCGCAGCCTCAACGTGGCGTTGTTCTTGCTCTCTGCGCTGCTCCCACGAGGTGTTATGTGGCGGCTGCTCGACGATGGACAAAGAGACCGCAAGCCCTAGCGCTAGCCAAGCGATGTCTGGACGCCGGTCCCACTGGCCTAAGAGGCCTCCCAGTGCCTCAGTCGCGATTTGCTCATACGGGTGTGCTGCTAGTTGTAGGAGCGCCTCGAGGGCGTCCTGTCGCGTAGGTTCGTAACGAACTAGCGCTGTGAGTCCACGAGCCGCATAGAGCACGGGGTGGTCGAGTAGGATGGACCCTCTCAAAAAGAAGTTCTCTGGTGCCCCCGGCGTCTTCCAGGCACGGAGGCACACATCAGCACCCCACTCAAGATCAGGGGACGGCAGACATCGTCCCAAACGAAGTACTACGGCGGCTACGCCGACGACAGCGCTTTGTCGCCGATGAACCGAGCTAACGTGTGCATGCGCCTCTTCGAACAACGCTGGCGTGTCCAGACGCCTTGCGCGCTCTATCGCCTGCGCGAGTGTCAACCCGTCTTCCAGTGCGTCCTTCTGGAAGCAGTCATGTATCCAGTTGAGCAGCGTGAGGTGCTCTACCATCTCTGCTTGCTGCTGGTTGATGGCGTCGATGTCAGGGCCTTGTGCCTTGGGGTTATCTAGTTGGATGAGCACACCCGACCCGTCTTCAGCGGACGTCGCTCGATAGTTCGTTCTCTTTCCCACCTCAGCCCAGATTTCGGCGGTCCGTTTGAGATGTTGGATAGTTCCGGAGTCACCACGTTCTTCGGCATAGTCGAAGGGCAGATCATCAACGAACTTCGTGATCGCCTCGGAGGCCCTGGCCCCCAAGTCGCCGCCGCTAAGGACGCACACAGATGCTAGCCAACGTACATCTAGACGACGACATTGACGCTTATTGCCTTCGACTACAGCATCGTAGTGACGCCTGTCCTTCGGTTCAAATCCGATGAGGTTACTTGAGTGGCTCGTGTCGGACACGCATCGTTCGATATCCCATACCCAAATCCGCTGACTCGTAAGCAGCGGAAGCGTTATCTCGGAGCAATGCCTTGTTTGAAGCGCGATGCTGACGGCTACTCCAAGTGCGGCGACGCTCTCGTGCCCTTGCAACACATCGCGTAGAACCTCGTCTACCGGGCGGCCTTTCTCAACCTCCTTGAACGCCCACACTTCAAGGGCCATTAGCCCAGATCCCACGACATGAGAGCCCCAGGTACCCCGCGACCATTGATACTGCTGCGTGCCACCCCAGAAGGTCTGTTGCCCCCATGGGAAGCTGAGCGTCAACGCGATGGGGGTGCCGCGATGTTCGTAGTCGAGACGGTGGAGTTGGCGCCAAGCGGCGATGGCATGGTTGGCAAGCTGGCACACTAGCCGCCGAGCTTCATGTGGGGCATGTGAAAACAGCGACGGAAATGGTTCTCGTGTAGGAGCACACGGGAAGAACTGGTGGTGGTCGTCGATGGATAGGGATTGCCAGTCATCACTATGAATCCCTCGCCTGTACGACGAGCGAGACGAGCGCCGTACAATTTCCTCTGGAAGAGGCCTGAGCATGGCGCGCAACACGAAATCGGCCAATTGGCTCAGGCATGCCACACTAATGATAGGGGCACAGGTCAGAATTTGCTCGATTGCCGAACGTGGCAAGTGCTCCATCGTCTGCAAATGGGACAGATACTCAATTGCGAGGGGCGCGTAGGCCCGACTTGCCCTCAGGAGCATCTCCCTTAGTCGCTCTTCCAGTGCCTCTGGCTCACCCCACTCGAGTTGCTCCCACTCACCGCGATCCTTCGGAAAGGTGCGGCCATGGAGACGTGTCTCAATGTCCATGAGCCAGGACTTTGTGAGGCTAACAATCTGCCCAGACACCGGATTCGCAATGTTCGAAAAGGCGTTCTGCCAAACATCGAAGACAGCTACAACGTCAGGCCGAATTGACACTGGGATATCGCCAATCCGCCGAAGCAGCCAATAGCAGCACCGCTGCCATGAGTCTATATCGGACGGCCAAGCCAGTGAGTCAGCGAGAAGAAGGCGCTGGGTCAATTCGAGACCGGGAGCAAACTTACCATCCAACGCCATCGGATTCGCCTTGGTCTTTTCCGCTTGGAACCAGACGACGAGTTTGGCAACACGCTTAGCACCGTCGGCAAACATTGCCGCGTTATAGGTCGATTCGTGCGTCTGAAAGGACGGCAGGCCGAACGGCCCAACCATCCATGCTCTTAACCACTGAGAGCGAACATCAGTCGTCCCTTCAAGCAGTTCAAGGTGTTTCTGCCAGTCTTGGCGGTCTCTGAACTCCGCTTGAGAAAGTAGCTCGACGGTCCGACCGAGAACGGGAGGTTCGCCCACTTGGCGAACTACGGCGAGCCAATGCTCGCCTCGTGATACGAGTAACTGAAGGAAGGACCATTCAAAGTAGATGTCATGTGCGAAGCGAACCGTCTGACCAGTCCGGACGTGCCTGACTACTCCCAATGCTTCTAGTTCCTCTAACGCTTGAGGATCTACTCCAAGCACAGGGATTCGTCGACCCAACGTCGCCGCGCCTGCTTGCGCGAGACCCACAAGTGCGGCGCGCCGGTGCCCGGAACGCGCTACCTCTGCGCCATATCCACCGCCCACCCACCACGCGGTGGCGAGTTCAATCTCCGAATTCGGAACACTTGTCTCAGCGCCATGACGTCTTATCAGAACGCCGGCAAAGAATGGGCGCCGCACGATAGCTCGAACTTGTTCCGACCCGAAAAGGAGGGGAGCCAAAGTCGGCTTCATTTTGGCCAGTAGCCTCGCCTCGGTGTCGTCGAACTCTGTCACTTCGATCACCGGAACTCCGTCGCCCAACAGCCTGCTTGGCAGCCAAGTTCGCAGCGGTTCGATACCAGTATCCCTGACCGTGGCGACCACTCGCCACGTCCGAAGGAGCGGCGAGCTAAGCAAGGTGTTGAAGATGTCCAACAGGACTCCACGTTGACCTACTTCAACTCGGTCGAGGCCATCGACGAACACTGTTGACGAGCCTAGCGCAGCATGCTCAACGAGGAACTCCTCCAGCGAGGTCGCTCCTAGACCAGTAGCGGTGGCGTATTGGGACCAGGTCGCGCCAGTTAGTCGGTCCGCCTTAAGAAACAGCGCAGGACCGTTTGCGAGTGCCTCCTCGACGAGGGATCGAAGCACGACGGACTTGCCTGTTCCAGGCAGCCCACCTATCTGGACAAAGCGATGCTGAGTCAGTGCTTCGCGTGTACGTTGAACGAATCGATTCCTTGGAATGTTCACTCCAGCGATGTCGTTTCCGATATCAGCGACAGCATGGCGCGCCTCCTCCGCGACCCGAGAAAGCGTGGCCTGCATGGACGGAGCGCCGGTGAGTCGGAAGGCGCCGTTCAATCTGGCGACAAGCGTCTTCCTATCGAATACAGCCGCTTGCCCCTCAGACACCCGGACCAATGCGAGCAGTCGGCGCCATAGGTCATCCGCTCGAGTTCGATCAGCCGGATGAAGGTGATTTGAAAGGCTGGAGACGGTTTGTGCTTCTATCACCGATCCTTCGTGCAGCATCTCGAATCGCATCAGCACGAAGTGCGAGAGCAGGCGATGAGTAGCTGCATCAAGTTCCACTTCGGGAATCTTGCTTGAAAGGATGTTCCGGATATCGTCGAAGTGAGTCTCCTTCTCCCCCGCGACGCCGTCCGTGCGCAACTTCTTCACGAAACTCGTCACATCGCTGTCCGCCCGCGCCCAATCGCACAGCGTTTCGAAGCTACGCTTGTTTCCATCAGCGATTTCACCTGTGACAACTCCTACCCGATCTAGGCCAACCTTGAACTCTGTTCCTGCGACTGTCGCGTGAGCGCGCAACACCGTCTCTCTGAAATCAGTGTTGGTCTGAGCACTGCTGATGACCAATTTGCGCTTAACCTGAAGACTGAGGCGCATTCGAACACCGTCAACGCCCTCGCCCTCGACAATCACATCGTCTAACGGGTGTCCAAGTGCGCCTTGCTGCACAGAAAGGCGCTTCACCTGCCTTCCAGGAAGGCCCGGCGCAGTTGTCTCTGAAAGAAGCGCCGCCGCGTACACGGATGCCACACCGTCTTCGTAGGTGAACCCGGCTCCACCCGTAAGTTCAGGGCTCGCAGCCGCCGCAGGTCCGACTATCGCATCACTGGGATTGGAGTCCTCGGCGGTTGTAGAAGTAGGGGAAGTTGTCGCCATCCCGGCAGGATAGCCTATCTGTAGGAGAGATAGGGCGCCCTGTTGAGGGGGCCTGATTGCTAAATCGCGCCCTCCACCGAGTTGACGCGCCCTCCACCGAGTTGATGCGGGGATCCGTGGCGATTAGAGCGAATTTCTACTTACCCGGCGATTTCTCATTCTGTACCAGGCTGGCTACTGGCGCCGCTACTTGTTGGGCCGGGCGAAAGTCGACGGGAATGGTATCGGCGGTAATTGACCGGCGAGTGTCAATCTCACTACAACGACCGCCAACCTGCGGCATGAACTGATGGGGTTCTCTCCGATGGCCCTCAGCAGAACGTCCCCTGAGCAAGCACGGTCCCGCCAAGCCTGAATGACACGCCAGAGAAGCGGCGCCTGTTGCGACTCCTATCTCGCCTCGACCGTCCAAGGATCAAACTCCTGTCGCGCTTGGTCGCCTTTCTTCTACCGGGAGTTCGATAAGGCCCTGAATAATTCGCGATCGGATCGCCGACAGGGTGGAGGTATGGCAACACCATAGCCGCTGCTGACAGGATGCAATTTCAAGACGGGCGGAGATCCAGTCGGATCATCTCGTACTTGTGGCGAAGAATCGCAATCAAGCTCTTTCCTTCTGCCAAGTCCTCTAGGTCGTCTTCATCGATCGCCACGATAATGAGTCCCCGATCCTGAAAGACCTTCAACTGCTCACGAGCAGCGTCGGTTGTGTGGGCATCCCCCGAGATACCTTTCTTGCTGAAGATGATGCCGAACCGGGCTTTCACAGAATCCAGAACGCGACAGAACTTCGCGAATGAGGTGAAGTCGGCTGGACGATTCCAATCCTTGCATTCGCAGACGAAGTAGCGGCCGAGTTCGGATCGGAAATCAACGTCGCTCCCATCCACCGCACAGACGAGATCGTGATCAGTGGAATGCGTCTTTTTCCGACGGGCCACCCGAATGCCGGGGATACAACCCATGAGATAATGCGCGAGCCGCTCCAGCACAGTTCCCGTATCGTCGCCAAGCTGGCTCATCAGGTGCCGTATGTAGAAGCCGTTAGAAACGAACTGAGTGGTTTCTTGGGCCGTCGGAATCTCGGTCTGCCAATCCGAGTCCAATTCGAGAAGGCTGGCCTCTGGAAAGAGCTTGTGCTCTGGTTTCTCCGAGGCAAGCTCTGCCATCTTGACCGCATAATATTGGATCATCTTGTGTGGCAGGCCGAATTGCCACACGAGGCGATGGTAAGCCCCAATAGTGGATGGATTCAGCTTGCCTTTGCATTCGATGGCGTCCTCACAAAGAGTGAGCATCAGGAAGCGCTTGGCGAGCGCTCGATAGCCGAGTGCTTGGTAGCAATCGGCTATCCATACCAAAGGGACGCCTTTGTGAACGAAGGCTGATGTATGGTCTTGGTGCGCATACATCTGCTTAAGCATCGAATTGAAGATCGCGATGGCGTCGTGGTGCCGTCCGAGATTCAGGTAAAGAAGACCGGTTAACTCCCAGGTCCGACGACCCTTCTCGTCCGCAGCAAGGCGGGCAGGTGGAAAGAGCGATGGCAGTTCCTTCACGAGTTCGTCCGCAGCATGCGGTTGGAGTAACTTCTCCCGAAGGTGTTCAGGAAGACGCTCCTTGAGATCGGCCACAAACTTATCAAGCTCGTTCATTGTTCCCCCGACACCAGAGTCCGGCGACGAGTCTCTATCACAGCCCCACAGAACGTTACCGCGCAACCAGATTTTGCCAGACTGCGTGATGGACGCTACCTCCTCTTGATGCGCCTTCCCTCCCGCTCGCCTGGGAACGGAGCTTCGTTGCGGTACACGATCCAATTGTCGCAGTTCCTAACGTACGCGTAGTCGTCTCCATGCGCGTGGGAGAACACAGCACCGCATTGCGTGCCAATCTTCCTGATGCTCCGGTGGAATGCCCAGCGCCTTCGACTCAATGGCACTTGCGGGTTCCACTGTCGGTTCAGGCTCGCGTGGCCAGCGTCCAGCACGACATCGACCCCGATCAGATCACGGCCGACGTCTAGCGCTGGACCTCCAAAGCCGTAGATGGCTCCGCATATGAATGCCAGGACTCGGAAGTCGCCTATGGTCCGTGGGACAGCGTTATGAGTCCTCACATGATAGGCCTGGATATCGCTGTATCCACCTTGAAACCACCAGAGTTCCTGTTGGTCGTCGTACCCGCAGCGACGGTCCACCCCTATCGCCACGTGTGTTGATTGCGGGAGTTTCTCGACGAGGAACCCCAGTGTCTTCTTGAGGGACTCCTCCTCCTCTTCAGAAAGGCAGAGCCATGTCAGCCCGGTTGCAGTGTTTCCCTTCGGGGTCGCACACCCGAACCAACCGGCTGTCGTCAAATAGATCGTCTCTCCGTTCTCCGGAGGGGCCGTCATCAGGGCTCGTTCCAAGAGATCAAGACGTCCAGTAACGCTCCAGTCTGTTCCGCGCTCGGGGTTGAGGGCATGAACCGTCAGGGTAGACCGGTCGTCCTGCGCCCGGATGCCCCCCTTCCCAAACGTCGCTGTGGCGATCCAGCCTTGCGCTGGTGACTGGCCACTTGCTCGCTTCCTTGCCTTTCCTGCGTGCATCAATGCCCTCCGAGGTCGCTTGCCGCGTCGGCCTGGACGCCTGGAGCGGAACTCCTGTCCCTCCGCTGCCAAGCAGAGCACAAACCTCCCAGCCGTGTACGGCCTCCGGCCTTCCCGATGCGGCCCACTGCGCCATCCCCCATCGTGGGCAGGTAGATGGCTCCCGGTCCCGCGCGTGGCGTGTCCGCGCATGCCTGCTGGCCTGCTGCTGGCGTAGGGGTAGAGAGATGCAACGACACGGTCGAGTTGCCGCCGCCCGACGCGGGTACGCTCCACCGGCCCGAGTCAGAGGCCCACGATGATGGCTGCCGTCCTGGAGTGCTTCAGGCCCAGTTAACCGGGTCCGAGCAGTCGGTAAGACGGTTGCGGAATCGCATGTGCCCTCAGTGTGACCCTCCAGCGGGGATTAGAACGGGACGAGACGGGACGAGACGGGACGGGGCGGGAGAACGATCCGACGTAAGATCAAGGCGTTAGCTGGTAACGGCGCGTCCTGCTTGGGGTTTTGCTTCCGCCTTGATGCGGGTTCGATTCCCGCCGCCTCCATTGTGTGCCCTTCTGGCGTCTCTAGCCCAGTGATCCCTCCTATCAGGCATGAAAAAAGGCGGGAGAGGCCCAATGCCCTCTCCCGCCCGGACTGCCTCATGGGATGGCGCTGCGGGACCGCTGCCTACGCGCGGCGGCGGCGCAGCACCACGAGCCCACCGAGGGCCACCATCACCATCAGCGCCGGCTGGGCGCTTCCGGTCGAGGTGCAGCCACTGCCCTGGAGCCAGGCCTCATCCAGCACCGTGGTGTCGTGGGGGCTGGAGGTGCTCTGGAAGTCCCTCCACTCCGCGTCGGCGGTGAGCTGGTGCGGCCCCGCGGCGAGTTCGCCGTCGCACTGCCACGCGCCGTTGTCATCCGTCCTCGCGGTGCAGACGGTATTCCCCTGCTCGTCCTTGACGGTGATGTCGGCCCCCGGCCTCGCGGTGCCAGTCACCGTCACCCCCCGCCCCTGCACGCTGGCCGGCGGCCCGGTGATGACCGGCGGGTCGATGTCGTCGCGCCGCCTGAGCACCACGGCGGACGAGGCGCCCGAGGCGTTGCCGGCCTCGTCCTCCGCGGTGGCGATCACGGTGGAGGACCCCACGGGGAGCTCCGCGCTGCAGCTCCACATCCCCTCGTCGTTGGCCATCACGGTGCAGACGGGCTCGTCGTTGACCCGCACCGTGACGGTGGAGCCCGGATCGGCGGTGCCCACCAGGGGCGTCACTCGGTCGTACACCACCGTGCCCGCTGCCGGCCCGGTCACCACGGGCGCGCACGGAGGGTGCTCGTCGGCCGTGACGGTGATGGTCACATGGGAGCTCTCGTTCACCGTGGTGGTGACGGTGTTGGAGACCACCGCGCCGCCCGAGGCCATGCTCGTGCCGCTGCCACCCGCGTCCACGGTCGAGAAGACCGGGGAGTAGCGCGCGTTCCCGCTCAGCTTGAGCGTGTAGCCCGCCGCCCAGACCGGGAACTCGAGGGTGCCGTCAGCCGCCGTCACCGCCGAGGCCGGCTGGTTGTTCGAATCCAGGATGGGGTTGCCAGCGCTGTCGAGCAGGAACACCGTGGCCCCGGAGATCGGGCTGCCGTCCTTCAGCGACACCACCGTGGCGCGCAGGCGGGTGCCGCCGCAGTTGTCGAAGTTGGGCGGGTTGGCATCGACGGTGGCGTCCAGCACCTGGTCGGTGAAGGGGGTGGTCCCGGTGTCGGTGGTGAACGAGCCCTTGGCGGTAACGGGGGTGGAGCGTGGGCCCGCGGTGTCATTGCCGGCCAGCCCGGGCAGGGTCGGGCAGGTCAGGGGCGGCACCGCGAGATCCCAGCACAGCTGCGGGGGGGAGCCGGTGGTGACGCGGAACTCGCCCACAGGCACCACGTCGAGCTGAGTGAAGCCCGCGGCGGCGACATCGAAGGTGGGCGTGCTCCCCGCCACCGCCGGCGAGAGCGCGGTCAAGTCCACGATGGGGTTCTCGGAGGGAATCGGCACGCCGGTCCACCCGGCGATGGGGACGCCATTGGAGTCCCTCACCGTCAGCGTGGCGGAGGTGTACTGGGTGGGGTTGGGCGCGATGAGCTTGAAGGACTTGTACTGGTAGACGCGGGACTCCGGATCGCAGCTCAGCCGCGGAATGGAGACAGACGCCTTGAACGAGATGCGGGGCGGCCCGCCGCCGCAGCCCGGGGCGCCGGTGCTGATCTTGAAGTTCCGGATGATGCCGTCGTCACCGTTCGTCCACAGGCAGTCCGGATCCTCGGGGTCCAGGACGGTCGTGTAGTGGGACGGAATCGTGATGGGGAACGCGGGCGCGCAGAGGGCGTCGGTGGCCATGTCCCAGCAGGTCGCTCTTCGACTCGTGGTGGACCAGGCGGTCTTGGTGCCGCGGCTGGAGGCGGTGCCGACCTGAAGGGAGCTGGTCGAGAATCCCTCCACGGGATTGGCGGTGAGGTAGGCGGCGAAGTTCGGCGGCAGCGTGTGCGCGGAGCCGTCCAGCCCGAAGCATTTGTTGTTCGCGCAGATATTGCGGACGACACCGTCGGCACTGCGCGCGGCCCACACGGGACTGCCAGATCCAGACACGGCCTGGGGCCAGGAGCCGGGGCACCGCGACCAGGTGGCGCTGTCGTAGCAGTCCAGGTCCAGGTTGGCGCCGGGGACGACGTAGAGCCTGGTCCCCACCGCATCGATACCGGCGTGCTCGTAGGTGCCGTTCTGCGGCAACGCCAGCCCGGTGCACTCGGCGCCGGTGGCCATATCCAGACAGGTGATGCGGGTGACACCGCCGCTGGCGTAGCCAATCGCGTACATCTTCCGGCCGATCACGATCGGGTCCACGTGGTTGTTGTAATAGGTGCTGACCGCCGAGTGCTCGGAGAGGACGACCGGCGTGGCGCAGCGCGCGGAGGTCGTGAGGTCCACGCAGTCCCATGCCAGCCTGGCGTCATTGGTGACGGTGGGCTGCCAGAGCTTGTTGGACGCCGCGTCGATGCGGCCCGTGGAGCGGTGGCCGGTCTGGGTGAGCGCGATGGGGAAGCCCGGGCACGTGGTGGAGTCCGCCAGCTTCCTGCACATCAACGTGGCGGGGCTGTTGTGGTGGTGGATGTTGAAGACCTTGGTGTACGCGGGATCGAAGAAGAGATCCCAGCCGTCACCCGCGCTGCCACCCGAGAAGGTGGGGGCCACCACCGCGGGAGGCGCGTCCACGGTGGTGATGAGCGCCTGCCGCTCGCCGTCCAGGGCCTCCACCTTGAGAGAGCCGGTGGAGACCACCCGCGAGACCTGCGCCCACTCGCTGGCGGTGGCCGGCTCCGCCGCCAGCTTCGTGCCCCCCGCGTAGTAGTCGATGCTCCAGCCCTGCGGGTAGGTGGGCGCCTGGTTGATGCTGTGGAGCAAGGGGTTCCACCTCGCCTCCAGAGACTGGGAGATGGTACCCACCACCGCGGCCGGCGGCAGCGTGGCGACGTACGCGAGGGAGTTCCCGTTCACGGTGCCGGTGGCGGTCAGCTCCGTCTGGAGGACCCCCTGCTCGGAGGTGTGGGCCGCGCCCGGCTGCGCGTCAGGCAGGCCGAGCCTGTCGCTGTCGCTGCAGGCGAAGCTCAAGAGGAGGGCACTGATGCCTGCGACCCGCGCCGCGCCTGGGAGCGCGCGCCGTAAGATTCCGCTGTTCATTTTCATGGCTTTTCGGGTGTGAGAGGGAAAGGGGTGGGGCTACTCACTGATGGAATGGAACTCGGTGCGGCGGTTCTTCTGGCGGCCCGCCGCGTCATCGTTGCTGGCGATGGGCTGATCCGGGCCGTAGCCCTTCGCTTCCAGGCGGCCCGGCTCCACGCCCCGCTCGATGAGGAAGCGGCGCACCGCCTCCGCGCGGTCCTGCGAGAGCTGGAGGTTGTAGTCGCGCGGGCCGCGGTTGTCGGTGTGGCCGCTGATCTGCAGCCGGACCAGCTCCGGGTGCTCCTTGAGGATCTTGGCCACCTCCTCGAGCAGCGGGAAGGAGTCGGCCAGGATCTCGGACTTGCTGGTGGCGAAGCGCACCTGGTCCTTGATCTCGATGCGGCCCGCCTTGAGCTCGGCGAGCTTCGGGCCCTTGTCCTCAACGGGCGCCGGGGGCGGAGGAGCGGGGGCGGGCGGCGGCTCCGGAGGCGGAGGGCAGCCGCGGTGGGCGGCATCCCCGGCCTCGTTCGGGCAGGCGTCCTCCGCGTCGGGGATGCCGTCGTGATCGGCGTCCGGGGGCGGCGGGGGCGGGCACTGAGGGGCCGGCGGCGCGGGAGGACAGACGGGGGCGGCCACGGGCTCCTGCAGGGCCTTGGGCTCCTCCTTCACGCGATCCTGGGGGAAGGGGCGGTAGGCGAGGCCGGCGAAGGCGCGGAACGAAGGGTTGCCCGGCATCTTGCCGATGCCTGGCCCGGCCAGCGCGAACACCTCCAGGTTGCTCGGCAGCGGGTAGCGGGCGCCGGCCAGCACCTCGCCAGCGCTCATCGTCTGCGTGGCCGCCACGAGGGCGCGGGCGCTCACCTCACCCCGCAACCCATCGCCCAGCGTGGTGGCGGTGACGCCCAGGGTGAAGTAGCTGCCCACCTGGTCGATGATCCGCGGGGTGTAGTTGGAGAGCCTCTCGCGCCTGCGGACCACCGCGCCCGCCTCCGCGCCCACCCGGAGCAGCGACCCGAAGTCGTGGCCAAACCCGAGTCCGGCGTTGAAGGCGAGCCCCGCCCCTGGATCTTGCGACAGCCCGTTGTTGCTCCCGAAGGGCAGCGACAAGGCCAGATTGAGGCCGATGTCACCCAGCGCCGAGGGCGACTGGCGCGCCAGCACGAAGCGGCCCTGCAGCATGGGCGCGCCGAGCACCGTGCCGGAGATCGGCGAGAAGCCCTGGGAGGACAGGTCATCGCCCGCCTGAGAGAGGATGACGGGCAGCTGCAGCGCCAGCTCCACGTCGTCGGTGAGGCCGTACGCGAGGCCGAGGTGGCTGCTGAAGCGGCGGCCGATGACCGCACCCTGGCGCACATCGCCGCGCACGAACACCAGGGGGTTGCGCTGGTACTGGGCGGCCAGGGAGAGGCGGAGGTCCCCCTCCGCCAGGATGTCGCCGGTGCTGAGCAGCAGCGAGTGCTGGCCTCCCGGGCTGAGCGCCACCTGCTCGAGATCAAAGGTCTTGACGGAGGCCGTCTGCGCGAGCGCCGGAGAAGCGACGAGCGCACCGACCAGGAGTGCGGCTCGCGGGTTCACGGACGGCTTGGGGATCATGAGGACTGCACGGAGAAACGCTCGCATGGACTGCTCCAGGGTTGTTGACTGCCTGAGCCCTGAGCAATCCCCGAGCCATCCCGCGTGACAGAGGGGACAGCCCCCGCCCTCCCCGCCCCACCCCGCTCCAGATGTGTCAATGACATGTCAGCGCCGTGGCGATGACATGCCGACCCCGCTTGGGGGAGCGGTGAGTTTCCATTCAGTCCACGTCACCCGGGGTGCTACCTTTCCCGCGCTGGCCTCGCCGGATGCTCCATGAAGGGGCAAGGAGAGAAAGAAGCGCATGCCTACCCTCGACGCAGGTGCAAGCGGCACGTTCGTCATCGGCGGAGAACTTCGGGTGAACCGCCTCGGCTTCGGCGCGATGCGCGTCACCGGGCCGGGAATCTGGGGGCCTCCCGAGGATCCCGCCGAGGCTCGCCGCGTGCTCAGGCGCGTCCTGGAGCTCGGGATCAACTTCATCGACACCTCGGACGCCTACGGGCCCTTCATCAGCGAGGAGCTGCTCGGGGAGACGTTGGCGCCGTATCCCAAGGGCCTGGTCATTACCACCAAGGGCGGGATGACTCGGCAGGGCCCTCAGGGGTGGGCGCCGGTCGGCCGGCCCGAGTATCTGCGGCAGTGCGTGCTGATGAGCCTTCGCCGCCTCAGGCTGGAGCGCTTCGATCTCTGGCAGCTGCACCGGATCGATCGGAAGGTCCCGCAGGACGAGCAGTTCGACGTCATCGCGCAGATGCAGCGCGAGGGGCTGATCCGCCATGTCGGCTTGAACGCCGTCGGGGTGGAGCAGATCCAGGAGGCCGGCAAGTACTTCAAGGTCGCCACCGTGCAGAACCTCTACAACCTGGTGAGCCGTCAGGCCGAAGAGGCCCTGGACTATTGCGAGAAGGAGGGCATCGGCTTCATCCCATGGCCCCCGCTGTCGGCCGGCCCTCTGGCCATGCCGGGCGGCGCGCTCGAGGCGATCGCTCGCCAACGGGAGGTGCCCGCCTCCGCCGTGGCCATCGCGTGGCTGCTCCAGCGCAGCCCGGTGATGCTGCCCATTCCCGGCACCGGCAAGGTGAAGCACCTCGAGGAGAACACCCTGGGGGCGAGCCTCAAGCTCACCGAGGAGGAGTTCCGGACGCTCGATGCGCAGGGCTGGGAGGCCTGGAAGGCCCAGTAAGGAGGCAGGAGCGCAACTCGCGCAGCGCAGTGGCGCGGCCCTGCCCCGCCAACAGAGGGTGCCCGCGGGTGCTCGCGGGAACGATCTGCTTCCGGGGTTGCCCGCGGCCTCGAGTCGAGCTGCCTCCAGGGTGGCCTCGCTCAGAGCGTGTAGAGGTAGACCACCAGATCCTTCTTCTCGCTGTCGGTGAGCTGGGTGCCCAGCACCAGGTTGAAGAACTCCACCGTGTCGTCGAGCGTGAGCAGCCGGTCGTCGTGGAAGTACGGCGGGCTCTCCTTGATGCCGCGCAGCGGGAAGGACTTGATGGGCCCATCCATCGCCGCCATCCGGCCGTTGATGAGCACCGGCTCGTAGAAGCGCTCCACCTTCAGGTCGTGCATCAGGTTGTCGCTGAAGAGCGGCGGCGGGTGGCACTCCGCGCACCGGCCCCTGCCGAAGAAGACCTTCTCTCCGCGCAGCTCCTGCTCGGTGGCCAGCGCGGGCACGAGCCGTCCGAAGACGTCCAGCTTCGGGGCGGGGGGGAAGTCGAGCATCTCCTGGAACTCGGCCATGTCGTGCACCTGACCGCCGCGATCGGGGATGTTCTGTCCCTTCTTCGTCGCGATCACCGGGTCGCCATCGAAGTAGGCGGCGCGCTGCTCGAACTCGGTGAAGTCCTCCACCGTCTTGAGCGCGCGCTGGGAGCCGAAGAGGCGCTGGTTGTTCACGCCGCGCAGGCTCGGCGTGTCGATGCGCTTGCGGAAAGGCTGCGGGCGGATGTCACCCACCAGGTGGGTGGACGCGTTGGTGTGGCCGTTGACGTGGCAATCGAAACAGGCGACGCCGACGCTCGGCTTCATGCTGCGCCGGTCGTTGGTCATGTTGAACTGCTGCTGGGGAAACTGCGACACCAGCAGCCGCAGTCCATTGAGCTGCTTGGGCGTGATGATGCCGTTGAAGAGCCGGTAGAAGTTCTGGGTGGTCACCAGCTCGCCCCGCGACACGTCGCCGAGGTCCGGGCGGGTGGTGAGGAAGATGGCGGGCGGGAACTCGGGCAGGAAATGGTCAGCGAGATCGAACTCGACGTCGAACCGCTCGAGGTCACGTCCCTCCTGGCGGCGGATCTCCTGGATGTGGAAGGTCGGGAACACCATCCCGCCTTCCTCGTGGAAGGGGTGCGGCAGGGGCAGGAAGCCCTTGGGCCACAGCCCTTTCTTGCGAATCTCCGCCGGGGCCATCTGCGCCAGCTGATCCCAGGAGACGCCCGAGGGCAGCTTCGCCCGCACGCCGCCCTGCACCGGCTTGCCGCGCGTCATGGTGACACCCTTCACCGACTGGTTGGACAGGGTGTAGCGCTCCTGCAGCAGGGCGCGGTGGCGCTGCATCATCTTGGGCTTGGCCGCGGTGCCACGCTTGAGGATGTCGTCGAAGTTGGTGTCGGTAGCGACCGGGATGTAGCTCGTCTCCCCCCGCTGGGCGACAGGCATCGGCACCTGGCCCTTCGGCTTGCCCTGGGTGGGCGCTTGCGCCCCCGCGCTAAAGGCCAGGGTGACTGCCGCTGCTGCACCCAATACGACACTGCCTACCATTCTTGCTCTCATTGTGCCTCCTGCGCCGGGGGCCTGGATCCATCGCGCCCGCGTTCGGCCGAAGGGCTTAGACAAAGATCCCGAGGCCCGGTACATCCCCAGCGCCAGGGCTGTTGGCCGCCGGAAACCTGGCCGCCCGATGAATCCAGTGGCCGACATCGCGGGCACGAGATCTGCCGATTGACGCGGCTCAGCCTGCCCTGGAGAACGGCCAGAGGAACCCTGGCTGGCGGACGATCTCCGGAGCCTTCCGCCCCCGCCAGCGCAGGCCCTCTCCGGGCCGGAGCAACAGCGCCCCCGGGCCCTGCCTCCGCTGCCGGCGAACCTGCTCCAGCCGCTCCGGAAAGGGATCGGCGTCCGGGTTCTCCTCCAGGGTGCTGGCGCCACTCACGGGCTCGCCGGGATAGCCCGGATAGCGCGGGCCCATCCCCTCGCGCCAGTACCACGGCGCCCCGCCATCAGCGCAGGGGACGACGTAGCGCGCGCCGAGCAGCTCGCCGAACTCCAGCGCCTCCTCCGGCCCGGCCATGAGCTGCTGGGGTCGGGTGAGCGCGTCCACGGGCACGTCGACGAGGAACGCATCCAGCGTGGTGAACCCGAAGAACAGGGGCTTGAGCCGGAAGCCGCGCACGCCGCAGAACAGCACGTCCACCGGGCCCTCCTCGCGGACGCGGCGGCAGACGGCGCGCATGTCGCCGCGCACGTCATGTCCGGAGTCGGCGAAGAAGGCCGCCGAGAAGCCCGGCACGCGCACCAGCCACGTGTTCCCCTCGTTGAAGAGATCCGGGTAGAGCCCCCGCTCATCCGTCGGCTGCTCCCCATGGAACGGCAATGCGCGGAGGGTGACGTCCCCCACCTGCCGCTCCTCGCCCCAGCGCAGCGGCTCCACGCGCGTGAAGCCGAGCTGGATCAGCCGCAGCACACAGTCGGTGGAGAACAGGCTCTCGCGCTCCACCGCCGGGACGAAGATGCGCGTGTCCCGCGGGAGCTGCAGCAGCGAGCCCAGGTGGAAGTGATCCCCGTGCGAGTGCGTGATCAGCACCGCGTCCACGGGGCCGAGATCGCGCGGGTGCATGGGCGCATAGCCGGGCAGATCGATCCCGCTCATGGGGCGGAAGTACGGATCCACGAGGACGCGCGCCTCGCGGCCCGCCATGAGGACCGTGTTGTGCCCGGCGAAGAGCGCCCCGGGTGCGGGGACCTCCACGGGCCCCTCGTGGCGCACGAGCCACCCTGCCCCCGTCATGTCGGAGATCAGCTCCGCCACCGAAGGGTGCGCGGAGAGGGCACGCAGCTCGGCCCGGCTGGCCCCCCGCGCGAGCATGGCGAACAGCTCCGAGATCGCCGGCCACCCTCCCCTGCCTACGGGAAAGTCGAGCCCGAGCTGCTCCAGGCGCAGGTGCAGCACGCGGGGCAGGTGGCGCCGGGCGTCGGGGAACAGCACCTCGCGCCGCAGCACACGCCGCCCTCCCCGCCGCTTCCTGCCCTCACAGAGCGCGGCGTAGCGGGGCGTCTCCTCCAGCCAGCGCACCAGCGCGCGAGCCTCCCGCAGAGCACGATCCGGCCCCAGCGCCGCGAGCTGTCGCTTCAGCGCGGTGTGCGCCCGGCGCACGGGCCTCGAGGCGGGCCCCTGGATGCTGCACCCCAGATCCTCGTGGTGCTCCGCCTCGGTCCGGGCCGAGGCCAGGACCGCCAGGCTGACGCCACGGTGCAGGGTAAAGCGCATCGGCGAAACCGCCCCCCGGCCCGCGACCGGGGGAGCAGCGGGCACTACGGGGCCAGGTTGATGCGGCCCAGCGCGGGCACCGTCAGCGGGCTGTTGGCGCGCAGGTAGGCCTCGACCGCGTCCACGTCGATCGGACCCGTGAGGTAGTCCTTCCCCTCGGTCAACACCGTGTAGCCATCGCCACCGCTGGCCATGAAGTTGTTCACCGTGACCCGGTACTCCGCCGTCGGATCGATCACCACGCCGTTGAGCATGATGGTCGAGGGATCCACCTTCTCCCCTCTCGGCGCCGACTCACTCCAGGAGAAGGAGAAGCCCTGCGACGGCTGAAGGATGGAGGTGCTGGTCGGCTGGAACTGCTGCTCCAGCAGCGTGTCGATCTGCTGGCCGGTCAGCGTCAGCGTCACCAGGTTGTTGGCGAAGGGCTGGGTGGCGTAGGCCTCGCCGTAGGAGATGTCCCCAGCGTTGATGTCCGCGCGGACGCCGCCCGCGTTCTGGAGGGCGATCACGGCCGCGCCCCGCGCCTCGTCCCGAGTGGCCGCGAGCATCGCGTCGGAGATGGCGTTGCCGAGCGTGGACTCACCCGTGGTCCCCGCCGGCGGCGGCCGCACGGGAGCCATCAGGTCCCCCGCGGTGTTGCCGATGATCCTGTCGCGCAGGGGCGCGGCCCTCGTGACCATCCCCGTCACGAACGCATCCACCTCGGTGTGCGCGGTGTCGCGCGTGACGATGACGTTGCGCGCCGTAGCCTCCATCACGTCTCCCGTGGCGGGGTCCAGCACCAGGTCGATGTCCGTGATGAGGCGCCCGAAGCTGGCCGCGCTGGTGACGATCTTGCCGTCGATGACGCAGTTGTACGCCTGGTGCGTGTGGCCGGAGGCGACCACGTCCACCGCGTCATCGAGCCGCTCGACGATGTCCACGATGGCACCGGAGATGCCAGGGCACTCATTGTACGCGCCCGTCGGCTTGCCACCCTCGTGGATGACCACCACGATGGTCTCCACCTTCTGCGCCCTCAGCTCCGGGATGAGGGCGTTGACGGTGTCCGCCTCGTCCTGGAAGGTGAGATCCCTCACGCCAATCGGGTCGACGATCAGCGGGGTGCCCTCCAGCGTCATTCCAATGAAGGCCACCTTCACGCCCCCGAACTCGCGGATGTCGAAGGAGGGGAAGAGGGTCGTCTTGGCCGCCACGTTGGTGAACACGTTGGCCGCGAGGAACTTGAACTTCGCGCCCGTGAAGCCCGTGCTGGCCTGGCACCCATCCGTCGGGTGGCAGCCGCCGTTCTGCATGCGCAGCAGCTCCGTGGCGCCCTCGTCGAACTCGTGGTTGCCCACCGCGTTGATGTCCAGCCCCATCATGTTCATCACTTCGATGGTGGGCTCGTCGTGGAAGATGCCGGACACCAGCGGCGATGCGCCGATCAGATCTCCGGCCGAGACGACGACCGTGTTGTCCGGGTTCTCCTCGCGCAGCGCGTTGATGTGGTGGGCGAGGAAGGAGGCTCCACCCGCATTCACGTTCGTGCTGCCGCCATCGGCGGTGGGCATCGCGATGCGCCCGCTGCTGCCGGAGGGAGACTCCATGTTGCCGTGGAAGTCGTTGAAGGCCAGGACCTGGACGCGCACCGGCTCCGGGTCGCCGCAGCCAGGGTTGCTGGCGAGGAAGGAGCCAGCGACAAGCACTCCGAGGAGGGAGAGGACGCTGGGGCGGCCCCAAGCGCTAGAACGTGGAGAGTGGGGTTGGGTCATGGGCGCGCAGGGAAATACCTGAAAACGGATCCGCACGGAACCACCCGCTCGGGCGAGGGCTACCAATCCCCCCAGGCCAGCCCCACGCCCAGGGTGAAAGAGAACCCATGGGCCCACGCGGCGTCGGGCGGCTTCAAGCCCTGGTAGAGCACCTCCGCACTGACGGTGAGCGGGCCCCCACCAGCCGCGTGGGCGCGCAGCCCGAGCGGCAGGCCGATGCGTCGCTGCCCTTCCCAGGCGGACAGCGCTATGCCTGCGGTGGCGCGCAGATCGAGACCGAGCGCGTACCCCGGCCGGGCGGTCCACAGCGGCGGTGAGAGCAAGGCCAGCGACCACCCCCCGGGGCGGAGCGGGGGCTGCGTGCTCCCCACTCCACGCGTCCAATCCACGGACAGCATCAGCGAGCGGGGCAGCGGGAGCGCCGCGCGCAAGCCGAGGACGGGCCAGGTCCCCCGCGGATCCCGGTGGAGGCCCCCCAGGAGCTGCAGCGACAGCGTCGGGGCGGGCTCGAAGCCTCGCAGTTCCACGGGCTCCGCGGAGGAGGCCGCCTCCTGGAACCGCTCGCTCGCCCACTCGAGGAAGGCCCGGGTGTAGGCGACCGCGCCGGAGACGCGTGCGTCCATGAACGCCGCATAGCTCGCGGGCTCCACCTCGTACTCACGGCCGCGCCAGCGCACGAGGCTCGCGCCGAAGGCATTGCCGATCTCGGTGCCGTAGTCGCCGAAGACACCCGGGCCATGGGCCTCGGGCTCGGCCCAGAAGGCGCTCCAGGGGATCGCCCCATGCCTCGTGGGCAGGGCCTCGGTGCGCACGGCGGCCAGGGTCTCTCGCGCGAGCACTTGCTGCGCGTCGGTGCCGGAGAGCGGCATCACCGCGCGGCCAGCGGCCCGGGCCAGCGAGGCGCGGACGCCATACCCCTCGAAGCGATCACCCAGGCCGTGGCTCACCGGCACCACGTGCGGCGGCGAGGCCATGTCCTGCACGTGGTGGGCGAGGTGCCCCGCGCGATCGAAGGCGCGCTCCAGATCGCCATGCCGAGCGGCCTCCAGCGCCTCCTCCCACAGCTGGCGCACCCGGGCGTCCGAGGCCTGGCGCAGCACCGTCTCGAGCGAGCCCTCCGGGAAATAGAAGTGGTGGAAGCCGGTCCACTTCACATGCAGGTTGAGATCCTCGGCCGTGGCGCCATGCAGCACCGCCTCACGGTGCGCCGCCAGCAGCGGCCGCTCGCCCGAGCCCAGCGCCGCGTCCACCGCGGCCTCGGTGATGGACTCGTGGTCCTCCACCGAGAAGGCCTCGGCGCGCAGCGGGGCTCCCAGCAGCAGGAGCAGCACGGCGACAGAGCAGGCGAGCTTCACGCGGCGCATGATGGAGCCAACGCCCCGCCACGTCACCCCCGCCCGAGGAGGCTGGAGGCAGGCTGCTCCCCTGGCGGCCAGGCGGGGCGGCCGTGGCTCAAGAGGCGCGCGGCCTGGAGGGTGGCTCTCCTCTCTTCTTCGCGGCGATGGCGGTCCAGATGAGGCCTACCACCGCGACGGCGAGGAACACCAGCCACCACCAGGACAGCGGGCTCCTGCTGATCGACTGCT
This sequence comes from Myxococcaceae bacterium, assembly GCA_016926755.1. Classification (GTDB taxonomy): domain Bacteria; phylum Myxococcota; class Myxococcia; order Myxococcales; family Myxococcaceae; genus Hyalangium. Next base: position 25,004 of record JAFGNZ010000370.1, on the reverse strand, counting down.
CGGGGGGGCCCATCCCGGTCGTAGCGAGCGCCAGCACGGGCATGAGCAGGGATAGCGTCACAGCGGAAAGCGAAGTCGTGCGCATGGTCGTCCTCCGCAGGGAACGTTGGCATCCTGCCGCCCCGCCACAACCTGACGGCCAGGAGTTCGGGTGAAGAGCGGCGCGGCAGACAGAAAGCACCCGCTGTGCGTTGATGACCACCTGGCGGGTCGGTAGCCTCGGGCTCCCATGGCCCAACCCGCCCAGCCACTCCCCTCCTCTTCGCCTTCCCTCCTCGGGGGTCCGCCCGTGGAACCCGGCGCTCCGCGCTTCCGCCTCCTGCCCCCGGTGGGCACCTGGAAGTACCACCTGCTGCTGAGCGCGGTGGCCATCTTCATCCTCGGGCCGCTGGGGGGCGTGGCCGCCTCGTACATGAACTTCAGCATGGGCTTCTTCGTGGGCGGGCAGGTGCTGGCCGGCATCCTCGGCAGCGCCGTCACCTACGGCTACGGCCCGGACGGCAAGCACGGCGCCAACTACATGCAGACGATGGCCGCCTCGGTGGCCTCGCTCTGCGCCATGTCCGTGCTGATCCAGGCCATGGTGTGGCTGGGGATGCCCATGCCATCCGCCTGGAAGCTCATGCTCTTCGTCGGCTGCATCGGCATGTTCGGCGTGGGCGTGGGCATGCTCTACACGCCGCTGCTCGTGGACAAGCTGCAGCTCGAGTACCCCTCGGGCCACGCGGTGGCCAACATCCTGCGCGCGCTCACGGACAAGCGCCTGCTGAAGGCCTCCATCGCCAAGCTGGGCGGGGGCACGGCGCTGGGCGGACTGGTGGCCGCGCTCGCCGAGCGCGTGGCGGTGCTGAGCAGCGCCGGCCTGAGCGCCGCCACCGTCGGCGCGGGGATGGTGGTGGGCAGCCGCATCACCGTCCCCGCCATCGTCTCGGGCGTGATCGGCGTGCTGATCTCCCCCTCCCTGCGGGAGATCGGCTGGCTGGGGCCGAATGATCCCTTCCGGAAGACGGGCTTCCTCATCGCGCTGGCGATGATCTGCGGCGCGGCGGTGGTGGACCTCTCGCTGCTGGCGGTGAAGGCGATCGCGCGGATCCGCGAGCGGGCCCGCGCCCCCGCCGAGGCGGAGCCCGAGTGGAAGCGGGTCAACCTCCCGCGCCTGATCGCCTGGGTCGTCTTCTGGGCCGTGGCCGTGGTCGTCGTGGCCACGCAGGTGCTCGATCAGCCCGCGGGCTTCGTGGCCTTCGGCCTGGTGCTGGCGCTGCTCTTCGTCCTCATCAACGGCATCGCCTACGGCATCACGGATCAGAACCCCATCTCCAGCGCCTTCGTCCTCTCGGTGCTGCTGATGTCCCTGCTGGGGCTGAAGGATCCGCTGGTGGGGTTGATGGCGGCCAGCATCCTGCTCATCTCCACCTCGGTGGGCTGTGACATGCAGCAGGACCGCTCCACCGGGTGGCGCCTGGGCACCAACCGGCTGCTCCAGTTCCGCTACCAGGTCATGGGCATCTTCATGGGAGCCATCCTCTGCGTGGTGCTGGCCAAGGTCTTCATGACGGCCTACCCGGTGCTCCAGGTGAACCTGTTCGACAACCCCGACGCGAAGCAGGGCCAGTGGAGCTCCGCGATGACGTTCAAGTTCGTGGGCGCCATCAAGGACATCGGCAACCTGTCCGGCTACAAGGTGAACGCGATGCTCATCGGCCTGGGCATCGGCTTCGTCATCGAGGTGCTGCGCAAGGTGGTGCGCGGCAGCGCGGGCTACCAGCGCTTCGTGCAGGGCTCTCGCGCGGGCTTCGCGGTGGGGTGGACGATGGACGCGGTGGTGCTCGCCAGCCCGTACGCCTCGTCCTTCGGCGGCTTCGTGGACCTGCCCGTGTCGCTCTGGTACGGCGCCGGCGGCATCATCATGTCGGTGTGGAGCACCGCGACCGCCAGGGGGCCTCTGGTGAAGGCCGAGCCGCACGCGGAGGCAGAGGTGAAGGGGGACTCACCCAAGGTGGAGGCGGCCAAGGAGTCGGACGAGGAGCTGCCGTCGGACATGAGCACCACCTCGCTCATCGGCGGCGGCCTCATCGCCGGCGAGTCGCTCTACTTCCTCATCGCGGGGATCCTCGGGCTGCTGGCGCTGGTCGGCTGAGCCCGCGCCCGCGGCGAGCTCAGGGGGTGGCGGGCTCGTCGTCGAAGGGGATCCCCGCGGGGACGAACGCTCCGCTGGGATCCACCCGCCACAGCGAGAAGCGGCGCGTCGTCACGTCCTTGAGCTTCCCGCCCTCGTAGCAGAGCGTGTGCACCGTGGTCATCGGCTCGGTGAGCGCGAAGTAGCCATGCTGGAAGCACTGCAGCCCGTCGGCCCGGGTCTCCCGGCCGATCGGGGTGCCCAGGAGCCGGAGGACCTCCTGCTGGGACATGCCCGGGTTCACGGCCTGGATGCCCGAGGGGGTGACGATCCGCACCACGCCCGGATCCATCGACGCCCAGGCGGCCAGGGCCCCGAGCAGCGGCACCACCAGGACGAGCAGCCAGCGGCGACTGGAGGCGCGCTCTTCGCGGAACGCGCTGAAGAGCTCCCCAGCAACCGGAGTCGCCTGCGCTGCCACCGTGGAAGAGGTCATTTCGGTCTCCTGCGTGATCACGTCGCCTTACATGCGCCTGTCAGGCCTGGGAAGCAAGCATACCCACACCCGAGCTGGCCCCCCACGGCTCGGCCTCCCGCCCACCTACCCAAGCCGATGATCACCGGCACCTCGCCCGGCCCACGCAGGAAGGGATCGGCGAAGGAGAGGCGTTCAGTGGGCACCATGACCTATCGAGGGATAACACCGGCCAGCCCACCTGACTCCCGCAGGGGTGACGCACTCCGTCAGGCGTCTCGGGGCGCAAGCGGCCGGGCCTCGCTCCCCTGCCTCTTCCGCTACCTCACCAAGAAGCCCCCTCCAAGACTCTCCTTTACCCAGCTTGACGCGGCGCATTACCATGCTGCGTCTGATAGTGAACACCCGTGTCTCACCCAGGTGATGGAGGGAGTCAGCTGATGTCGCAAGCCCCCGGGCGGTATGGGCTCTATGAACCCGAAACGGAGCACGATGCCTGCGGCGTCGGGTTCGTCGTCCACATCAAGGGAGAGCGCTCTCGCGCCATCGTCGAGGATGCGCTGGAGCTGCTCAACCGGCTGAGCCACCGCGCCGCGGCCGGGCGCGATCCAGAGACGGGTGATGGGGCCGGCATCCTCGTGCAGCTCCCCCACCGGCTCTTCGAGCAAGAGGCCGCTCGGCTGAACCTCCAGCTCCCGCCGCGCCGACAGTACGGGGTGGCGCAGACCTTCCTCCCCTCGGATCCCTTCGCGCGCTCGGCGTGCGAGGCGATCCTGGAGGAGGTGGTGGCCGAGGAGGGCCAGCGGGTGCTCGGCTGGCGGGACGTGCCGGTGGCGCCCGAGCACCTGGGGCACGAGGCGCGCGAGGTGGCCCCGGTCATCCGCCAGCTCTTCGTCGCGCGGCGCCGCGTGGTGCCCAGCGCCTTCGAGCGCAAGCTGTACCGCATCCGCAAGCTCGCCGAGAACCGCGTGCGCGAGGAGGGCGTGGATCCGTGGGGCCGCTTCCACGTGGCCAGCTTCTCGGCCGAGACGATCATCTACAAGGGGCTGCTCCTGCCCCGGCAGCTCCCCGCCTTCTACGCGGATCTGCGGCACCCGGAGCTGGTGAGCGCGCTGGCGCTGGTGCACTCGCGCTTCTCCACCAACACCTTCCCCATGTGGGAGCTGGCGCAGCCGTTCCGCTACATCGCCCACAACGGTGAGATCAACACGCTGAGCGGCAACCGCAACTGGATGAACGCGCGGCGCGGGCTGCTGCAGTCGGCCCGGCTCGGCGGCAGCCTGGAGCCGCTCTACCCGCTCATCGTCCCGGGCAAGAGCGACTCGGCCCAGTTCGACAACATGGTGGAGCTGCTCTACCTGGGCGGGCGCACGCTGCCGCACGCGCTGATGATGATGATCCCCGAGGCGTGGGAGGGCCACGCCACCATGAACGACGAGCGGCGCGCCTTCTACGAATACTCCTCGGCGCTGCTGGAGCCCTGGGACGGGCCCGCGGCCATCGCCTTCACGGACGGCCAGCTCATCGGCGCCACGCTGGATCGCAACGGCCTGCGGCCGGCGCGCTACCTCGTCACCGAGGACGATCGCGTCATCCTCGCCTCGGAGGCGGGCGTGATCGACGTGCCCCCCGCCATGGTGCGTCGCAAGGGGCGGCTCACCCCGGGGCGCATGCTGCTGGTGGACACCGACGAGGGCCGCATCCTCGAGGACGAGGAGGTGAAGGAAGACATCGCCAGCCGGTGGCCCTACCGCCGCTGGCTGGAGCGCAACGTCTTCACCTTCGAGGATCTGCCCAAGCCGCCGCCCCCGGCGCTGCTCGGCGGCGAGGAGCTGTGGCGGCTGCAGCGGGCCTTCGGCTACACGGACGAGGACGCGCGGCTGCTGCTGCAGCCCATGGCGGAGACGGGCAAGGAGCCGGTGGGCTCCATGGGCACGGACACCCCGCTGGCGGTGCTCAGCGATCAGGCGCCCACCCTGTTCAACTACTTCCACCAGCTCTTCGCGCAGGTGACCAACCCGCCCATCGATCCCATCCGCGAGGCGCTGGTGATGACGCTGGGCACGGAGCTGGGGCCCGAAGGCAACACCTTCGAGGAGACGCCGGAGCAGTGCCACCGCCTGGCGCTGCCGGGCCCCATCCTCACCAACGCGCAGCTCGTGACGCTGGCCAACGTCCGAGACGAGGGCATCTTCGAGACGCGCGTGCTCTCGCTCACCTACCCGCTGGAGTGGGGGGAGGATGGCCTGGAGCACGCGGTGGAGCGGCTGTGCACCAAGGCCGTGGAGGCGGTGGACGCGGGCGTCAACATCCTCGTGCTGAGCGACCGGGGCGTGGACGCGGCCCACGCGGCCATCCCCGCCCTGCTGGCGCTGTCGGCGGTCCACCAGCGCCTGGTGCGTGACGGCATCCGCATGTACATGGGCCTGGTGGTGGAGACGGCCGAGGCGCGCGAGGTGCATCACTTCGCCTGCCTCTTCGGCTACGGCGCCTCCGCGGTGAACCCGTACCTGGCGCTGGACACGCTGCGCGCCATGGCCGAGGCGGGCGAGCTCCAGGTGGATGACGAGAAGGCGCAGGAGCAGTTCATCCACTCCATCGAGGGGGGGCTGCTCAAGGTGATGTCCAAGATGGGCATCTCCACGCTGCAGTCCTACCGTGGCGCCCAGCTCTTCGAAGCGGTGGGGCTGGAGCGCGGCCTGATCGAGCTGCACTTCACCGGCACGGCCTCGCGGGTGGAGGGCGTGGGCCTGCGGGAGCTGGGGCGCGAGGTGCAGGAGCGGCACGCGCGCGGCTTCGGGCCGGCGGCCCCCTTCGAGGAGGGGCTGCTGCCCTCGGGCGGCCAGTACCAGTGGCGCCGCAAGGGCGAGACGCACAAGTGGAACCCCGCCACCCTGGCGAAGCTCCAGGCGGCGGTGCGCACCCACGACGCGAACCTCTTCGCCGAGTATTCACGGCTGGCGGACGATGAGACGCGCGAGCTGTGCAACCTGCGCGGGCTGCTGGAGGTGGTGACCGAGGGCCGCACGCCGGTGCCCCTGGAGGAGGTGGAGTCCGCGAGCGAGATCGTCCGGCGCTTCGTCACCGGGGCCATGTCCTTCGGCTCGATCAGCGCCGAGGCGCACGAGACGCTGGCGATCGCGATGAACCGCATGGGCGGGCGCTCCAACAGCGGCGAGGGCGGCGAGGAGTCCCACCGCTACATGCTGGACGAGAACGGCGACTCGCGCCGCAGCGCCATCAAGCAGGTGGCCAGCGCGCGCTTCGGCGTCACCACGGAGTACCTCGTCAACGCGACCGAGCTGCAGATCAAGATCGCCCAGGGGGCCAAGCCCGGCGAGGGCGGCCAGCTGCCGGGCCACAAGGTGGACGAGCGGATCGCCCGCGTGCGCTGGTCCACGCCGGGGGTGACGCTGATCTCCCCGCCGCCGCATCACGACATCTACTCCATCGAGGATCTGGCGCAGCTCATCTATGACTTGCAGGCGGTGAACCCGACGGCGCGGGTGAGCGTGAAGCTGGTGAGCGAGGTGGGCGTGGGCACCATCGCCGCGGGCGTGGCCAAGGCCGGCGCGGGGTGCGTGGTCATCTCCGGGTACGAGGGCGGCACGGGCGCCTCGCCCCTCTCCAGCATCAAGCACGCGGGCCTGCCGTGGGAGCTGGGGCTGGCGGAGGCGCAGCAGGTGCTGGTGCACAACGGGCTGCGTGGCCGCATCCGGGTGCAGGTGGACGGAGGCCTGCGCACCGCGCGGGACGTGCTCATCGCCGCGCTGCTGGGCGGCGAGGAGTTCGGCATGGCCACCGCGAGCCTCGTGGCGGTGGGCTGCGTGATGCTGCGCAAGTGCCACCTCAACACGTGCTCGGTGGGCATCGCCACCCAGGATCCCGCGCTGCGCGAGCGCTTCCAGGGCAAGCCCGAGCACGTGGTGAACTTCTTCTCCCTGGTGGCCGAGGAGCTGCGGCGGCAGATGGCGGCCCTGGGCGTGAGGCGGATGGAGGAGCTGGTGGGCCAGGTGGATCTGCTGCGGCAGCGGCCCGCTTCGAGCCACTGGAAGGCGCAGCGGGTGGATCTCTCCGCGCTGCTGAAGCCGCCACACGCGCCGGCCACCGAGCCTCGGCGCTGCGACACGCCCCAGCGCAAGGACGTGTCGGACCACCTGGATCACCTCCTGCTGCGCCACGCGCGCGCCACCCTGGAGGGCGGCGCCCCCACGATCCTGGTGCACCCGGTGAGCAACATCCACCGCACGGTGGGAGCCATGCTCTCCGGAGAGATCGCCCGGAGCCACGGCGCGCGCGGGCTGGCGGACGGGCAGATCCGCATCCGCCTGCACGGCTCGGCGGGGCAGAGCTTCGGCGCGTTCCTGGCCAGCGGGGTGACGCTGGAGCTGGAGGGGGACTCGAACGACTACCTCGGCAAGGGGCTCTCCGGCGGCCGCATCATCGTCTACCCGCCCGCGGGAAGTCGGTTCATCCCGGAGGAGAACGTGCTGGTAGGCAACACCGTGCTCTACGGGGCCACCGCGGGCGAGGTGTACCTGCGAGGCCTGGCCGGCGAGCGCTTCGCGGTGCGCAACAGCGGCGCCCAGGCGGTGGTGGAGGGCGTGGGCGATCACGGCTGCGAGTACATGACGGGCGGCGTGGTGGTGGTGCTCGGGCAGACGGGGCGCAACTTCGCCGCGGGCATGAGCGGCGGCATGGCCTTCGTGCTGGATCGCGAGCGCTCCTTCCGCAAGCGGTGCAACCTGGAGATGGTGGAGCTGGAGTCCCTGGTGGACGAGTCGGAGATCTGGCTCGTGCACGGGATGATCGAGCGCCACTTCCAGCACACGGGGAGCACGCTGGCGCGGCGGGTGCTCGACAACTGGGAGCTGATGGTGCCGCAATTCGTGAAGGTGATGCCCACGGACTACAAGCGCGTGCTCCAGGCGCGCCGCGCGGCCCGCAAGCCCCCCACGGTGGCCCCACCGCGACTCCAGGTCGCCGGGGCGGAGGGCTGAGCCATGGGAAAGCCGACCGGTTTCACCGAGTGGTCCCGGGTGCCCGCCTCCAAGCGGACCAAGCACGAGCGCCTCCAGGACTCTCGCGAGTTCGTGCTGCCCCTGGCCCCCGAGGAGGCGAAGCGGCAGGCGGGGCGGTGCATGGACTGCGGTGTCCCCTTCTGTCAGCAGGGCTGCCCGCTGGGCAACCCCATCCCGGACTTCAATGACGCCGTCTACCGCGGGCGGTGGAAGGCGGCCTTCCTCGCGCTGAGCGCCACCAACAACTTCCCGGAGTTCACCGGGCGGCTGTGCCCGGCGCCGTGCGAGGCCGCGTGCGTCCTCTCCATCGACCAGGACGCGGTCACCATCGAGCAGTTGGAGAAGGAGATCGCCGAGCGGGCCTTCGCCGAGGGCTGGATCCACCCTCAGCCTCCCGCGGCGCGGACGGGCAAGAAGGTGGCGGTGGTGGGCTCGGGGCCCGCGGGGCTGGCGGCGGCGGCCCAGCTCAACCGGGCCGGCCACTCCGTCACCGTGTACGAGCGAGACGACAGGCTGGGAGGCCTGCTGCGCTACGGCATCCCGGACTTCAAGATGGAGAAGGGCGTGCTGGACCGGCGGCTGGCGCTGCTGGAGGCCGAGGGCGTGGTGTTCCGCACCGGCGTGGACGTGGGCAGGGAGCCTGGCTTCCGCGCGCTGCGCGAGCAGCATGACGGCGTCGTCCTCGCCATCGGGGCGAGGCGGGCGCGGGAGCTGGAGGTGCCGGGGCGCGAGCTGGCGGGCGTGGTGCAGGCCATGGAGTACCTGGAGCACCAGAACCGGGTGGTCGCTGGGCTGGCCACGCGGGAGCCCCGGCTGGACGCCGCGGGCAAGCGGGTGATGATCCTCGGCGGTGGAGACACCGGCTCGGACTGCCTGGGCACGGCGCTGCGCCAGGGCGCAAAGAGCGTGACGCAAGTGGAGCTGCTGCCCGCGCCGCCCAGGAGCCGGGCCGCCGACAACCCCTGGCCGCGCTGGCCGCTGGTGTTCCGCACCTCCTCCAGCCAGGAGGAAGGTGGGGCGCGCGAGTTCGGGCTCCTGACGAAGCAGCTCTCCGGTAGCGAGGGCCGCCTCCAGAGGCTGCACGCGGTGAAGGTGGAGCTCCAGCGGGAAGGAGGCGGGCCCCCTCGGTTGGTGGAGCAGCCGGGCTCGGAGGTGACGTACGAGGTGGATCTGCTGATCCTGGCCATGGGCTTCACGGGGCCGGACACCTCACGGCTGGAGGAGGAGCTGGGCATACGGCTCACACCTCGAGGCGCGGTGCAGGTGGACGCACGTTTCGCCACCTCCGTGGACGGGGTGTACTGCGCGGGAGACGCGAACCGGGGCGCCAGCCTCATTGTCTGGGCCATCTCGGATGGGCGCGAGGCGGCGAAGTCCCTCGACGCCTGGCTGATGGGGAGGGCTTCGGCGCTGCCGACCCGCGGCCGAGACGCCTCCTTCGGCTGAGCGCTCCATGTCCACGCTCACCGGGCAGGGAGATTGGCTCGCAAGACCCTGAGGACATTCTCTCCCGCGATCTTCCGGAGCTCCCCCTCCCCGAACCCCTGCGCGATCAGCGCGTCCGTCAGCTCGACCAGCCCCGCGGTATCGAACGGGACGCCGACCGCGCCGTCGTAGTCCGAGCCCAGCCCCACGTGCTCGATCCCGGCCACCGATACAGCGTGTCGGATGGCCCGCGCGATGGCCTTCGCGTCCTTCCCACAGGTGGCGGTGCTCCAGTACCCGATGCCGACGACGCCGCCATTCCGGGCGATCGCGCGCAGCTGCTCGTCGCTCAGGTTGCGGTTGTTGTCACAGGTGCCCTTCACCCCCGTGTGGGAGACGACGATGGGGCGGGTGGCGATCGCGAGCACCTCCTGGATCGTCTTCCTCGAGGCGTGCGCGAGATCGAGGGTGATCCCCCGCTCCTCCATCCGCTTCACGACGGCGCGCCCCAGCTCCGTCAGGCCCTCCTTCTTGACGCCGTGAGCCGAGCCGCTCACCTCATTGTCGAAGAAGTGCGCGAACCCCAGCATCCGAAACCCGGCCGCGTGGAGCTCATCCACCGCATCGAGCCTCCCCTCCAGCGCGTGCATCCCCTCGAGCGAGAGCAGCGCTCCCACCCGGCCCCTGTCCTTCTCCCGCTCCGTCACGAGCCGCTCCAGATCCTCACGGCTGCGGATGAGCACGAGCTTCCCGTCCGAGTCCTCGGCGCTCTCCACGAGCTTCTCCGCTTGATACAGCGCGCGCGCCTTCAGGCTGAACCAGGTGCCCGGCGGCCACCGCTGGGCGAGGGCGAGGAGCTGGATGTCATCCGTCGTGTCGTCGTTGCGCTCCGTGTTCATGTTCTTCGGCGTCTTGGTGACGACGCTGAAGACCTGGAGGCCAACGTTCCCCTCGAGGAGACGTGGGACGTCCGTGTGCCCTCGGGAGGAGCGCTCGTTCAGGTCGCGGTTCCACATCAGCGGGTCGGCGTGGAGATCCGCGATGAAGAGCTCCGAGTGCAGCGCGGCGCCTCGCTTCGTCGGCGTGTACGGCGTCGTCCGGGAGACGGTGTTCAGCCTTTGGGCAACGCGCCTGGCGATCACATCCAGGACGATGAAGGTGCCCACGAGCGCGGCGGCCAGAGTCCCCAGGATGATCCATTTCTTCAACGTGCCCTCCCGAGCATGAGAGCCAAGCGTATCGCCGAGCGGCTAGACTGAGGGACCCTTTGTTCATGAGGAGCACATGAAGAAGCAGCGATGGGCAGTGCTGGCAATGCTGGTGCTGGCCCTGGGAGGGCTGGTGCTCAAGACCCTCTGGGATGCTGGCCAGTTCAAGCGGATCGAGCCCCACTTCGCGGGCCGCTGCACCTCCATCTCCGGCATTCCGGGCGTGGAGGACATCACCTTCCATCCCACGCTGGGCTACGCGTACCTCTCCTCGGATGACCGGCGCGCGGCCCGAGCCGGACGGCCCATCCCTGGAGGCATCTATCGCTATGATCCCGAGGGGACGGCGGAGCCCGTGCTGCTGACAGGCTCCTTCTCGAAGGACTTCCACCCCCACGGCCTCAGCCTCTTCGTCGATCCGAGCGGCGCGCAGACCCTGTTCGTGGTCAACCACCCCGAGGCGGGCGGGCACGCGATCGAGCGCTTCGAGGTTCAAGCGGATGGGCAGCTCCTCCACCGCGAGACGATCCGCGATCCCGCGCTGGTGTCTCCCAATGACCTGGTGGCGATCGATGCCCGGCGGTTCTACGTGACCAACGATCACCACTACCCTCCGGGCTTCATGCAGAAGGTGGAGGAGTACCTGCAGCTCGCGATGAGCAACGTGCTCTTCTACGACGGGCAGGGCTTCCGAGAGGTCTTCACGGGAGGCATCTACTCCAACGGCATCAACCGCTCCGCGGACGGGAAGACGATCTACCTGGCGGAGGTCGTCGGCCGCGCCATCTCGATCTTCGATCGCGACCCGAACACCCACGCGCTCCACCTCCGGGAGCGGATCGGCCTGGGCTCCGGCCCGGACAACATCGAAGTGGATGCCCAGGGCCGGCTCTGGATCGGCGCGCACCCGAAGTTGCTGTCCTTCGTCGCGCACTCGGCGGACGAGAAGAAGCGCGCTCCCTCGCAGGTGCTCCGGCTGAGCCCCTCGGGTGCTTCCTTCCAGGAGCCAGAGGAGATCTTCCTCGACGATGGACAGAAGCTCTCCGGCGCGGCGACGGCCGCCGTCTTCGGGAAGCGGATGCTCCTGGGGCCCGTCCTCGACCGGCGCTTCCTCAACTGCGAGCTGCCCTGAGCCTGCTTCATGACGGAGCGCCTCTGTCTCTTTTCCGAACACCCGGGTGGGGGCTGACCGCACGCCCTTCCTCCTAAACCCGCATTTCCGCAGAAGCATGTAACTGGCGTGAACCTTGCTGTGCGTGTGTCTTGCCCCGGGAGCCTCCGCGCCCGGTGGCATTCCCCCAACAAGGAAGCCGCCACATGAGAAACATGCTTCGAGGTCGTCACTGGCTCGTCGGCTGCATCGTCAGCGCCTCTCTCCTGGGTGCATGTGCACCCGAAGAGGAGGTGCTCGCTGGCGATCCGCAGGTAGCGCAAGCGCAGCCACAGGAGCTCGCGGCCGCGCGGGACCTCCGGAACGTCACGGCGACGCTGTCCGTGGAGAAGGCCTCCTTCAGCGCGTCGGAGAGCGCCCTCGTGACGATCACCCTCCACAATGAGGGGCGCCACGCGGTGAAGCTGCTCCGCTGGGAGACCGCGGTGGATGGCCTGGAGGAGCCGCTGCTCCAGGTGATGCGCGATGGCGAGCCGGTGGCCTACGAGGGCCCTCACTTCAAGCGCGCGGCCGCGCGGGCCGAGGACTTCCTCGTCCTCACTCCCGGCGAGCGCCTGACGAGCACGGTGGATCTGGCGGAGTTCTATGATCTGTCGAAGAGCGGCAGCTACACCCTGCGCTACGACGTGGCGCCGGGCGACTCCCGCGCCCACGCGCTGACGGTGTCCATCGAGGGCCGCGCCAGCGGGAATGCCCAGGCCCCGGGGGACGTGACGACGCTGGGCAGCGTGGCCTTCAGCAAGTGCGACGCCACGCAGCAGTCCACGATCCTGCAGGCGGTGAGCGCCTCCAGCGCGATGGCGAACGACTCGGCGACGTACCTGAACGGCACGCCCTCGGGCACGCCGCGCTACACCACCTGGTTTGGTGCCTACTCGAGCAGCGGCTGGAGCACGGCGAAGAGCCACTTCACCGCGATCAAGGATGCGCTGGACACCAAGCCGCTGACCTTCGACTGCGGCTGCAAGAAGTCCTATTACGCCTACGTGTACCCGAACCAGCCCTACAAGGTCTTCCTGTGCCGCGTGTTCTGGTCCGCGCCGATGACGGGCACGGACTCCAAGGGCGGCACGATCATCCACGAGCTCAGCCACTTCACCGTGGTGGCCGGGACGGATGACTGGGTCTACGGCCAGAGCGGCGCCAAGAGCCTGGCGTCCTCCGATCCGACGAAGGCGCTGAACAACGCGGACAACCACGAGTACTTCGCGGAGAACACGCCGTTCCAGCAGTAGGGCGAGCGCAAGCCGTGAGAGGCGGGAGCGGCGACGCTCCCGTCTCTCTGTGTGCACCCTACGCGTGCCGCCGCGTCAGCTTCAGGTAGTCCTGCAGCGGCTTCACGGTCAGCTCCGCGCGGCGCAGGGCCTCCAGCGCCCCCACGGCCATCCGGGCCTGCTGGACGGTGGTGTAGTACGGGATCCCATGCATCAGGGACTCGCGCCGGAGCGAGAAGCTGTCGGCGATGTCCTGCTTGCCGAACGTGGTGTTGATCACCAGCACGATCGCCCCGTCCACGATCTTGTCCACGATGTTCGGCCGCCCCTCCTTCACCTTCAGCACGTGCCGCGCCTGGATGCCCTTGGTGCCCAGGTACGCGTGCGTGCCGCCGGTGGCCACCAGCTCGTAGCCCATGGCCCGCAGGCGCCGGGCCAGATCCACCACCGCTGGCTTGTCCTCGTCCTTCACCGAGATGAACACCTTGCCCTCGCGCGGCAGCTTCACCCCCGCGGCGAGCTGGCTCTTGGCGAACGCGGAGGCGTAGTCGTCCGCCACCCCCATCACCTCGCCCGTGGACTTCATCTCCGGCCCGAGGATGACGTCCACCCCCGCGAACCGCGCGAACGGGAACACCGACTCCTTCACCGCGACGTGCTTGAACTCGACCTCCTGCGTGTGCCCCAGCTCCTGCAGCGTCTTGCCCACCATGCAGAGGGCCGCCAGCTTCGCCAGCGGCACGCCCGTGGCCTTGGAGATGAACGGCACCGTGCGGCTGGCGCGCGGGTTCACCTCCAGGATGTAGATGGTCTTCCCCTGGATGGCGAACTGCACGTTCATCAGGCCCACCACCTTCAGCTCGCGGGCCAGCGCGATCGCCTGATCCTTCATCCGCTCCACCAGATCCGGCGACAGCGAGTGCGGCGGCAGCGTCGCCGCCGCGTCCCCCGAGTGCACCCCCGCCTCCTGGATGTGCTCCAGCACCCCGCCCACCAGCACCGCCCCCGTGCGGTCGGCCACCAGATCCAGATCCACCTCGATGGCGTCCTTGAGGAACCGATCGATCAGCACCGGGTGCTCCGGCGACGCGCTCACCGCCTCGCGCATGTAGCGCTCCAGGCTCGCCGCGTCGTACACCGTCTCCATGGCCCGCCCGCCCAGCACGTACGAGGGCCGCACCATCACCGGGTAGCCGATGCGCTCGGCGATCCGGAACGCCTCCTCGTGGCTGCGCGCCACGCCGTTCTCCGGCTGCATCAGCCCCAGCTTCTCGATCAGCTTCGCGAAGCGCTCGCGATCCTCCGCCCGGTCGATCGCGTCCGGGGAGGTGCCCAGCACGGCCAGCCCGTCCTTCTCCAGCGGCACGCTCAGCTTCAGCGGCGTCTGCCCGCCGAACTGGACGATCGCCCCCACCGGCTTCTCCCGCTCGGCCACCTCCAGCACGTCCTCGATGGTGAGCGGCTCGAAGTAGAGCCGGTCCGAGGTGTCGTAGTCCGTGGACACCGTCTCCGGGTTGCAGTTGACCATCACCGTCTCGAAGCCGGCCTCGCGCAGCGCGAACGCGGCATGCACGCAGCAGTAGTCGAACTCGATGCCCTGGCCGATCCGGATGGGCCCGCTGCCCAGGATGAGCACCTTCTGGCGATCCGTGGGCGGCGCCTCGTCCTCCTCCTCATAGGTGGAGTACAGGTAGGGCGTGTACGCCTCGAACTCCGCCGCGCAGGTGTCCACCCGCTTGTACACGGGGCGGATGCCTCGGGCCTGCCGGTGCGCGCGCACCTCCGCCTCGGGGTAGCCCAGCAGCTGGCCCAGGTATCGATCCGAGAAGCCGTGCGCCTTGGCCTCGCGCAGCGCCTCGTCCGGGAGCTGATCCAGTCGGCCGTACTCCTGCAGCGCCTGCGCGCGGTGCACCAGCTCCTCGATCCGCCTCAGGAACCACGGATCGATCGCCGACAGCGCGTGCACCTGCTCCACCGTGAAGCCCTCGCGGAAGGCCTGGGCCACGTACCAGGGGCGATCGGGGCGAGGCACTCGCAGGGCCTCGCTCAGCACCTTCTCCCGCTCCTCCTTCTCCTGGGGCAGCTCCACCGGCTCCAGCGCCAGCCGCCCCGACTCCATCGAGCGCAGCGCCTTCAGGTACGCCTCGGAGAAGGTGCGGCCAATGGCCATCACCTCGCCCACCGAGCGCATGCTCGTGGTGAGCGTCCGGTCCGCCCGGGGGAACTTCTCGAAGTTGAAGCGGGGGACCTTCACCACCACGTAGTCAATCGTCGGCTCGAACGAGGCCGGCGTGTCGCGCGTGATGTCATTGCGCAGCTCGTCCAGCGTGTAGCCCAGGGCCAGCTTCGCGGCGATCTTCGCGATGGGGTAGCCGGTGGCCTTGGACGCCAGCGCCGAGGAGCGCGACACGCGCGGGTTCATCTCGATGACGACGATCCGGCCGTCCTGCGGGTTGACGCCGAACTGGATGTTGGAGCCGCCCGTGTCGACGCCGATCTCGCGGATGATCTTCAGCGAGGCCTCGCGCAGGCGCTGGTACTCGCGATCGGTGAGCGTCTGCGCGGGGGCCACCGTGATGGAGTCGCCCGTGTGCACGCCCATCGGATCCAGGTTCTCGATGGAGCAGATGATGATGACGTTGTCCGCCGAGTCGCGGACGACCTCCAGCTCGTACTCCTTCCAGCCGAGCACGCTCTCCTCCACCAGGATGGTGGAGGTGGGGCTGGCCTTGAGGCCGGCGCGGCAGATCGTCTCGTACTCCTCGCGGTTGTAGGCGATGCCGCCGCCCGTGCCGCCCAGCGTGAACGAGGGCCGGATGATGGCCGGGAAGCCGATCTCCTCGACGAGCGAGAGCGCCTCCTCCAGCGTCTTCGCGTAGCCGCTCTTGGGCAGCGCCACGCCGATCTTCTGCATGGCCGCCTTGAAGAGCTGCCGATCCTCGGCCTTGTTGATGGCCTCCAGCGAGGCGCCGATCAGGCGCACGCCGTACTTCTCGAGGATGCCCTGCTCGGCCAGCGCCTTGGCGAGGTTGAGGGCCGTCTGCCCGCCCATGGTGGGCAGCAGGGAGTCCGGCCGCTCGGCGGCGAGGATCTTCTCGGCGGCCTCGACGGTGATGGGCTCGATGTAGGTGCGGTGAGCGAACTCGGGATCCGTCATCACGGTGGCGGGGTTGCTGTTGAGCAGCACCACCTCCACGCCTTCGTCCCGGAGCGCCTTGATGGCTTGCGTCCCCGAGTAGTCGAACTCCACGGCCTGGCCGATGACGATGGGGCCAGAGCCGATCACGAGAACTTTGCGGATGTCGTTACGCTTGGGCATCGGGAGGCCCCCATAGCAACCTCGCCCCCCACATGCACGCGGGGAGTGAACCCGCCTCGTCGCCTGCTCAAGGAGGGACCCAGGCCATCGGGCCGGGGCTCTGGTAGAACACCCCCGCCCTTTGGAGGTCCCATGAGTCGCTGGTCCCTGGCCCTGGTCTTCACCCTCGCCGCTCCCGCCTTCGCCCAGGCTCCCGAGCCCGCTGCCGCCGCGCCAACGCCCGCTCCAGCCACGGCCACGGCCCCAGAGATCAAGGCGCCGCCCCCTGCCCCGGCCGCTGAGGCGAAGCCGCCGCCCGACGCCCCGGCCGCCGAGAGCAAGCCTGCTCCGGCTGCCCCGGCCGCCGAGAGCAAGCCTGCCCCGGCAGCCCCGGCTGTCGAGAACAAGCCTGCTCCGGCTGCTCCCACCGCCGAGAACAAGCCTGCCCCGGCTGCGCCCGCCGCCGAAAACAAGCCCGCCCAGCCCGTCCCGGCCGCAGAGAACAAGCCTGCCCCGGCTGCCCCCACTGCTGAGGCCAGGCCTGCCCCGGCCACCCCGCCCGCCGAGAACAAGCCTGCTCCGGCCACTCCCGCCGCTGCCAACAAGCCCGCCCCAGTTGCCCCGGCTCCGGCCGTCAGCGCTCCGGCTCCTGCTCCCGCCGAGGTCAAGCCTGCCCCCGCCGCTCCGCCTCCAGTCCCCAAGGCTCCGCCCGCGGCTCCCGCGGCGGCCCAGGCAGCTCCCGCGGCCCCACCCCCTCCGGCCCCGACGCCCGAGGCTGCTGCCGCTGCCCTCAATCAGCTGGTGAATGTCCCCGCTCCTGGGGCGGATCCCAAGGCAGGGGCACCGGTGCTCGATGAGGAGGGTACGCGGCGCAAGCAGGTGAAGCAGGAGGCCCGGGGCATCTTCGAGAACCTCCTCACGGGGGATGCGCGGCGCGCCGCGACCGAGTTCCTCTATCCATTCCAGCTCGAGGACAAGAGATACCTCACGCCCGAGGAGCTGGTGGCCGCCTGGGTGAAGCAGCTCCGGGCGAAGCGCACGGATCTCGTCACGCTCTATGACATCGAGGTCCTCTCGATGGCGGAGATGGAGAAGAAGTACGGCAAGCCGCCGGCCCGGCTGGGGCTCGGCGCGTTGAGGGAGCCGGATCTCTACGTGGCCGTGGGCAACCTCTCCGGGCACGCGGCGATCCTGCTCTTCCGCGCCCCGAAGAACGCCGTTCCGAAGGCCTTCGCCTACACGGACTGATCTTTGTCCCCACACCTCTCCACTTCTCAGCTCCTTGAGGTGGTGCACCGCTACTATCCCTCCAACATCCGTAGTACCGAAGAGGGCTACGGCAGCTCGGAGCAATATCAACGCCTGTTGAAGGCGCGCCAGGAGGCGTCCAGCGGCAACGTGCACATGGGCGATGCCCAGCTCATCGATTGCCTCTTTACAGATGACCGGTGGTGACTTCGCTCCTCACGGTTGGACGGGTCCAGGAGGGAGACGACTCATCGGAACGAGTCAACGATGTCGACCCCTGCTGTCGAGAAGTCCAGGATGGCGGTTCCCGGCTTGGACTCCGGACGCTTCCTGAGCTGGCCCTTGGAGAGCCGCGCCATCGCGCAGATGGGGAACTTGTCCCGATCCGGTGGGTGCGCCTCGTAATACCGGATGACGACCTGCGGGCCCCCCGTCCAGACCCGCCCATAGAGGCGCGTAGTCCGTTCGAGCGGCCCGAGTTCTTGTTTCAGCTTGCTCTCAATGGGTCCATCGTAGAGCGTGATGGGGCTGACGTCGTCCTGATTGATGTCGAGTTCAACGAACGCTTCATTCCCCACGCGCAGGCCCAGGATCCTCATTGCTTGGAGCGCCTCCCCCGGACACTCCTCCGGTCCAGGGCTCCCGTCCGAGCGAAGGGGGACATCACCGCGAGTGGTCGAGCACCCCAGCAGCGCGGAAAGCAGAACAGTCGAGCAGACGAGCAGTTTGGGGATCGCGGTCATGGTCGGCGGATCTACTGGCGTGAGATCTGGTGTGCCAGAACGACTTGAACCTGCTGCATTCCATCAGATCGGAACAGTTCCAGGACGAGCTGCTCAGGCCCTTTCTGTGACTCGAAGGCACTCAGATCTGCAACGACCGCAATGCGCCCGGATGCTCCCGGGGCGATTTCAGGCCTCTCCATTCGTAGAGCAAACGGTCGTGCCTCCAAGGTGGCCACGGTCGACAAGCGGGCCTCCCTGAGCTTCCAAGGCTCCGACAGGCTCTCGTTCGTAACGGTGAACAGGACCGCCGCCTTCGGCACGATCTTGCTCGTCAAAACTTGAACGCTCACCTCTGCCCCTTCGCACTCGAGCACCCACTTCCGATCGGGCGTGAACGGGGTGAATTTGAGGTCGCCGTTGGCCAGGAGTTGGGCGAGAGCGTGATCAACCGAGGTCTCTTCCTTGCGGTAGCGCTCGTTCTCCTCTCGGAGCACCCGCTCTCTCAAGTGAGCATCGGAGAGGCGCGAGCGCACCGCATCCGAAGACTCACGGTCGGGAAACACGTTCACCTGCTGATCAACTCGCTCACGCTCCCGCGCAGTCACGATGAACGGGAGTTCTGTCCTGTCCGCGAGTGCCACCAGCAGCAGGAAGCTGTCCTCGGGTGGGATCTTCTGGCGCGGCACCACGACCACTGACCTGCCGCCCGCCAGTACGGGCTCGAACCACCCTTCCCAGCCGAGCAACTTCGTCCGCTCCGGATCGACGTCCTGCTCGAAACGGAGGACGGTGGCGATGCGATCTCCGACATGGATCCGAGGAGTCACGTCGCGCGGATCCTCCGAGAGGTAGAGATTCCGAACGCGGGGCTCTCGGTCTTCGGCAACCGCAGCGGAAGCCATGAGCGCAAGAAGCAGGACAGACCGGCAAGGCAGCAGATTTCGCATGGCCCACCCAACCTACCAGGGTGATCAACAGACACACAACCCTGGCGATTGGGCAACCTCAGCTCAGCGCGGCGACGAAGTCGCGCAGCCGCGCCAGGCCCTTCTGGATCACCTCGCGCGAGGTGGCGAAGCTCATCCGCAGGTAGCCCTCCGCGCCGAACGGCGCCCCCGGCATCACCGCCACCCGGAAGTCATCCAGCAGGATCTCCGACAGCCGCGTCGAGGTGCCCACCGGCGCTCCCTTGTACGTGCGCCCCAGCACCCCCTTCACGTTGGGGAACACGTAGAACGCGCCCTCCGGCTTGCGGCAGCTCACCCCGTCCAGCGCGTTGAGCCCCGAGACGATCAGCTCCCGGCGCACCCGGAACTCCTCCACCATGGCCGTCACCGCGTCCGGCGGCCCCTTCAGCGCCGCCAGCGCCGCCTTCTGCCCGATGGACGAGGCGTTCGAGGTGGACTGATCCTGGATCATCTGCATGCCCGCGATGAGCGCCTTCGGCCCCGCCGCGTACCCCAGGCGCCAGCCCGTCATCGAGTACGCCTTGCTCATCCCGTTCACCACCACCAGCCGAGGCACCAGCTCCGGCGCCACGTTGCCGATGTTCGCGAACTGCCCCTCGAAGAGGAGCTTCTCGTAGATGTCGTCGCTGATGATCAGGCAGTCATGCCCCCGCACCGCCGAGGCGATCCCCTCCAGCGCCTCGCGCGAGAAGACCGCCCCGCTGGGGTTGCTGGGGCTGTTGAGCACCAGGGCCTTGGTGCGCGGCGTGAGCGCGCGGCGGATGGCCTCCGGCTCCGGCGCGAAGCCGTTCTCCTCGCGCGTCTCCACGAACACCGGCTTGCCGCCCGCCAGCATCACCATGTCCGGGTAGCTCACCCAGTACGGCGCGAGGATGATGACCTCATCCCCCTCGTTCAGCAGGGCCTGGAAGATGTTGTAGAGCGAGTGCTTGGCCCCCGTGGACACCAGCACCTGATCCGGCGCGTAGGTGAGCTGGTTGTCCTTCTGGAGCTTGGCGCAGATGGCCTCGCGCAGCTCGATGATGCCCGCCGTCGGCGTGTACTTCGTGAAGCCCGCGCGCAGGGCGTCGATGGCCGCCTGCTTGATGAACTCGGGCGTGTCGAAGTCCGGTTCGCCCGCCACGAACCCCGCGACATCGACTCCTTGGGACGCCAGCGCCTTGGCGCGAGCGTTCAGCGCGAGCGTGGGAGACGGTTTGATGGCCTTGAGCCGCTGTGCGAGTTGCATGCCCCGTTTGCTACCGCGACACGGTGCGGCAAACAAGGCCCGTGAAGGCCTCAGGGCTTGCGCGCGAACTTCGCCTGGAGCTTCGCCAGCACATTGTCCGGTACCAGGCCTGCGACATCGCCCCCCAAGGAGGCGACCTCCCGGACGAGCTGCGAGGAGATGTAGAAGTAGTCCTCGCCCGTCATCATGAAGACGGTCTCGATGCCTGGCGCCAGCTTGCGGTTCATGTTGGCCAGCTGGAACTCGTACTCGAAGTCCGACACGGCGCGCAGCCCGCGCAGCAGCACGTTCACCCGCCGCTGCTTCGCGTAGTCCACCAGCAGCCCCTGGAAGGCGTCCACCTCCACCCGCTCCTCCGGGCAGGCCTCCCGGATGAGCTCTCGCCGCTCCTCCAGCGTGAAGAGCGGCGTCTTCTTGGGGTTCACCGCGATGGCGACGATCAGCCGATCGAACATCTGAAGGCCGCGCTGGATGAGGCTGAGGTGCCCGTTGGTGAGCGGATCGAAGGAACCTGGATAGATGGCCACCGGCATGGTCCCGGAGTCTCGGACGACCCCTGGGGTCGGTCAAGGAATGCGGTAGAAGCTCACCAGCGTGTCGCCAAACCGGCGCTGGTCCTCCCGGGCAAACCCCTCATGGGACTCGGGGGCCGGCTCGCGCTTGTCGTGCTCGACGATGAGCACCCCGCCAGACGCCAGCAACCCCGCCCGCCCCACCTGCTCCAGCACCGCCTCCACCCCCCGGGCCGCGTAGGGCGGGTCCGCGAAGATCAGCTCGAAGCGCTCCCCCCGCCGGCCCAGCGCCTCCACCGCCCGGGCCACCGGCTGGGCGAGGATCTCCACCTGGGCGGCGAAGCCCAGGGCCTCCGTGTTCTGCCGACACAGGGCCAGCGCCTCGCGGTCCGAGTCCACCAGCACGGCCCGGCCCGCCCCGCGCGAGAGGGCCTCCAGCGCCAGCGCCCCCGTGCCCGCGTAGAGATCCAGCACCGCCTGCCCGTCCAGCCACTGGCCGAGCACGTTGAAGAGCGTCTCCCGGACGCGATCCGCCGTGGGGCGGATGTGCCGAGACGTCGACTTCGGCCCCTGGAGGGGGCGCCCCTTCGCGCTGCCGGCGACGATCCGCATGCGCTCAGTCGCCCTGGTGCTCGGCCAGCCACACCATGGAGCGCCAGCCCGACCGCGACGCCCCCAGCAGGGCGATCATCTCCGTGGCCTCGGTGAAGGACAGCGCCTCCAGCCGCTCGCGCGCGGAGGGCTCCAGGGCCGGGAACTGCTCCTCGAGCAGCCCCAGCAGCTCGCCCGGGCGCAGCCCCGTGGCCTCCGCCTTCTGCGTCACCACGGCCCGCGCCTCCGCGGGAAAGGCCGCCAGCCCCAGCCGCTCGAAGGGCGCCGCGCAGTCCACCTTGCGGACCCCGGCCGCCACCAGCGTGGGCAGCGAGCGCATGGCCCGCTCCGGCACCTCCGCCACCGTCACGCTCACGCCGTACTCGGTGGCCAGCTCCACCAGCAGGTGCAGCATCCCCACGTCCAGCTCCTCTTCGCCGAACGCCGCCGCCGGTACCCGCAGGAAGCGCACCGGGACGGCGCCCTTGCGCAGGCCCTCCAGCAGCGGCCGCGCCGTGTCCGTCGGGCTCGCCCCCTCCCGGGTGGGCGCCGGCAGGGTCAGCTCCAGGGGCAGCTCCCGCTCTCGCAGCGGAGCGGACAGCGCGCGGACCACCTCCACCGCCCCGGCGGGATCCAGCTTCGACACGTCCAGCGACACCAGGGAGAACCCGTCGTCCACCAGGCGGAAGATCGCCTCCTGCTGCAGCGCCAGCCCCTCCGGCTTCGGCTTGGACACCTTCACCGGCCCGGCCTGCAGGAAGAGGGGCCGCGCGTGCTCGGCCTCCTTGGCGGCCGTCCTCACCGCGAACAGGAAGCGCTCCGTGCCGCCGCGATCCGCCAGCGGGTGCGCGCACGCCAGCCCCAACACCGAGTCCTCCGCCCGGGCCGCCGTCAGCAGCCCCGGGATGGCCCCCTTGGCCTGCACCGGAATGCACGGCAGTGCCGCGGGGGAGCCCTCCAGCGCGCGCAGCAGATCGCTCGGGCTGAGCAACGGCAGCCGGGAAGCCGCCCCCAGCCGCGCCACCGCGTTCGCCGGCCTCAACGCCAGCACCTTGTCCAGCACACTCATCAACCGCCGAGGATGTTCCGACTCCCCGGCCCACGCAAGACAACTCGCACCGAGCGTCCGCTCCCAGGCGCTCAGGGGGCCCCTCAGTGCACCTCGCCCAGGTGGGCGTACGTCTCGCTCTCGATCTGGATGGTGGTGTGATCGATCCCGAACCGGTCGAACAGCTCGTGCTTCACCGCCGAGAGGATCTCGTCGTTGTTGCAGGCCATGGCGTTGACCACCACCAGGTGCACCGAGAGCGCGTACAGCCCGCTGGAGATGGTCCACACGTGCAGATCGTGCACCGCGCTCACGCCGGGCACCCGCAGCAGCAGCCCCCTCACCGCCTCCAGATCCACGTGGGCGGGCACCGCCTCCAGCAGCACGTCCACCGCGTCCCGCACCAGCCGGATGGCGCCCACGACGATCACCACCGAGATGAGCAGGGAGATGACCGAGTCCACGACGAACCAGCCCGTCACCGCCATGATCCCCGCGCCCAGCAGCACCCCCACGCTGGACAGCGTGTCCCCCAGCACGTGCAGGAACGCCCCGCGCACGTTGAGCGAGTGCGTGCGGTGCAGGAAGGCCAGCGCCCCGAGGTTCGCCAGCAGGCCCACCAGCGCCACCACCGCCATGGGCCCCAGCTGCACCGGCGCCGGCGAGCGGAGGCGCTCCCAGGCCTCCACCAGGATCACCCCCGTGATGCCCAGCAGCAGCACGCCGTTGAGCAGCGCGCTGAGGATCTCCATCCGGTAGTACCCGTACGTCTTCTTGAGGTTGGCCGGCTTGCCCGAGAACCACAGCGCCAGCAGGCTCAGCCCCAGCGCGGACACGTCCGTCAGCATGTGGCCGGCGTCGGACATCAACGCCAGCGAGTGGGTGAGGAAGCCGCCCACGGCCTCGGCCAGCGCGATGGTGGCCGTGAGGATCAGCGCGAACACCAGCCGGTTGCGATCCTTGCGCCGCTCGTCCGCCAGGCTGGACGGACGCCGACGAGGCGGACCGTGCCCATGCCCGTGCCCATGCCCATGATCACCATGGTCGTGGTGAGCGTGGCCGTGGCTGTCTCCTCCACTGTGTGCCTGCCTCGAGCCGCCGTGGGTATGCGCCGATGTAGTCACGAGAGAGAACCCTGCGGACAGCGCGCCTCGCTCAGGATATGAGAATCAGAATCGGCTGAAAATCGGACACCCGGGAGGCTCGAGGTGTCCTGCCCCGGGACACGGGCACGAGGAGCGGATGGACTTCGAGAAGTACCAGAACCTGCACACCATCATCATGCTCAAGGAGGTCATCCGCAAGTGGTGGCAAGCGGAGCTGGTCTTCGCGGACAAGCACGGGGTGGTGCAGGAGTGGCAGCGCGGGGACATCATCCCGCCCCCGAATGACTTCTGCCGGCTGTCGCTCCTCTCCAAGGAGGGGGGCCGGCGTTGCAGCCAGTCGGTGCGGGTGCTGCACGAGAAGTTCAAGAGCAGCAAGCGGCTGCGCCGGGCGCTCACGCATGACTGCCACCTGAACTTCACGATCATCGGCGCGCCGCTCTACATCGACAACGAGTACGAGGGGATGCTCTTCATCGAGGGCTTCGCGCGGCAGCCCGTGGGCGAGCGCGAGGGCGAGGCGCTCAAGGCGCAGATCCGCGAGCTCACCCCGGTGGACACGGATCTGGAGCGGGCCGTGGCGCGCGTGCCGGTGATGGACGCCTCCGAGCTGGGCAAGCTGTCGGATCTGCTCGAGTTCGCGACGAACGAGATCGCCAGCTACGAGGCGGAGCTGTCGCGCAAGGACGAGACGATCCACTCGCTCTCCAACGAGCTGTCGGACCGCTACCGCTTCGAGAAGATCATCGGGCGCTCCACGGCGATGATGGAGGTCTTCAGGCTGATGGAGAAGGTGGCCAACTCGGACTCCACCGTGCTGATCAACGGCGAGTCCGGCACCGGCAAGGAGCTGGTGGCGCGCGCCATCCATCACAACGGCCCGCGCAAGGACAAGCCCTTCGTCGTGCAGAACTGCTCGGCCTTCAACGACAACCTGCTGGAGAGCGCCCTGTTCGGCCACACCCGCGGATCGTTCACCGGCGCGCTGCGGGACAAGAAGGGCCTGTTCGAGGTGGCCGACGGCGGCACCTTCTTCCTGGACGAGGTGGGAGACATGTCCGCCGCGCTCCAGGTGAAGCTGTTGCGCGTGCTGCAGGAGGGCACCTTCATCCCCGTGGGCGGCACCCACCCCAAGGAGGTGGACGTGCGCGTGATCGCCGCCACCCACAAGGATCTGGGCGAGCTGGTGAAGAAGAGCGAGTTCCGCGAGGATCTCTACTACCGCATCAACGTCATCCGCCTGCACCTGCCCGCGCTGAGGGATCGCCGCGAGGATCTGCCCATCCTGATCGATCACTTCCAGCGCAAGCACCACCGCGAGAACCAGCGCACGCGGGGGCTGTCGCCAGAGGCGCTGGCCATCCTCAACGCCTACCCCTGGCCGGGCAACATCCGCGAGCTGGAGAACGAGATCGAGCGGCTGCTGGTGCTGGGCGGGGATCTGGAGCTGCTCCCCGCGGATCTCATCTCCAGCCGCATCCGGGACGCGGTGATCCCCGGGGGCTCCACGCTGATGTCCCCCGTGCGCGCCACCGGCAGGCTGAACGAGGCGGTGGAGGCGCTGGAGCGGGAGATGATCCAGCGGGGCCTGGTGCGCACCCAGAACAACAAGAGCCGGCTGGCTCGGGAGCTGGGCATCAGCCGCTCCAACCT
>JAFGNZ010000062.1 GCA_016926755.1 Myxococcaceae bacterium | reverse complement strand
GCTTCCTCGTCCATCCGCGTTCCTCGCCGCTGAGTTCATTGGAGCAACAACTGAAAGTGGAAAACTTATTTCCTCCAGCCTCCTAAGGAGGACCGCCAGCCTCGACATGCTCAAGATACTCTCTGAACGCGCTGTATTGTCCCGTTGACGAGATGAAGTGAAGTGCGTCGAGAATGACTTGAATCAGTTCTCTCTCCGCGGAGGATTCTGGCTCGTCGCGGAGCTGCGTGAAGAACTCCGTCGTCTTGCTCAAGTGCTCCCTGAGGCTCGCTGGGCCCTCCGCTCGCGGTGGAGCGTCGGCCCTTGGACTCTTTCGGAAGTCCTCGAAGCGATACCTCTGGCCGGTGACGTCAATGAAGAGGAGCGCGTCGCGTGCCAGGCCCAGGAGCCGTCTCCGCTCAGGTGATGAGTCCTTGCTCCATTGCCTCCCAACCACGGGCTGTGGGTCCGACAGAAGCGTGGGGTTCGTCATGGTTCCGCTGCCATGGGTGACCCTCTACGCCTCACAGGAACGAATGTCCTTGGGGGCAGGCGGATCAGCGCCGGCGCCCGAAGAGCCGCAGCAGGGCGAGGAAGAGGTTGATGAAGTCCAGGTACAGCGTGAGCGCGCCCACCACGCTGATGGTGGCGGCGCTGCTGTAGCCGCTGGAGGCGTGCAGCTGCCGCAGCTTCTGCGTGTCATACGCCGTCAGGCCCGCGAAGACGACGACGCAGGCACAGGCGATGACGAACGACATCATGTCGTTGCGCATGAAGATGTTCACCACGCCGGCGATGATCACGCCCACCAGGCCCATGAAGAGGAACGAGGCCCAGCCGCCCAGGTCCTTCTTGGTGACCGTCCCGTAGAGGCTCATCGCCCCGAAGACGCCGGCCGTCATGAGGAAGGCCTGCCCGATGGAGCCCGCGGTGTAGATGAGGAAGTAGATGGACAGCGTCATCCCGGTGAGCGCCGCGTACGCCATGAACATCAGCGCGGCCACCGGGCCGGACAGCCTGGGCGCCGCCAGCGAGAGCCCGAAGACCAGGCCCAGCTCCGCCAGCAGCAGCGGGAAGCGCCACGCCAGGGCCACCTCGAGCAGCGGCTCGTTGGTGACGGTGACGATCGCCACCACGCCGGTGAGCATGAGCCCGGCGAACATCCAGCCGTACACGCGGGACATGAACGTGCGCTGCGCCTCGCGCACGAGGGTGGAGTTCACCTCCGCCGCGGAGGAGGTCTGCCATCCAGGGTTGTTTTCCCAGGCCATAGTGAACTTCGTCCTTTCCATGCCGGCATTCCGGCGGTGCCCGCTCCTTATAGCGCGGCGCAGGCGGTTTCGCTGTCAGATGGCCTTCCAGGCCATGAGCAGCTTGTGGGCGACCTCGGTGGTGATGAGCGGCAGCACCCCGCCGCCGCCCACGATGTTGACGATCTCCCCCATGGAGCCGCGGCACACGCCGCCCCAGGCGGGCTGCTTGGAGAACCCCACCGAGGCGTAGGCGGAGTAGTCCACGTAGAAGGACGTGGGCAGCGCCCCCGTCTCGGTGCACAGCAGGTGGTCCTCGGGCTGCGTCTCCACCACCTCCTGCACCACGTAGCCGCCGCCGGTGGTGTCCGAGGTGGCGCGCTCGCAGAGCTCCGCCCAGCTCAGCGGGCCTCCATAGAGCGCCTGGGCCCGCTCGTTGTACGGCACGCTGCCTACCGAGCGGCCGAGGAAGACGGCCTTCCCTCCGTAGTCCCAGGAGCGCTTGAGCACGAAGCGGCGAGGCTCGGCGGCCACGGCGGCCACCAGATCGTCCCACTTATCCCCGCCGGGGCCCACGGCCGGACCGCGCCGGAAGCGCCGCGTCCACGGGACACAGGCTCGGATGGCCTCCAGCTCCTCGGGGCTCAGGCCCGCGCCCTCCGCGAGCTCCGGCTCGGCCACAGCCTGGGAGAGCAGGGCGAAGGTCGCCTTCACCTCCATCTGCGAGGTGGGCGGGTTGAGGAAGACGGCCTTCTTGCCGGGCACCGTCCCCAGGAACTCCTCCACCCAGGGCGCCGGGTGCTCCTCCAGCCGCCGCACGAAGAGGTGACGGTAGACCAGATCGTACTTCTTGCCGTTCACGATGAAGGCGTCATCGCCGGACACCTCGTCCGGGTGGACGAGGTCCGCGTCCGCGCCGAACTCGCGGAAGCGCTCGGCCAGGTAGCGCAGCTCGGTGAGCTGCGCGTCGTTGCGGCGGCAGAGCAGGGCGATGGTCTCCGGCTGCTGGCCCTTGCGCTCCAGGGCGTACCCGTCCAGCAGGGCGCGGTAGAGGGCCATGGCGTTGCTGCCGTTGAGCGTCAGCAGCGCGTGGATGGCCCGCTCCGGGTAGTTGAAGTGCCGGGCCACCACCTCGATGAACGAGCGCGCGGCGATGTCCGAGTAGCCCTGCATCGCGGGGATGGTGGTGTTGATCTCCAGCGCGCGCGGCTGGTTCCCCGTGTCCACGAAGAAGTCCACCCGCGTGGTGGCCAGCCGGACGACCTGCTGCCAGGTCCGCTCGGCGATGGAGCGCTCCAGGGGAGAGAGCGCCCCGAGCAGCACGTCCCGCGAGCCCCCGTTGAGCACCGCGTCGGCCATCTTCAGCGTGGCGGAGGACAGCTTCGCGGCCAGCTCGGCGCGGCGGCGGATCTCCGCGGCGTCCAGGATGACGGGCGTGGCGGTGATGGGGATGGGGCGGGTGGTGCCGTCCTTCTGGGTGACGGCCAGGCCTCGCCCATGGGCCGTGCGAGCCAGCTCCGCTCCGAATTTGGGGGCCTGAAACCTCAGCACTTCTAAAAGTTCATTCACGGGGATAAACCCTCTTCCTCGCAACCTTCGGCCCGGCACCTTCGGGGTGCCTGGGTGGAGCCTCTCGATGGCCAAGACTCTCGAGTTCTTCTTCGACTACGCCAGCCCTTATTCCTACCTCGCCTCGGAGCAGGTGGAAGCGCTCGCGGAGCGTACCGGGGCAGAGCTCCGCTGGCGCCTCTTTCTGCTGGGCGCCGTGTTCAAGGCGACGGGGAACGTGCCACCCATCAGCAACCCGAGCAAGGCCGGCTATCTGGGCAAGGACCTGCTGGACTGGTGCCGCTACCAGGGGCTGCCGGAGCTCCGGATGCCGGAGGCCTTCCCCGTCAACTCGCTGAAGGCGGACCGGCTCGGGCTGGTGGCGGCCGAGCAGGGCCGCATCGCCGCCTTCTCCCACGCGACCTACCGGGCGGCCTTCGTCGAGGGCAAGGACCTGGGCGATCCCAAGGTGCTCCAGGAGCTGGCGCGCGCGGCGGGCCTGGAGCCGGAGGCGGCGCTCGCGCGGTCCGAGACCCAGGAGATCAAGGACGCCCTGCGCCGCAACACCGAGGAGGCCGTCTCGCGAGGCGCCTTCGGGGCCCCCACGTTCTTCGTGGGGGAGGACATGTACTTCGGCAATGATCGACTGGTGCTCGTCGAGCGGGCGCTGCGCGCGGCCTGAGCGGCGCCACAAGGGCTTCATCCACTCAAGAGAGGAGACACGGCATGTCCATGGTGACCGGAGGGCAGCTCGTCGGGCGGATGCTCAAGAAGGAGGGCGTGCGGCACATCTTCACGCTCTCGGGCCTTCACGTGGCGCCCATCTACGCGGGCTGCGTGGAGGAGGGGATCCAGGTCATCGACACCCGCCACGAGCAGGCCGCCGCGCACGCCGCGGACGCCTACGCCCGGGTGACTCGCGGGGTGGGGGTGGCGGTGGTGACGGCGGGGCCGGGCGTGACGGACGCGCTCACCGGCGTGGCCAACGCCAACGCGGCCAGCTCGCCGCTGATCCTCCTGGGCGGCGCGGCCCCCATCTTCAACCAGAGCCGCGGCTCGCTGCAGGAGATGGAGCAGGTGGACCTGTTCCACCGCATCACCAAGTGGTCGGACCGCGTGCCCACCCCGGAGCTGGTGCCGTTGTACCTGGCCAAGGCGTTCCGCGTGGCGCTCTCCGGGCGGCCGGGGCCCGTGTTCCTGGAGCTGGCGTGGGACGTGCTCTGCAACGGCGCGGACGAGGCCAGCCTGCAGATGCCGGAGCGCTACCGCACGGACGCGCGGCAGGTGCCGGATCCGCGCAAGGTGGACGAGGCCATGGCGCTGCTCAAGGCCGCCGAGCGCCCCGCCATCATCGCCGGCTCCTCCGTCTACTGGGACGGCGCGTGGGAGCCGCTGCGCCGCTTCTGCGAGACGGCCCAGGTGCCCGTCTACCTCAACGGCGCCGGGCGCGGCTGCCTGCCCGCGGGCCACCCGCTCTTCTTCCAGCACACGCGCAAGGAGGCCCTCTCCGGCGCGGACGTGGTGTTCGTCATCGGCACCCCGTTCGACTTCCGCCTCAACTATGGCGCCGAGCCCACCTTCAGCGCGGAGTCGAAGATCGTCCAGGTGGACATCGATCCCACGGAGATCGGGCGCAACCGCCGGGTGGACGTGGGCATCATCGCCGACAGCTTCAGCGCGCTCACCGCCTTCGCGGACGCGGCGCCCCGCCTCCAGCGCGACACGTTCCTGTCCGGCCTGCGCTCGCGCGAGGACAAGCGGGCGAAGGACCTGGAGCAGTGGACGAAGGACGACAGCGTCCCCATCCACCACTACCGGCTCGCCAAGGAGATGTCCGACGTGGCCAACGCGGCGGGGCAGGATCCGGTGTTCATCGCGGACGGCGGCAACTGGGTGGCCATGGCCGCCAAGGTCATCGAGCTGCGCAACCCGGGCCGCTGGCTGGATCCGGGGCCGCTCGGGTGCCTGGGCGTGGGCGCGCCCTTCGCCATCGCCTCCAAGGTGCTGCACCCCGAGCGCACCCACTGGGTCATCCAGGGGGACGGCTCCTTCGGCCTCAACGGCATGGACTTCGAGACGGCGGTGCGCTTCAAGCTACCCATGGTGTGCGTGGTGGGCAACGACGCCGCCTGGGGACAGATCCGGCTGCCGCAGGTGAGCATGTTCGGCGAGGACAAGTCCCCGGGCACGCTGCTGGCCCCCACCCGGTATGACAAGGTGGTGGAGGCGCTCGGCGGGCACGGTGAGCACGTCACGGAGCCCTCACAGATCCGGCCAGCGCTGGAGCGCGCGGTGGCCAGCGGCACGGTGGCCTGCGTCAACGTGATGCTCGATCCGGACGCTCCCGTGAAGGCGGGGGCGATGGGTTACGCCGTCTGAGCGAAGTCCGCGCCCTGCTTGCTGGGCAGCGCGGCGCACTACGCCCTCGTCCAGCACGCCACGTGCCTGGAGCACGGCGAGCTCATCCACGTCAGCGAGGCAGAGGCCGAGGCGCACGCGCAACCTCCGCGGCTCGCGGATTCATTCGCTGACGTGCGCATCACCCGGACGAGCCAGGCTGCCACGCCGGCGCACGGCGCCGAGGCCCACTGCTCGCATACCCTGCTCCGCCGCGAGGGCCTGATGCCCGCGGCCTGGTATCTGATCAGCGCGGAGCCCGAGGCGCAGTCCAGCCCGGTGCTCCCGCTGGAGCAGCTCCACCCGGAGCCCGTGGCCCGGCTGCGGCTGGCGCCCAAGTCTTCTCCGCCGCTGTCCTGAGTTGCTCGGAGCGCGTCCGCCGTGCGGCCTCCTCGCGCCGTGCGGGCGAGGGGGCTTCTCGCCGTCACACGTGCGCTGGCTGTCGCTGCGGCGGAGCCTTCGCGCGTGGGGTCCCCTCGGCTGACGTGAGGCTCCGCCACGCGTGGGCTCCCGCGCTGCGCGCGCTCTCCCTGCATTACCCTTCTTGCGCCTTGCGTGCCGGGCCTCCCCTCCAGGGAGCGCGGTGCTCGAGGTGACTGGCTGTCGTACCGCTGTACCTACCCGTGGAGTCACACCATGAAACTGAAGTTCTTTTCCGCTGTCCTGCTGTCCACCGCGTTGCTCATCGGCTGCGGCGATGAGGCGAGCCCCGATGTCGAGGGGTGCGAGCACCTCCAGGAGGGGCCGGCCTCGTCCGTCAACGCCTCCGCGAGCACCAGCGGCGCACCCGCGGTGAGCAACGATCACCGCCGCTATGACATCACGCTCACCGACGTGGCGGGCGGCAAGGGCGGCACGGTCTCCTTCGCCGCGGCGGAGGCGGTGCACTACATCATCTTCACCAGCGCGGACGTGCCGCTGGCCATCAAGGACGCGAACGGCCAGACGGTCGCCTCCGAGGAGAGCGCGAGCTCCTCCTCCGAGTGCACCGAGATCAAGGGCCGCCACACGTTCCCCATGAAGGTGGGGACCCACACCATCACCTTCGGCCCCACGACGCAGACCTCCGTCTCGATCGTCATCGAGGAGGAGGCCGGTGCGCACGAGCACTGAGCCCCTCCGAGAGCTGGGCTCATAGAGGCGCAGGCCTCACCGGAGGGAGGTGCCTGGGCGGGCCTCCCTCGCCCCACCTTGAGCTGCAGCGCGCCCGGAGCTTCATGGCCGGGCGAGGGCGCCACCTGCGCGTGGTAGGCGCGGAGCCAGTGGCACCCCAGGAGCCCGGCGCCTTTCCCCTCTGGGAGAAGGTCTCGTGCTGAGCATCGCCTCCTCGGGGTGGGGGCCTCCCCTTGACGGCCGGGGCGGGTTCAGCAATTCGTGAGCCTGGAACCGCCTTCCCAGAGGAGCCCATGCCCCACTACCGCCTTCTTTCCGGCAACGCCGCGCTGCTCGTCGTGGACATCCAGGAGCGCCTCTGCGCGGCCATGGAGAAGGAGCCGCTCGAGCGGATGCTCAAGCGCGCGGGCGCCGCCATCGAGGGGGCCAAGGCGCTCAAGCTGCCCATCCTGGTGACCGAGCAGTACTCGAAGGGGCTGGGGCCCACCCACGCCTGGCTGCGCGAGCGCCTGGGCGAGCTCAAGCCGGTGGAGAAGCTGGAGTTCAGCGCGGCCACGCCGGAGGTCCTCGCCGGGCTCCAGGGGCGCAAGCAGCTCCTCCTGGTGGGAATGGAGACGCACATCTGCGTCTTCCAGACGGCGCGCGATCTCGTGGAGAAGGGCTTCGAGGTGTGGCTGTGCGCGGACGCGGTCCTCTCCCGCTCGGCGGAGGACCGGCGCGTGGGCTTCGAGCTGTGCAAGGAGATCGGCGCGCGAGTCACCACGGTGGAGTCCGCGCTCTTCGACATGCTCGGGCGGGCCGGCTCGCCCGAGTTCAAGGCCATCTCCGCCGCGGTCCGCTAGGGCGCGCTAGTCGCGGGTCCGCTTGGGGGGCTGCGGCGCCTTCGACTCGGGAGGCGGCTCATGGCCCTCCAGCGAGATGGCCGGCATGGAGGGAGTGAGCGCCCCCACGTAGAGCAGGCCGTGGTGGCCCTCCTCGGTGGGCTGGGCGAACAGCTTGACGTAGGGGGTCTGCCCGGGGGCCGCGGCCACCCGCTCGCTGGGGCTGGCGCCCACCACGGTGCACACCAGCTTCGCCTGCCGGTTCAGATCGCACCCCCAGCGCCTGCCCTGCGCGTAGCTCAGATCGAAGATCCGCATGCCGGGATCGTTGCTCGCCAGGCGCCTGGCCATGGGGACGAAGTCTCGATCCCACGAGGTCCCCTCGACGGTGCGCGCGTGGGTGTTGCCGGCCAGGATGATGAAGAGCTCCTCCGGGCGCTCCTTGCGGCGCTTCTCCCAGACCTCGGAGAGCAGGGCGTCGCGCGCGGTGCCGGTCGCCTCATCCGTGTCGTAGGCCACCACGGAGATGAACAGGCCATAGGTGCGCAGCGAGCGGATGCGATCAATCAGGTCCATGATCGCACGGCTGCTGCGCCCATCCTGGTACGGCCTGCGCCAGAACGGGCCGCGCAGCAGCTCGTCCTGGTCGCCAGGGGCGCCGGGGCTGGCCAGGTAGCGGTTGATGCGCTCCTGCTCCGTGCGGGGGATGGACAGGCCCAGCGTCACAGCGAGGCCCGCGGCGGCGGACTGGCACGCCGCATCACCCACGACGCGGGGAGTCTCGCTGCTGCCGAGCTGCTCGCCGATGAGCATCGTCAGTCGGGGCTTGAGCAGGGTGTTCAGCTCACGGACCTCCTGGGGGCAGGGCTGCACCTCGGTGGCCGGCCCGGAGACGTCCTGCTTCCAGCGCGCGAGATAGAAGTCCGGGCCGCGGAGGTGGGGGCGATCGGCCCCCGGCGCGATGTTCCTGGCGACCACCTCGATGCCGGCGCCGGACTCCAGGCGCAGGGCGAGCTCCTTCTCCAGCGGTAGATCGCGCAGCCCGTGCATCCCTCCGCGATCCTTGTTCACCTCCTCGATCGGGTTGCGCTCCTGCGCTTCGAAGATGGTGTGGTGGTACTGCATGAACTTGTAGAGGTTCGGCCGCTGCTCGCTGTTGTTGCTGATCTCCGTGCGCCACATCCGGAAGATGCGGACCACCGACTGCTTGGAACCCAGGCGGAGCCCGGACACCAGGTAGCGGTACTCCGACTCGTTGCCCCACTGCGCCCCGTTGGTCTTCTGCCAGCGGGTGAGCAGCAGCGTCTCATCCTCGGTGGGGACGAAGGTGTAGCCCTTCTCCGCGAGGAGCTTCTGGGTCTCCGCCAGCGCCTCCTCCAGCGGCTTGAGGAAGACGTGCTCGTAGCGAGGCGTCTCGGATTCGGAGTCGGGCCGGGCGCTACGGGTACAGCCGGCCATCACTGCCAGGAGGCAGGACAGGAGGATGCGGTGGGACATGGAGGCTCCGGGGAATGTGCTGTCCCCTACAACGCTGCCCGCACGGCCGCATATCGACCGCGCGGGCGCCCCCCCAGGACACCCGGCATGCCCCTGGCCTCAGCGCGTGGGATCCAGGAGGTTGAGGCCGCCTCGGAGGAGCGCGGTGAGCAGCACCAGCACGCTCGCGAGCACCGTCTGCGAGCCGCCGACGGGGAAGTCATAGAAGAAGGCGAAGAGATAGCCGCCCACGCCGGAGATGCACCCGAAGAGCGTGGCCAGCAGGAACGTCCACCCCAGCCGGAAGTCCAGCACCAGCGCGGCGATGGCGGACAGGGTGGAGAAGGCGAACACAGGCAGCGAGCCGAGCGCCCGCGCCGACACGCCCACCATGATGCCGATGGACATCATCAGCACCGCATCCAGCATGCGCACCGGGAGCCCCTGCACGGTGGCGCCCACCCGATCGAAGCTGACGAAGGTGAAGCCCCGGTACCACCAGAGCTGGAGCAGGAGGATGGCGCCGCCGACGCCGGCCACGGTGTAGAGGTTCTCCGGGGTGACGAGCACCGCGGTGCCGAAGAGGATGCCCTGGATGTCATGGGCCTCCTGGGCGATGCGATCGCCCACCAGCACGGCCGCGCCGCCGGCGAACGCGAAGGCCAGGCCGAGCATGCTCTCGCGCGTGAGCTTCAGCCGGGCCGGATCCAGCATCAGCAGGAGCGTGGCGATCACTGACAGGATGGTGGCGCCCAGCATGGGATCCACGCTCAGCCCCAGGTGGATGTCCACGAAGAACGCGAGCGCCACGCCCAGACCGGCCGAGTGGGTCACGGCGGCGCTGACGAACACCATGCGCCGCAGCACCACGTAGACGCTCAGGAAGCCGAGCACGCCTCCGGCGACCAGGGCGCAGAGGATGGGATCGCGGAACAGCTCGAAGCTGAGCTGGAACTGCTCCCATTTCGAGATTTCATCCATGGGTGTGTCCAAGGGGGGAACCGGATTTGGCGCGAGCGCAGTACTCGTCGCCGTACTGGTGGCGGAAGGCGTGAGAGCAGAAGACGGTCTGCGCGTCGCCCACGATGATGGAGGGCGTCTCCCGGTCCAGGAAGACGAGGACGTCGGCGTGCCGGGCGGCGAGCTCCAGATCGTGGCTCACCACCACCACGGCCATGTTCTGGTCGCGCGCCAGCCGGACCAGCCGCTTCATCGTCTCCTGCTCGGCCACGGCGTCCATGGCCGCGGTGGGCTCGTCCAGCAGGACGAGCTCCGCCTGGCTGGCGATCACCCGGGCCAGCAGCGCGCGCTGCTTCTGGCCCTCGGACAGCTCACGGTAGGGGCGGTGGGCGAAGGATCTCGCGCCCGCCGTGTCGATGGCCTCCTCGGCGAGCTTCCGCTCCTGCGAGGTGGAGAAGGGCCGCAGGAAGTTCCAGCCGGACAGGCGCCCCCAGATCACCATCTCCTTGGGGCGCATGGGCAGGATGGTGTCGATGCCCACCGTCTGCGGCACGTAGGACCACTTCAGCTCCGGCCGGTGCTTCACGACGCGCCCGGACACGGGGGGAATCATCCCCAGCAGCGTCTTGAACCAGGTGCTCTTGCCAGAGCCGTTGCGGCCCACCACGGACACGAAGCTGCCCTTGTAGATCTTCAGGTTGAAGGCCGGCAGCATGGGCGTCTCCCCGTAGCCAACGGCGAGCTCCTCGCACGAGACGAGCAGCTCGCCGGGCGGGAGTTGGGGAGCAGCCGAGGTCTCGCCCGGCTTGGGGGGATCATCGGTCTTCACGCTCTACCTCCACGACAGGGCTCAGCTCCTTCAACTCTCCCAGGAGCACCTTGCGCACCTCGGCGTTGTCGGCATGGCCCAGGTCCACCGTGCCATCCGTTCCCGGAGTGGTGTTCTCCCAGGGCACCGCATCGAAGACTCGCGGCGTCACGTCGAGCCGGAGCCCCAGCAGCACGCGCGGCGCGTGCTCGCGGTCCGAGGGAATGTCGAGCGCCCCGGTGAGCTCCAGGACCGGCTCGGCCTGGGCACCGGCGGGGGTTAGCTCCAGGCGGAAGGGGCGCTCGCCGGTGAAGCGCGGGCTGGCGAGCGCGTCCCGGACCGTGCCCTCGAGCCGCAGGGCCGTCACCGCCCAGCGCCCGTTGGAGAGGGTGGTGCGAGGCAGCTCGCAGTCGGGCTTGCAGCCTGGCGTGAAGGTCTCCGGGGCCAGCAGATCCATGTCGCCCACGCTCAGGGTGGCCACGGTGGAGGCCGAGGACGCGCCGCCGGATAGCTCGGCCTCGACTTCTTCATAGGACACCAGTGCGCCGTCTTCGCGATCGCAGTGCCCGTTGTGGCAGAGGGTGTAGCCCGGGGGAGGGTTGGCCGGATCGAAGCTCGTGGGGCCGCCCCCGCCGGTGCGCCCGAGCAGCTCGATGTACTCCAGCCGCATCCGAGCGGTGGTGAGGCGCACCTGGAAGTTGGAGGCGAGCTGCTGATAGCCGCCCCCCGCATCCCGGTCGGGCAGGGGCGAGTACGCGGCGCTGACGGAGGGCTCGAGCACGGCGAAGCCTTCGCCGGCATCCCAGGCGCAGCCGGCGGACAGCACGAGGCAAAGGAGCAGGCTCTGGCGCATGCTCGGCCTCACTTCTTGCCCGCCAGGCCCTGCTCCAACCTCTGCACCAGCCGCTCCATGCGCTGGAGGTACGTCTCCCCCTCGCGGAACTTCGCGCCGCTCGGGAGGATCGCCAGGCCGGCCGGGATCTTGGAGGCCACGAGCTTGGAGGTGGAGTCCGGGTAGTACTCCTCCTGGATGACGAGCTGGGCCTTCTGCTGCCGCCCCAGCGAGAGCACCTGGGCCACGTGGGAGGGCGTGGGCGGGATGCCCGGCTTCGGCTCGAGGTAGCCCAGGTTCTTGAAGCCCAGCCAGTCGGCCAGGTACGCCGTCGTCTTGTGGTAGGCCACGGTGGGCACGCCGCGCAGCCCGGCCAGGCGCTTCTCCCAGTCGGCCCGCGCCGCCTCCAGCTCGGTGATGAACTTCTCCGCGTTCGCCTGGTAGGTGGCGGCGTTCTTCGGATCCAGCTGCGCCATGCGCGCCTGGATGCCGCGGACCACGAGCACGGTCATTCGTGGATCGTGGAGGTAGTGGGGGTTGCCGCCCGGGTGCACATCCCCCTGGCTGCGGTCCACCTTGACGACGGGGGCCTCGAGGACGTTCACGAACTGGGAGGCGTCCAGGTACCCGGGGTTGCCCGTCTGGATGCGCGAGTTGCGCGCGCCGAGCTGGAGCGTGGGCAGCCAGCCGATCTCCAGATCCAGGCCGATGGTGATGAGCAGATCCGCCTTGTTCATCGCGAGCGCCAGGTTGGGCTTGGCGTCCACGAAGTGGGGATCCTGGGTGGGCAGCGCCAGCGGCGTCACCGATACCTTCTCACCGCCGATGGTCTTGGACAGGGCGGCGAGGTCCGGGACGGTGGTGACGATGTTCAGATCCGCGCGGGCGGGCAGGGAGAGGAGGCAGAGGAGGGCGGCGAACAGGGCCGGGAATCGGAAGGTTCTCATCAGTGGCTCCGGAGGAAGGGGCTAGAAGGCGTGGGCGCCGTGCGCGCCCATCACCGCTTCGAGGGTGAGGAAGACCGAGTAGTCCGCCTCGTCCCGCCAGGCGGCGCGATCGGTGGCGGCCTGCAGGCGCAGGCGGGAGAACTCGGTGGGCCAGAAGGTGACGTTGGCGGAGATGCGCTGGCGGGTGTCGGTCCACTCCGGATCGAGCGGATCGTCCGCGACGCGGCCGTCCTGGTCTCGCGCCGCGGTGCCGAACTCGTAGCGCGCGGCCGTGGACCAGCGCTTGGCGAAGCGCCAGAGCACCTGGGCGTAGCCGTTGTAGTCGGAGAGCACGTCATCCGGGATCTGCCGGCGGCGGTACAGCAGCTCCGCCTGCAGGGAGATGACGCTGTAGCTCGCCATCGTGGTGGGCCGGTACTTGAGGTAGACGTCCGTGCCGAAGACGTTGGTGTAGTTGCGGTGGCCCGAGGCGTTGGGGCCCGTCGCGGAGGACAGCCCCCACAGCAGCGACAGATCGTCGGACAGGGGGAAGAACTGCTTCACCGCGCCGGTGAACTGGAAGTCGAGCAGGGAGACCACCCGGCCCCCTCCGCCGCCCAGGAAGCTGCGCGCGGAGCCCTCGCCGCTGGCGTCCGTGGTGGAGCCCACCAGCTCCAGGTACCAGGGCAGCGGGGAGAGCCAGGAGACCTCGACGCCCAGGCCGCTGTTGCCCTCCGCGCCGAAGACGCGCCCGATGGCGAAGGGCTGATCCGCGAAGTCCCACGCGTGCGGGTG
This sequence comes from Myxococcaceae bacterium, assembly GCA_016926755.1. GTDB lineage: Bacteria > Myxococcota > Myxococcia > Myxococcales > Myxococcaceae > Hyalangium. The sequence continues at coordinate 20,144 of JAFGNZ010000062.1, read as the reverse complement.
GGTGGGGTTGATGCGGCCGAAGCGCGTGAGGAACTGGCCGGCGCGCACCTGGAGGTTGGCGGGCAGCTCCAGGGTGGTGACGTACGCCTCCTCGATCTCCACGCCCGACAGCGCGAAGACGAGGTTGCTGTCGAAGCGGAAGTAGGGATCCACCACGCTGCGGATGCTCAGCTCGAGCTGCTGGAAGTTGAACCCGTTGGTGTTCGGGTCATGCCCGCCCGTCTGCAGCGGCTCCTCGGCCGTGAAGGCCGCGAGCGCCATGTCCAGCACGAGGCTCAGATCCAGCCACTGGTTGTTGGGGCTGACCGAGACCCGGGAGGGGCTGACGGCCGCACCCGAGTCGGAGGCGGGGGGCGCCCCGGTCGGGCTGGGCTCCGCGGCGGCCTTGTCCGCGCCCAGGGCCTTCTCGATCTCCGCCAGATCGTCCGCGGAAGGCTCCGCCTCGGAAGTGCCCTCGGCGGGTGGGGCGGCGGCGTCGGCGGGCGGAGTGCCCGCGTCGGGCGCCTCCTGGGCCTGGGCGGGCAGGGTACACAACCAGAGAAGGCTGACGATGATGAGGCCGGAGGGCCGGCGTGCTGGGGGGAACACTCTTTGACTCCTCGGAACCGGGCGCCCGGGGCACGGGCAGCCATCCACAGTCTTTCACTTCCGGACGCTAGGCGTGCACAGGAGGTGATGACTTGGGCGCGGTGGCGAGGATGGGGACGGAGCAGCGGGAGGTGGGCGGCGCGGTGGCCGCGAGGCTCGTGGCGAGGCGCGTCGTGAGGCTCGTCACCGCCTCCGAGGCCAGCGCGTCGCCGCGGGTGCTGGCCGTCAGCAGCGGGCAGGTCTCGTGGGTGGTGCGCGCCGAGTCCACCCCGATGTCGATCCGGATCGCGGAGAGCACGGGCGTGCTGCTGGCCAGGTTCTGCAATGGGCCCACGCCGCGCACCGTCTCCTCGAAGGTCTGGTGCTCCGGGCAGAAGCGGTGCGCGTGCTCCCGCGCGTGCACGAAGGCCACCAGCGGCTGAATGCCCCACAGCGCGACGAGCAGCGTCGCGATGTAGCCTCGGAGGGTGGCGATGCGATCGATCATCTGAGGATGAGGTAACCTGACTGCTCTACTGACGTACTCCGAAGGAGTCAAGGCAGCCGACGGCGCGAAGGCCCTCGCCATTCAACCGGTCTCCGGCCGGAGGCGGGGGGGCGGGCGGGGATGACCCACCCGCCCCGGGTGTTGGAGTCCCTGCGTGGAGAGACAACCTCCTGGGCCATACATGCCGGTGGCGCGGCTCTCGGATCTGGACGAGCGGGGGCGCGCGGTGGTGGACGTGGGGGGCACTCCGGTGGCCCTCGTCCGCGTCGCGGGAGAGCTGTTCGCCTTGCAGGACACCTGCCCCCACCGAGGGGGGCCGCTCTCGCAGGGAGACGTGGAGGGCTACCTCCTGCACTGCCCCCTGCATGCCTGGCCCTTCGATGTGCGCTCGGGCGTCTGTCCGAGCAACGCGGGGGCCCGGATCCGCATCTATGCCGTTCGCGTGGTGGGAGAGGAGATTCAGGTCGCGCCCATCTCGGGTAGCGTCTCGGCCCCCTGATGCCTTCATGAAGGAGCACTGTCCTTGGCAACCCCCCGAGCCCCCCGCCGCCCGCCTCGACGTCCCCAGCCCGCCGCTCCGGATATGGCCGCCATGAGCTCCGCGGTGAAGGACTTCCTGCGGGCCGCGGGCGTGCCGCTCACGGATTCCAACCTCGACCGCACGCCGGAGCGGGTGGCCGAGGCCTGGGCGAACGAGTTCCTCGACGGCTACGCGCGGACTCCCGAGGAGGCGCTCGGGGAGCTCTTCCCGGCGCCTCGGGGCTCCTCGGGCGAGCTGGTGGTGGTGACCGACCTGCGGTTCCACTCCATGTGCCCGCACCACCTGCTGCCCTATGAGGGCCGCGCGCACGTGGCGTACGTGCCTGGCAGGCAGGTGGTGGGCTTCGGCCGGCTCGGCGCGCTGCTGGACTGCTTCGCCCACCGGCTCATCCTCCAGGAGGAGCTGGCCCGGCAGGTGGCCGGCTCGCTCGCACGCGTGCTGGGCAGCCCCGCGACCGCGTGCATCCTCGAGGCGAAGCAGCAGTGCCTGCGCCTGCGAGGCGCCCAGCAGCAAGACGCCATCACCCACGCGGAGGCCTATGAGGGCCGCCTGAGGCGGGACGGGGCCATGCGCCGCGAGCTGTGGGCGCGGCTGGGGATGCAGCGATGATGATGCCCTCCGAGAAGGTCTTCCCCCGCGTGGAGCCCGAGCGCATCGAGCGCGCGTGGGTTGAGCTCACCCAGGTGCTCTCCTCGGGACAGGTGCGCCGCGACGAGGACACGCGCGAGCAATACTCCCGCGACGAGTCGGACACTGGCAGCTACGCACCGGACCTCATCGTCTTCCCGGAGAGCGCCGCGCAGGTCTCCGCCGTCTTCAAGACGTGCCAGGCCCTGGGTGTCCCCTTCACCCCGTGCGGAGCGCGCAGCGGCAAGAGCGGCGGCTCGCTGCCCTTGCGAGGCGGGGTGGCGGTGAGCCTGGAGCGGATGAACCGCATCCGCTCCCTCTCCGTGGAGGATCTGACCGCCGTGGTGGAGCCCGGCGTCATCACGGGCGATTTCATGAAGGCGGTGGAGGCGGTGGGCCTCTTCTACCCGCCGGATCCCAACTCGTGGCAGTTCTGCACCCTGGGTGGCAACGTCGCGGAGAATGCGGGTGGCCCCCGGGCGCTCAAGTACGGCGTCACGCGCGACTACGTCATCGGCCTGGAGTGGGTGCTCCCCAGCGGCGAGATCCTCCAGGTGGGGCGGCGCACCATCAAGGGCGTGGCCGGCTACGATCTCGTCGGCCTCTTCGTCGGCTCGGAGGGCACGCTCGGGGTGGCCACGGAGATCACCCTCCAGCTCATCCCCAGGCCCCGGCACGTGATGACGGCGCTCATCATCTTCGACTCGGTGCTCGCCGCGGCGCGCGCCGTCTCCGCGGTGCTCGCCGCGGGCGTGCTGCCGCGCACCCTGGAGCTCATCGACGACGTGGCCCTGCGCGCCGTGGACGGCCGCGGCTTCCACTTCCCGCCCGGCGCCGGCTCCGCCGTCATCCTCGAGGTGGACGGCAACGCGGAGGAAGGCCTGCTGGCCGAGCTGGCCCAGGCCGGAGAGATCTGCGAGCGCCTGGGGGCCACCCAGACGCTCGTCGCGCAGAACGAGGAGCAGCGCGAGAAGCTCTGGGCCGCCCGGCGCGTGGTGTCCACGGCCCTGCGAGCCCTCAAGCCCCACAAGATCTCCGAGGACATCGCCGTACCCCGCTCGCGTATTCCCGAGATCATCGAGAAGCTCAAGGCCCTGGGAGCCGAGCTGGGGCTCGTCGTGGCCACCTATGGGCATGCGGGCGACGGCAACCTCCACGCCAACATCCTCTACGAGGGCCCCCACCAGCGCCCGCTCGTGGAGACGGCCATCCGACGCATGCTCGAAATGACGGTGCAGATGGGAGGCACGATCACCGGCGAGCACGGGGTGGGACACGCCAAGCGGGACTACCTGGCCCTGGAGCAGCCGGCCGCGGTGCTCGAGCTGCAGCGCCGGCTCAAGGCCTTCTTCGACCCAGCAGGCCTCCTCAATCCTGAGAAAATGTTTCCCGATCCCGAGCGTTTCTAGAGACGCAGCACCATTGGAAACGCGCTCAGGTCCACGCCTCGTCAGGTGGGTGTGACGGTCCCGTCACACGTCCCTAATCAGGCGAAAAATTCCTCGCACCGGAATGAGAAACCATTTCGCTCGTTGCGCGTCTTAGTAGCAGGCGGCGCGGGGGAAGAGCTGAGCGCGTCGGCAGCATCTCGGAACGGAGGTCGGGAAACATGGCCAACACGACGAAGTATGCGGCAGAGGGCTTGTCGCACTACCTGCGTCACCTGGGGGGGCACCAGCAGCTGACGCGTGAGCAGGAATACGATCTGGCGAGGCGTGCGCGCAAAGGCGAGGAGGCGGCCCGGCAGACCCTGGCCACCTCGAACCTGGCCTTCGTGGTGGCCGTCGCCAAGAAGTTCGCCAGCCGGGGCGCTCGCCTGGACGATCTCATCCAGGAGGGCAATGTCGGGCTGATGAAGGCGATCGAGCACTTCGATCCCAAGAAGAATGTTCGCTTTGCCACTTATGCCGTCTGGTGGATTCGCGCCTACATCACCCGCTACCTGAAGGACAACCGCAGCCAGGTGCGCGGAGGTGAGTCCGAGCGCGGCAGCATGGTGGACTTCTCGCTGGATGCCTCCATTGACGAGGAGGGTGAGACGACCTTCCTGGATCGGCTGGAGGACGCGGGGCCGTCTCCGCAGGACGTCTTCCTGTCCCGCGAGCAGGACGAGGAGGTTCAAGAGGCGCTGGCCAAGGTGCGCAAGCGCATTGGCGATCTGGGGTGGGACATCCTCACGGAGCGGCTGACCCAGGACAAGCCGCTGACGCTGGAGGAGCTGGGCCAGCGCTGGGGCGTGTCGCGTGAGCGCGTGCGCCAGGTGGAGCTGAAGACGAAGAGCTTCCTCGAGCGCTACCTCTCCGCGTTCAACCAGGACGAGGAGAACGAGAACATGGCGGCCGACGCGGCCTGAGCGGCCCTCTCCGAGCTCTCCTCCGAGTCCATGCAGTGAGAAGGGCGGTACGATGGGGCGCAGGCTCCTCGGCCGCCCTTCTCGTTTTCCCGGGCTTGCCGCCTGATCCGTCCGGGACCCTACCTGATACGAGTGGTTGGGTTGCTGGCGGATGAGCGTGCGTGCTAACACCGCCGCCCATGCGCTTGATTTTGCTTGCCGGTTGCCTGCTGGTGGTTCTGCCGGCCCGCGCGGCCTCGCCGGAGCTGCTGACATCCCTGGATGCGCTGGACCAACGACGTGCGGAGCCCGCCGCCCTCAAGGAGCAGGAGGAGACGCTCAAGAAGGAGCTGAAGGCCGCGCCCGAGGACTACGAGCTGCTGTGGCGCAGCTCGCGCCTGTTGAACTGGCAGGCGGACGGCGCCAGCGACGCGCGCCTGAAGAAGGTGCTCGGCAAGCAGGCGTGGGACGTGTGTGAGCGCGGCGTGAAGGTGGCTCCCCAGCGCGTCGAGTGCCAGTACTACGCGGCCGCGGGCATCGGCATGTACTCGCAGGCCGTGGGCATCATGAAGGCGCTGGGGGAAGGGCTGGAGGGCAAGTTCAACGCGCGGCTGGACGCCGCGATCAAGATCGATCCCGACTTCGATCGCGGCGCTCCCCTGCTGGCCAAGGGGCGCTACCACTACGAGCTGCCCTGGCCCAAGCGGGATCTGGCCGAGTCCGCGAAGTTATACGAGAAGGTCATCGCGAAGTTTCCGGACAACTTGCGCGCGCAGCTCTTCCTGGCGGAGACGTTGCTGGCGGACGACAAGGCGGAGAAGGCGCGTGAGAGGGTCCTGAAGGTGAAGCAGGGCAGCGTGGCGTACGACCCACCGGAGGGTCGGCGCGTCCAGGAGATGGCCAAGAAGGTCGAAGCTGAGATCGCGGAGGAACTGGAATGAGAGCAGAGAGTCAGATGGTGGCTCCTGTCGCCGGTGCGGCGGGGACGAAGAACCTGGTCGAGCTGCTGCTCCACCAGGCCAGGGATGCCTCGAAGGTCGCGGCCACCCAGAAGAAGAACGGGCAGTGGCAGGACGTCTCCTGGGGCTATGTGCTCCAGGAGGTGAAGGTGCTCTCGGCGGCCCTGGTTGCGCAGGGGGTGAAGCCGGGGGATCGCGTCGCCATCTTCTCGGCCACCACCCTGCAGTGGATGATCTGTGATCTGGCGATCTCCGCCGCGCACGCCATCACCGTGCCCATCTACTCGTCCAACACCCCGGACGAGTGCCGCTACATCCTCAACCACTCCGAGAGCACGCTGCTCTTCGTGGACAACGACGAGAAGGACGCCAAGCAGGCCGGGCGCCTTACGCGCATCCGCCAGCGGCTGGGCGAGTGCCCCACCGTGCGCAAGGTCATCGTCTTCGAGGGCCCGGTCTCCGGGGATCGGGAGATGGCGCTGGCGGACCTGCTGGCGCAGGGGCAGGCGGAGGAGAAGGCGCAGCCCCAGGCCTTCGAGGCGCGGGCGCAGGCGGTGAAGCCGGATGACACCTGGGGCTTCATCTACACCTCGGGCACCACGGGCGATCCCAAGGGCGTCATCCTCACGCACGGCAACTGGGCCTACCAGGCCGAGACGACGCGGGCCATTGGCCTGATGGATCCCACGGACTCGGTGATGCTGTTCCTGCCGCTGGCGCACTCGTTCGCGCAGGTGGTGAAGGCGGCGTGGCTGGGGATGGGCTTCCGGCTGATCTTCGCGGAGTCGGTGGAGAAGCTGCTGCCCAACCTGATGGAGACGAAGCCCTCGGTGCTGCCGGCGGTGCCCCGCGTCTTCGAGAAGGTCTACAACAACGTGGTGGCCAACGGCTCGGCGGCGCCGGGCATGAAGGGCAAGCTGTTCCGCTGGGCCTTCCGGCTCTTCGACGAGTACGCCGAGGCCAAGCGCAAGGGCACCGAGTTCAGCTCGCTGGGGTTCTCCCTGGCGCAGAAGCTGGTGTTCAAGAAGGTGCGCAAGACGCTGGACGAGAAGCTGGGCGGCCACATGCGCCTGTTCGTCTCCGGCGGCGCGCCGCTGTCGCCCAAGATCGCCTACTTCTTCGATCTGCTCGGCTACAAGGTGCTGGAGGGCTACGGCCTCACGGAGACGTCAGCGCCCTGCAACTGCAACCGGCCGGAGAAGATCAAGATCGGCACGGTGGGCCAGGCGCTGCCCGGCACCGAGGTGAAGATCGCCGCGGATGGCGAGATCCTCGTGCGCGGCCCGTGCGTGATGAAGGGCTACTACAAGAACCCGTCGGCCACCGCGGAGGTGCTGGAGCAGGACGGCTGGTTCCACACCGGGGACATTGGCGAGCTGGACGCGGAAGGCTGCCTGCGCATCACCGACCGCAAGAAGGACATCATCGTCACCGCGGGCGGCAAGAACGTGGCGCCGCAGAACCTCGAGAACACGCTGAAGACGTACCCGCTGATCAGCCAGGCCATGGTCTACGGCGACAAGCGCCCGTACCTGGTGGTGCTCATCACCGTGTCCGAGGAGGCTGCGAGCAAGCTGCTGGCGGAGAAGGGCATCCAGGTGGGCTCGTACGCGGAGCTGGGCAAGAAGCCGGAGCTCCGCGCCGCCGTGCAGGACGTCATCGCCCACGTCAACGCGGAGCAGCCGCCCTACGGCACCCTCAAGAAGTTCGAGATCATGGAGGCGGACTTCTCCCAGGAGACGGGCGAGCTGACGCCCTCGCTCAAGGTGAAGCGCAAGTTCTGCAGCCAGAAGTACGCGGCGATCATCGACAAGCTCTACGAGGGCAAGAGCGCCGACTGAGCCAGGAACGACGACGCCCGGCCTCACCTCGGTACGCGAGGTGGGTCGGGCGTTCGTGCGCTCGGGGGGCGGAGCGGCGGGCGGCTCAGCCCTGGTGGCTGGGCGACTTGGCCGCGGCGTTCGGATCCACCGTGCTGGCGCTGGCGAGCGAGCCGGGCTGCGCCTTCTTCTCGTCGGGCTCCGGCTCACCATCGCTGGTGAAGCCCTTCTTGAAGTTGCGGATCGCGCTCCCCAGGGATGCGCCGAGCTGCGGCAGCCGCGTGGCCCCGAAGAGCAACAGCAGCACCGCCATGATCAGCAGAATCTCCGACATCTTCAGACCCATTGCATCACTCCTGGAAGTCAGTCCGCCGAGCATAGCGGTGAGAGGGGCGGGCCGCCAGTGACTCGGTGATGCCCTCAGGGCTGGATGGTGGCTGGGGGGGCAAGCTCTCGGGCTACCTCGGTGGGCAGGGTGAGGAACAGGGTGGTGCCCCCCGCATCTGTCTCCACCCCCACACTGCCCCTTTGCACCTCCACCTCCTGGCGGGCCAGGTGCAGGCGCAGGGGATCCTCCAGCTTCTTCTCCCGGAAGGCCCGCTCCTGGTGCCCGAAGACCAGGGCGGTGTCCTCCTCCGACAGCGGCAGGCCCTCCCGTCTCACCTCGACGCGGACGCCCGAGGGCGCCGGCACGGCGCGCACGTGGATGAGCTCTCCGGGCTGGGCGCGGAGCAGGTGATGCTGCACGAAGGCCTCCACCGCGTGCTGGATGCGGCCGGCGTCGATCTCCACCATCGGCAGGGGGGAGTGCCCGTCCAGCACCAGCGCCACGCTCGCCGTCTTCGCCGCCGCCTGATGGCGCTCCACCGCCGCGGCGAGCAGGGGCTCGAGCGGCTGCCGCTCCTGCTCGAACGACAGCGAGCCCAGCTCGGCCCGGCTCGAGTCGAAGAAGTCCTGCGCGAAGGAGAGCGCCCGGTCGGCGTTGCGCAGGATGGTCTCCAGGCCGCGCTGCGCCTTGGGCTCCAGGGGGATCCGGCCGCTCAGGAGCATGGCCGCGTAGGAGCGGATGTTGGCCAGGGCGCCCCGGAGATCGTGCGAGGCCAGGCCCAGGTAGCGCACCCGGCGGCGCGTGGCCTCCGCGTCCACGTCGGCCTCCCCGTACGTCCACACCAGCCGCGCGCCGTCCTCCAGGGGGCACTCGCCCGCGCGGACGGCCTTGCCCTCGCGCTCCCAGAGCTCCGGCGCGCCAGGCCTGGGCCGGAAGCCGGCCAGCTCCAGCAGCTCGCTGGCGGACTCGATGAAGGGGGGCAGCGCCTGGAGGTTCAGGTGCTCCAGCAGCCGCCGGCTGAGCAGGCGAGGGGGCCCCTGGCGAGGCAGGAGGGCAAGGCCAGGGGCCTCCGTGGTGCCGCCTGCCGCTCGCTCCCCCTGGCCCATCACGCCTCTCCCTTCTACCGAACGAATCACGGGAAAGGGTGGGGAGCGACTGTCGGTTTTGCAACGGGCCCCTTCCGGGATGCCGGGGCCCCCATTTTCTTGCGCCCCCAGGTCGCTGAATTGATGGAGAATCCTCGCCGCATCCATGGGAGAAGACTCTCTGGCTTCGTCCAACGCACACAGTGGTTCGACCGTCATCCTGGTCGTCGATGACGACCCGGACATCCTCGAGGCCCTCTCGGAGATCCTCGAGGCTGAGGGCTTCGAGATTCGTCGCGCTCGCAATGGCAAGGAGGCGCTGGAGCGGCTGGAGCCAGATCCGCCGCAGCTCATCCTCCTGGACCTGATGATGCCGGTGATGGACGGGTGGGAGTTCGCCCAGCGCATGCGGCAGCGCCCCCCGGCGGTGGCGAGCATCCCGCTGATCGTCCTGAGCGCGGATCGCAACGTGGGCAGCAAGGCCCTGGACATTGGCGCGGTGGGCCACCTGGCCAAGCCCTTCGAGCTGAACGATCTGCTCGACATGGTGCGCCGCGCGCTCAAGGGGCAGCCACAGGCGGCGCAGGCCTCCAAGGAGCTCCCTCGGGCTTGACCCGCCTGGGGCCGGCCACTACGGTCCGCCCGTCGTTGATTCATCAATCAAACCAGGAGGGACCCATGACGGCAAAGGACATTCTCGAGACGGAGATTCCCGGTGTGCTGAAGGCGAAGCCGGAGCTGGCCAAGGACATCAACTCGGTCATCCACTTCGACATCACGGGTGATAACGGCGGCAAGTGGACGCTGGACCTCACCAAGTCCGAGGACTGGGTCAGCTCGGGCGCCAACGGGACGCCGAAGATGACCATCTCGGTGAGCAACGACGACTTCGTGAAGATCCGTCAGAAGCAGCTCAACCCGCAGATGGCCGCCATGCAGGGCAAGCTCAAGTTCAAGCCGATGGACATGGGCCTGGCGATGAAGCTGGCCAAGCTGCTGTCGTAGGCGCTCTCCCTGCTCGTGGCGCCCCGCGTGGGTGCCCCCACCGCGGCGCGACCTCCCACCCGGGGGCCGCGCCGCTGTCGTCTCTCCCCCCGCTCCCATGAATACGCTTCCGCTCACCGGCCTCAAGGTGCTGGATCTCTCCCGCCTGCTGCCAGGCCCCTATGCCACGCTCGTCCTCGCGGACCTGGGCGCCACCGTGGACAAGGTGGAGGAGCCCGAGGGCGGCGACTACATCCGCCAGATGCCGCCCCTGCGCGATGACGAGAGCGCGCTCTTCTACGGGCTCAACCGCAACAAGCGCTCGCTGACGCTCAACCTCAAGTCCCCCGAGGGCCGCGACGCGCTCAAGCGCCTGGCCCGAAGCTACGACGTGCTGGTGGAGAGCTTCCGGCCCGGCGTGATGGACAAGCTCGGGGTGGGCGAGGCGGCCCTGCGCGCGGAGAACCCGCGCCTCATCTACTGCGCCATCTCCGGGTACGGGCAGACGGGGCCGGACCGCCTCAAGGCGGGGCACGATCTCAACTACGCGGCGCGCGCGGGGGTGCTCGCGTACGGCGGCGCGGCGGGCGGGGCCCCCGCCTTTCCCGGCGTGCAGCTGGGAGATATTGGCGGAGGGAGCCTGTTCGCGCTGGTGGGCATCCTCGCCGCGCTGCACGAGCGCGAGCGCACCGGGCGCGGCCGCTTCGTGGACGTGTCCATGACGGACGGGGCCATGGCCTTCCTCCACATGCACCTGGCCGCGCGGCTGGCCATGGGCGAGCAGGGGCACCCGCTCCAGCGCGGGAAGGAGCCCCTCAACGGCGGCTACGCCTGCTACGGCCTCTACCGCACGAAGGATGACCGGTGGCTCTCGGTGGGCGCGCTGGAGCCCAAGTTCTTCTCCGGCCTGTGCGAGCGGCTCGGGAGGATGGATCTGTTCGCGGACGGCTATGACATGGGCGAGGGCGCGGAGCGCGTGAAGGCCGAGCTCGGCCGCATCTTCGCCGAGCACCCCCTGGCCCACTGGCAGCAGCGCTTCGCGGGGACGGACCTGTGCATCGAGCCGGTGCTGGAGGGGGATGAGGTGCTCGCTGATCCGCAGCTCCGCGCCCGAGGCCTCTTCGTGGAGGCGGAGGACGCACAGCGGGGAAGGAAGGTAGTCCATCTCCTCACCCCGCTGCGCCTGGGGGAGACGCCGCTGCGGCCGCCGCCCGCGCTGGGTCAGCACTCTCGCGAGATCCTCGCCGAGGCGGGCTTCACCTCCGAGGAGCTGGCGCGACTGGGGTTCTGAGCCCTTAGGGTGACTCAGGTGTCGCCCTCATAACTTCAAGGGGCGGATCCATCACCCTGAACCCAAGGGGTGGGTATGTTCTTGGCATTCCTCTCGAACTCGCGGAAACTACATAGATGTAGCTCGCGGTTTCTGGAGGAAGCCATGGCGGAAGTCACCGATCTGAAGGACTTCATCTGCCGGAAGTTCTCTGAGAACGTGGGTTTGACGCTCGACGAGCTGTTCGGGGACGACCTCTCTCTGGCAGAGATCATCTCGCGCTCTGAGAAGGTGAACAACAGCGTCGACCTGATGGAGGCCTTCGCGAAGTCGTCCAATGCGCTGCGCAAGCAGTACGGCCTCCGGGTCCGGCTCCCGGCGCTCTCGCTGGAGACGCCCATCTCGCGAGTCGTCGAGCTGTTCCTCCAGGAGTGCCAGCAGGGGAGGGCGGCTTGATGGAGGCCACGCTCCGTCGGGACGTGGCACAGACAGGACCGACACCCGAGAGGCCCGTGTTCGAGGTGGCCGGGCTGGCCGGAGGCGACGCAGGCCCGCTTCCGTTGAATCGGCCCGCGGTGGTGCGGGAGCTCTACCGGGCCTTCAGGGAAGAGGGCCGCACGCTGGTGGACATCACGTGGGAGCAGCACCGGCTCCACGAGGCGCGGCGCTGGAGCGCGGTGCGGCTGGTGGAGGCCGTCCGGCTGGAGAAGCTCACCGAGCTGGATCGGTTCGTCGTGTGGAGCGCGGGGCGGGCGGAGATGACGGCCAAGCCGAGCGCCGACCGCATGTCCCGGCTGACCGACGCGGAGTGCCGGCGCTTCCTGGGCAAGGACGATGTGGTGGCGTCCATCATCCAGTCGCTCGGCACCTGGAGCCGCTACTGGAACGAGGAGGAGTCCCACCACGAGATGGGCTTCACCCAGCTGTCGCGCATGCTGGGCTTCGAGCCGCTCAGCGACGCCGCCGTGATCGAGCACCGGAAGATCTTCCCGGACGATGATCTGCTGAGGACGGTGACGATGCTGTCATTCTCCGAGGGCATCGCCGCGGTCAACTACGGCCAGTACGCGCGGCGCGTCGAGGATCCCGGCCTCAAGGCGCTGCTCAAGCACGTGGGCGCCGACGAGGTGCAGCACATGCAGTACTTCATCTCGTTCGCCAAGGCGCTGGTGGACAGCGGGGCGTACCCGGCCAAGGAGGCGTTCGCCGTGGCGCACTTCTTCCTGCGGGAGGGGGGCGAGCTCTACGGCAGCGCGCGGGAGCACGTGGAGTACCGGCCCACCCACATCAACTGGTGGGATCACCTCGAGGGCGGCACGGGCCAGACCGTCGCGGCGCCCGAGGCGCTCGAGCGCAAGCGCTCGCTCATCCTGCACGCGCTCAAGCGCATCACGGGGATCGCCTGCGCCTCCGCCGAGGAGGTGGAGGCGCAGTGGATGGAGCTGGTCGGGTGCTGATCGGCCTGGGGCATGATCTCCAGGCGCTCCAGGAGATGACGCGCGTGGAGGAGCTGTGGGAGCCCGGCGCCTTCTTCACGGAGCGGGAGACCGCGCGCTTCCAGGAGAGCCGCTCGCCGCTGGAGAGCCTCGCCGCGGGGTTCTCGAGCAAGGAGGCCCTGTTCAAGGCGCTCCCGGTCCTGGCGGAGTGGCATTGGACCGACGCCGAAGTCGTCCATGACGAGCGGCACGCCCCTCGCTTCTGCTTCCACGGCGCGCTGCGCGAGCACATGGAGCGTCACGGATGGCAGGCGCTGCTCTCCATCTCCCATAGCGGCGGCTTCGTCTCGACGGTGGTGATCATCGAGGGGCCGGGCCGCGCCTGATTCCCGGAGGAGGCTGACCCGTGCGCTTCGAAGACTCTTCCCTGACGCTGCGCGTGCGCCCCAATGATCTGGACAGCCTGGGGCACGTGAACAACGCGACGGCGCTGGAGTACCTGGAGGCCGGGCGCTGGGCGTGGATGGAGCGGAACTCCCTTCGCCGGGGGGGGAGCATCGTCGCCCTCACCATCCGCATCGAGGTGGACTACCGGAAGGAGATCTCGCCAGGGGACGTGGTGGTCTGGACGCACCTCGAGTCCCCGGAGGCCGAGGAGCTGGGGGACGTGGAGGCGATCCACTACCGGGCCTGCTTCCACCAGAAGATCCTCGTCGGCTCCGGGAGCCAGGTCGCGGTGGAGGCGCACGTGCAGGCGGCGTTCGTCCGCGGGGCGGATCGCTCCCTGAGCTCGCTGCAGGAGTTCCTCGAGGCGGCTCGCAACCAGAAGGCCTGAGGAGCAAGCGTCCCATGTCCCTCTTCGCGCGAATCTCGTCGGCCGATCCCCAGCGTGGCCTGTACCTCTACGAGGACTTCGCTGACGCCCCTGTGTTCCTCTCGTACGGAGCGCTGCCGTCGCGCGTCTCCTCCTGCGCGGAGCACTTCCGGCGGCAGGGCGTGCAGCCGGGGGATCGGATCCTCTTCCCGTTCGAGACCTCGGAGGCCGTCATCGTCTCCTTCCTCGGGCTGCTGGAGCTGGGGGCGCTGCCGTTGTCGGTCAAGCCCTACATCCTCAGCACTCCGAAGCGGGCCTACCAGGAGTTCCTGTCGCGGATCTCCGAGCGCCACGGCGCCGCTCGCATCCTGGACGTGCCGAGCCTGAGCGCGGTGGAGCTGCCCATGCAGCGCGTGGCGCTCCCTCCCGCGGGGGCTCGGGCGGAGGTGGCGCGCCTGCGCGAGCCCGCTCCGGACGCGCTGGCCTTCGTGCAGTTCTCCTCGGGATCGACTTCGTTCCCGAAGGGCGTGCCCATCACCTGGGGGAACCTGTCCGCCAACATGAGGATGATCTCCACGCAGGATGGGTTCACGAGCAGTGACCGCGTGTGCAGCTGGCTGCCGCTGTACCACGACATGGGGCTGGTGGGCGGGCTGCTGACCGCTATCTACGTAGGCTGCGACTGTCACCTGGCTCAGCCCATGAGCTTCCTGATGGATCCGGTGGGCTGGCTGGAGTTCATGTCGAAGTGCCGCAACACCCACGCCGTCATTCCCAACTTCGCGATCGACTACGCGCTGAAGACCCTGGGAGCGCTGGACGCGGAGGAGCTGGCGCGCCTGGAGCTGGCGGCCCTCCGGACGGTGTACCTGGGCAGCGAGCCCATCAACATCCCGAACCTGGAGCGCTTCACGGAGCTGCTCGGGCCTCGGGGGTTGCGGCGGCAGGCGATCCGGCCCTGCTACGGCATGGCCGAGGCGGTGCTGATGGTCTCCTGCGCGGGGCCCGAAGGAGGGCGGGTCGTCACCGCTCCCAACGGGCGGCCCGCCATCTCCGTCGGGCCCGCGCTGGGCGAGTTCGAGGTGCGGCTGCGCGCCGAGGATGGGCGGCTCTGCGGCGAGCGGGAGCTGGGGCAGCTCGAGCTCCGGGGAGGCAGCCTCGCGGCCTCATACTATGCGGACGAGCGTCCCCTGCGAGGCGAGGATGGCTTCTACGCCACGGGGGACGTGGGCTTCCTCCAGGATGGGGAGCTGTTCATCACCGGGCGCATCAACGATCGGTTCAAGATCAACGGGCAGAGCTACTTCTCCAGCGACTTCGAGCAGGCCGTCGAGCGCCTGCCGTTCATCCGCGCTGGCAGGACGGCGGTCATCTACGTCAGGGGGCGCGTGGTGGTGCTCGCCGAGGTCCATCGCCCGTCGGTCCTGGAGGATCGCGCCCGGAGCCAGCAGCGGGTATGCGCGGCGATCCAGGAAGCGGTGGGGGTCTCCGTGGCGCAGGAGGACGTGCTGTTCATCCGCTATGGACAGATCCAGAAGACGAGCAGCGGCAAGCTCCAGCGCCAGGCCCTCGCGGAGGCATACGAGCAGGGCCGGATCCGCGTCGCCACGCCCATGGAGCTGCGCGCGGATCTGCTCCGGATGCGCGCCCAGCGGATCCTCCACGGCTCGCTGTTCGAGGTCCGGAAACGCGGCGGCCGCTGGCTCCACTCCGGGCGCGCGGCGCTGGGCTCGGCGTTGCAGCGGATTCGGAGTTGACCTCGTTCATGGCCACAGGGTGAGCCCGTGGGCCGCGTGGCATGCGTCCCCCACGAGGTCCAGGTAGAGCTGGGGCTGCTGCCTCGCCAGGCGCTCCAGGTCCCGGAACGCCCCCGCCTCGCCGAGCCGGCGGACCGTGGCGTCGAGCAGCTGGCGGGCGCGCGTCACCGCCTGCTGCTGCCTGGGCGTGGGGCTCCAGCCGTTCTCCCGCCGGTACTGCCCGAGCGTCTCCAGGAAGTGGCCGTAGAACTTGAGCGACTGGGAGAGGAGCGCGAGCCGATGCTGGGGCGCCTGCGCGAGCGCGGCCTCGTACTGCCGGGCCTCCGAGCCCAGCCGGTAGACGAGCACGTCCACCTGCGTGTCCAGGCGCTGGCCCCACGCCTCGCGCACGGACGGGTGGCGCGCCCAGCTCGCCACGGCCTGGAAGAAGTGGAGGCCCCCGCACGGGTGCGCATAGATGCCCTGCTTCTGCTTGGGCACCTGGGACAGCCCTGCCTTCATGCCGGCGGCCAGCTCCGCCTGGGCGCGCTCCAGGGTGGCGAGCGCCTCGTCCATCACCGCGTCGAAGCGGACCGTCTCCCCCGCGCCGTTCCGGAAGCTCGCCCCCGGAGCGAGCACCTGGCCCAGCGCATCCAGCGCCCAGGCGCCGTCCGGCGAGGTGGCCAGGCTCGGCCGGAAGTCGCGCTGCAGCTCCTCCACCAGCGCCCTCGGCGTCACCGGCCCCCAGGAGGCCCGGAACGTCCGGCCCAGGGGAACGCCCGCCCGGACCAGCGTCTTCACCTGGAGGGCCGGGTGGGGCTCTATCGGGGCTCCGCTCGGGGTGAAGGGCTCGAAGTACAGGCCGCGCCCCGGCTCCTCCCGGCGCAGGAAGCCCGAGACGATGATCTCCGCCGCCGGCCGCCCATCCCGCGCCCGGAAGCCGCGCCCCTCCAGGGTGATGCCGTGGGCCAGCGCCCAGGGGTTCGACGGATCGGCGGCGTGGGCGCGGCACAGCGCCCTCAGCTGCTCCCCGGTGGAGGGGGAGGCAGGCGGGGGGGCGGTGGCGAGCCCGAGGAGCAGCAGGGGGATAGGGAGCATGGAAGGGCGGAGGAGGGTGCTTGTTCGCGCGCGGGTCGCCTGCTATTGACTGATGAATCAATCTTTTTCGAGGAGCGACCATGGTCAACCCATTCACCGAGGAGCACGAGGCCTTCCGCAAGACGGTACGTGCCTGGGTCGAAAAGGAGCTGACGCCACACGCGCTGGAGTGGGATCGCGCGGGCATCTTCCCGCGTGAGATCTTCAAGAAGGCCGGTGAGCTCGGCTTGCTGGGCATCAACCACGATCCGAAGTACGGCGGCAGCGGGCTGGACTACTGGTTCGTCACCGCGTTCTGCGAGGAGCTGTCGCGCAGCCAGAACGCGGGGGTGAACATGGCGCTGATGGTCCAGAGCCAGATGGCCACGCCCATCATCAACGAGCTCGGCACGGACGAGCAGAAGCGCGAGTTCCTCGAGCCCGCGCTCAAGGGCGAGAAGATCGCCGCGCTGGGCGTGAGCGAGCCCGGGTGCGGCTCGGACGTGGCCAGCATCAAGACGACGGCGCGCAAGGACGGCGACGACTACGTCATCAACGGCTCGAAGATGTGGATCACCAACGGCACCCGGGCCGACTTCATCACGCTCGCGGTGCGCACGGGCGAGGCCGGCTACGGCGGGATCTCCCTGGTGACGTTCCCCACGAACGTGAAGGGCTTCTCGGTGTCCAAGAAGCTCGACAAGGTGGGCAACCTCTCCTCGGACACGGCCATCCTCTACTTCGAGGACTGCCGCATCCCCAAGCGCTACGTGCTGGGCGAGGAGAACGAGGGCTTCTACCACGTCATGACCAACTTCCAGGGCGAGCGCCTGGTCGGCGCGATCGCCACGGTGGCGGGCATGGAGCGGATGGTGGAGGACTGCATCCGCTACGGCAACGAGCGCGAGGCCTTCGGCAGGCCGCTGATCAAGTTCCAGGTGTGGCGCCACAAGTTCGTCGAGCACCTCACCGCCATCGAGGCCGCCAAGCGGCTCACCTACCACTCGGTGGCGCTCTTCGACGCGAAGGAGAACCCCGTGAAGGAGATCTCCATGGCCAAGCTCTTCGCGGGAGACCTGGCGCAGAAGGTGGCCTACGACTGCCAGCAGTTCTTCGGCGGCATGGGCTACATCGAGGAGACGCCGATCGCGCGGGCCTGGCGGGACGTGCGCCTCATCACCATCGGCGGCGGCACCTCCGAGATCATGAAGGAGATCATCTCCAAGCTCTACGGCTTCTGAGGCCCTCACTTCTTGCGGAACAGGGCCTCCGCGGCGGAGAGGAGCTGATCCTTGCTCTCCTTGGCGTGGAGGCCCCCCTCGCCGATCTGGAACAGCTCGCAGAAGTTGGCCGAGTCCTTGTCGGAGGGCACGTCCGCGAACGGCTCCTTGCACTCTTTGGCCACCGTGAGATCGAAGTGGCGGCAGTTGCGGCATGAGTGCAGCTCCTCGCCGCAGTGCGGGCAGGTGTCTCGCCGCCCCACCTGGTTTCCGATGATGTCGAGCCGCTTCCCGCAGTGAGCGCAGCCGGTCATGGCACCTCCCAGAGGGCGCCATCTTGCCAGTGCTTCACGGGGAGCGGGGAGCGCTCAGCGGTGGGGGCTGGGCACGAGCGGCGAGGCGGCCTTCGAGGAGGCGTGCGCTCGGCCCGAGTCCTCCTCGTCCGGCGCCTCGGCGGCCACGTCATCCAACTGGGAGTCCAGCCGCCGCAGCAGGTACAGCATGTACGCGGCCAGGGCGGCGAGCACCCCCGCCATCACCCCGAGCATCTGCCCGCGCTGCCACTGGTGGGCGCGCTCCATCACCGTGCGCCGCGAGGCGAACGTCTTGAGCTGCGCGTCCGCCACGGTGTTGTCCAGCCGCTGGGCGTACTCGATCGCCTGGGCGTTGCCGCGCTCCATCAGCCAGCGCGCCTCGGTCTGCAGGGCCGTGGAGCGCGTGTAGCAGTACCCGGCTCCACCCAATGAGAGGAGGGAGACGCAGACGGCCGCCACCACGTTACGGGTACCCATGGACCCTCCGATGCGCCCAATGCGCGGGTATCCGACACCCGCGGCCGCCCTGCACTTCCCCGAGGACAGTTGGAGATGCTAGGGACGCCCTCTGCCATGGGCAAGCCCTACCGTCCGAAAGACCACTATTTCCAGAAAGCCAAGCAAGAAGGGCTAAGGGCGCGCTCCGCTTTCAAGGTGGACGAGATCCTCAAGCGCTTCCCCATTGTGAGGAAAGGTGGGGCCGTGTTGGACCTGGGGGCCGCGCCAGGGGGCTTCCTGCAGATCCTGGCGGACTCGGTGGGGCCGTCCGGGCGGGTGATCGGCGTGGACATCGTCGCCATCCGCCCGTTCACGCAGAAGCACGTGACGACGGCGGTGCTGGACGTGCTGGCGGAGGACTTCGACGCGAAGCTGCTCGCGCTGTACGAGGGGCCGTTCGACGCGGTGATCTCGGACATGGCGCCGAAGACGAGCGGCATCAAGGCCACGGATGAGGCGCGCAGCCTGCGGCTGGCGGGCAAGGCGCTGGAGGTGGCGGCGGCGCGAGGGCGGCCGGGCTCCAGCTTCGTGGCCAAGCTGTTCATGGGCCGCGACTTCGAGGAGTTCCGCGCCCAGCTGCGCGCGCACTACGAGGAAGTGAAGGTGGTGCGCCCGGAGGCCACGCGCGGCGCGAGCATGGAGGTGTACCTGGTGGGCCTGCGCCTGAAGGCCGCCGCGCCCTGAGCGCGCCTCAGCGCTTTGGCGCTCCGGGGAGGACGACGGCCGCGGTGGGGCCCAGCCACTCCGGGTGCCGGAAGGTGCCGTCGAACTGGCGGCTGGTCTTGTACATCTCGAAGGTGCCGTCCTTCGCGGCCTCCTCGGTCTTGGCGAGCAGCGCCGCCACCTCCTGCTCGGACAGGGGCTTGAACGCGCGCGCGGCCTCGAGCGCCTGATCCAACCGCGCCAGGGTGTCCATCCCGGTGATCACCACGCTCACCGGCAGGGACAGGCTGTAGCGCAGGCACTCGGGCGCCGTGAGCGTCTTGCTCTGCAGGATGACCCTGCCCCCCATCGGCTTCATGCCCAGCACGCCGATCTCCTCGCGCACGAGGACGGGCAGCACGCGCTTCTCGAAGCTGTCGAAGTGGGCATCCATCGCGTTGAGCGGCAGCTGCACCGCGTCGAAGCGGAACCCGTGCTTCTTCGCCGCCTCGAGCATCTTCAGGTGGATGGCGGGCGACTTGTGCCCGGTGAAGCCGAGGAAGCGCGCCTTGCCCGCCTTGCGCGCCGCGATCAGCGCCTCCATCGCGCCCCCCTTGGAGAAGGCATGCTCCGGATCCTTCTCGTAGATGACCTCGTGAAGCTGGAGCAGGTCGAGGTGATCGGTCTGCAGGCGCTTGAGGGACTCGTTGATCTGCGCCTCGGCCGTCTTCCTGTCCCGGCCGTCGATCTTGGTCATCAGGAACGCCTTGGACCGATAGCCGTCCCTCAGGGCCTTGCCCATCCGGAGCTCGCTCTGGCCCTCGTTGTAGTCCCAGCAGTTGTCCAGGAAGTTGATCTCGTTGTCGAGCGCACGCCGGATGAGCTGGAGGCTCTCCGCCTCATCCTGCTGCATGCCGATGTGGAAGCCGCCGACGCCGACGCAGGACACCTGCTCGCCGGTGCGGCCCAGCCTCCGTCGCGGGACGGGCTGGGCTGAAGCCGGCTCCGAGGCCGCGAGGGCGGTGGGCGCGACCATCAGCGTGAGGGTGGCCTCGAGAAACTCTCTTCGGTTCATGCGCGGGAGCCTGAGCGCCGATCGGGCTCCCAGCAATCCGGACTCCGGTCCAGAAGTCGGGCGGTGCACGTGTCCAGGCCGTGAATGTCTCGTGAGCTACAACAGTGTGGAATTCCCGGTCAGACTTCTTCGTCGGGCAAGAGCGTGCGGAGCAGCTCGTCATCGGGGCCGCGCGGGCGCCAGCCCGGCGGCGTGGCGAGGAGCGCTGCCGCGATCTGCCTTGCTCGCTCCTGATGAGGTTCTGGGGTGAAGGCAATCCACGAGCTGAGCGCCTTGGCAACCTCGAAACGGTTTGCGTCGTCCAGCACGGC
>JAFGNZ010000369.1 GCA_016926755.1 Myxococcaceae bacterium | reverse complement strand
CGGCGCGGTGAACGCGGCGGCCAAGGGCAGCTATGCGGTGGGCTACAGCGTAAAGGATGCCTCGAACAACGAGGCCTGGGCGGAGCGCGCGGTGAGCGTGGTGGACACGAAGGCCCCCAGCATCACCCTGCTGGGCGCGGCCTCCATGAGCGTCACCCGCGGCGGCACCTTCGTGGACCCGGGTGCCACGGCGCTGGACGCCTGCTCCGGCAACCTGACGTCGGCCATCGTGAAGACGGGCGCGGTGGACACCGCGGTGGCTGGCACCTACACCCTCCAGTACACGGTGCAGGATGGTGAGGGCCTGAGCGCCTCGGTGACGCGGAGCGTGGCGGTGATGGACGGCTGCAGCACCACGGTGAGCGTCAAGCCCACGACGAAGATCTGGCCGCCGAACCACAAGTATCGTTCCTTCAGCCTCGCGGATTGCGCCTCCGTCACGCTCTCGGGCTCGTGCGGCGGTGGCAGCACGGGGGGCGGCGGCGGCGGCTGCGGCGGCCACGGCGACGACGATGATGACGGCGACCACGGCGACGACGATGACGACGGCGACCATGGCGACCACGGTGACGACGACGGCGACGACGATGATGGCGAGCACGGCGCCCGCGGCGAGCACGGCGACGACGGCGAGCACGGCGACGACGATGATGACGGCGAGCACGGCGGCTACAGCAACTCGATCAACTCCATGGGCACCATCCTCTCCATCTACAGCGATGAGCCGGAGAACGCGGCGGGCAACGGTGATGGCAACACCGAGGACGACATCGTGATCACCGGCAAGAGCACCTTCAAGCTCCGCGCCGAGCGCCAGGGCGCTGGCGACGGCCGCGTGTACGGCGTGCTCTTCAAGGTGACGGACAGCGCGGGCAACGTGCAGACGGCCATGTGCAAGTTCGCCGTGCCGCACGACCAGGGCCAGGGCAGCGAGGCTGTCGATAACGGCCAGGAGGCCGGCTACACGGTGGACGCCCCCAGCTGGATGGCGGGGCGCTGACCATCCTGGCCTGAGCGGTACGAGCTGCCTCGCGGGCCGTCACCCCCCGCGGGCAGCTGAGGACCCGGCAAGCCTTCAGGGTCGCCGGATCCCTCTCTGTCTGGGCCCTCAGCTCGCGCGTCCAGCTGCGGGGCTCAGGTGAGCATCGGCGGCTCGAGCTCCACCTTCAGCCAGCCCGGCTTGCGCAGGTCGAAGTTGCGGTAGGCGTCGATGGCGCTCGTGATCGACTCCACGCGCGAGAGGATGGCGGTCGGGTCCACCACCCCCGTGTGCACCAGCTCCAGCAGCTTGGGGATGTACTTGCGGTGGTTGCAGTTGCCCATCTTCAGCGTGAGGTTCTTGTTCATCGCCTCGCCGATGGGGAAGGTGCGCGCCGTCTGCGGGTAGACGCCGATGATGGACAGCGTGCCCGC
The DNA here is from genome assembly GCA_016926755.1 of Myxococcaceae bacterium. GTDB lineage: Bacteria > Myxococcota > Myxococcia > Myxococcales > Myxococcaceae > Hyalangium. The sequence continues at coordinate 36,356 of JAFGNZ010000369.1, read as the reverse complement.
CTTGGCCAGGGACTGCACGGCCCACATGAGCGCCTGCGCCGGCGCATCCCCTGGCTCCCAGTTGCCCCTGTCCGGGTTCGTCTTGGGCGCCACCTCCTTCACCTCGCGCTTGAACTCGGCGGCCTCCTTCTTGGCCGCCTTGGCCGCCGGCCCGTGGTGCGCGTGCATGGCGTCCACGCCCACCGCGTCGATGGCCCGGTCCACGCCGATGCCGCCGGTGAGCCGCCGGATCGTCTCCACCGGATCCTCCGCGTCGAAGTTGATGATCTCGGCGCCCTGGGCCCGAGCCATGTCCAGCCGATCCTCGAAGCAGTCGATGGCGAACACCCGCCCGGCGCCCAGCAGCTTCGCGCTCACGATGGCGAACTGCCCCACCGGCCCGCAGCCGAACACCGCCACGGTGTCCCCGGATTTGATCTCCGCCAGCTCCGCGCCGAAGTAGCCCGTGGGGAAGATGTCCGACAGGAGGATGGCCTGCTCGTCCGTGACGCCCTCCGGCACGCGCACCAGCCCCACGTGGGCGAAGGGCACGCGCACCTTCTCCGCCTGCATTCCATGGAAGGGCCCGGACGTCTCCGGGCCGCCGTAGTAGGCCGTGCCCGCCAGTGGGCCGTTGGGGTTGGCCTCGTTGCACTGGGAGTAGTAGCCCGCGCGGCAGTAGACGCAGCTGCCGCACGCGATGGTGGAGGGGATGACGACGCGGTCCCCCACGTTGAAGTTGCGCACGTCCTCGCCCAGCTCCTCGATGAAGCCCACGCCCTCATGGCCGAGGATGGTGCCCGGCCTCATGCCTGGCATCGTCCCGCGAACCAGGTGGAGATCCGTGCCGCAAATGGCGCTGGCGTTCAGGCGCACGATCGCGTCGGTGGGCTTTTCGATCCGCGGCTCCTCCACGTCCTCGAGCCGGATGTCTCCGATTCCACGAAATACGACGGCTTTCATCGCGCGCGACTCCTTCCCCCCGCGGGGCGCTGTCAAAGGGTGGCGCCCACCCGCACGACGGGCCCACGCGCCTTCCAGCGTGGTCATCCGGCTCCCGAGGGGCAAAGCGCAGCCTCCCTCTCCGGGGGGCAGGAGGGGGAGCGGGCGCTAGCGGCTGACGTGGAAGGACAGCCGCTTGCCGAAGACGCTCCGGAAGTTGGCGACCTCCCGCTCGGCGTTCCACAGCTCCAGGTCCAGCGGGTGCCGGGCCTGCAGGTGCAGCGTCACCCCGTCCCGGCCGCGCAGCGCCTTGAGCGACTTGACGGCCTGCTGGTGGCCGCGGTCCAGCGAGTCCGCCACGCGCAGCAGGGTGGCGAGCTTGCGCACCGTGCGCGCCTCGGAGGGCAGCAGTCCCGCCAGCCCCGAGTGCCGCAGATCCGGCGCGCTGCGGCGGTGATAGCGGGCCACCCGCGCCACCAGCTCCCGCTCCCGCTCGGCCAGCCCGGGGATGTCCGCGTGGTGGATGAGGTAGTAGGTGTGCTTGTGATGGCGCTCGTAGCTCACCGCGTTGCCGATGTCGTGCAGCAGCGCCGCCACCTCCAGGTAGGGCCGGGTGGACAGCGGCAGGTGGTGCAGCGCCGCGAGCTGATCAAAGAGGGTGAGGGCCAGCCGGGCCACCTGCCGTGAGTGCTTCTCATCGAAGAAGAAGCGCTGGCCGATGGCGCGCGCCGCGTCCGCCAGGCTGGTGTCCTCGCGCGAGGCATCCTGCCGGTAGAGCAGATCCACCAGCAGCCCGTCCCGCAGGCCCCGGTTGACGGCCGTCACCGCGTCCACGCCCAGGTGCTTCACCACGCCCTCGAGGATGACGGCCCCGGCGACGATGATGTCCGCGCGTCGCGGATCGAAGCGCTTGCGCCGCCGCTCCGGGGGCATCTCCGCCAGCGCCTCCACGGCGTGGGAGATCTGCCGCGCCGAGGCGCTGCCGGCGCTGTCTCCGGAGGCGAAGGACACCACCACGTTGATGGTGCCGGACGAGCCCAGCGCCGTCTTGGGGAGCCGGGGGAGCTTCGGCGGCAGCGTCTTGCGCACCACCTCCGCCACGAAGCTGCGCATCAGCCGGAGCTGCTTGGGCGTCACCGCCTTGGCGGCGTTGAACACCTCGGTGAGCCGGACCGCGCCGAGCGCCAGGCTCCAGAGGTTGTCCGGCTTCTCGCCCGTGGCGGTGGCCACCTCGGTGGAGCCTCCGCCGATGTCCACCAGCAGCGAGCGCGCCCCGGAGGGCTTGCGGTGCAGCACCCCCAGGCAGATGAGGCGCGCCTCCTCCTTGCCGCTCACCACCTCCAGCTCCAGGCCCGCCTCCTCGTGCACGCGCCGGACGATCTCCTCGCTGTTCCGGGCCTCGCGCAGGGCGCTGGTGGCCACCGCGCGCACCCGGGCCTTGTGGCGGCGGCACAGCGCGGCGTAGCGGCGCAGCGTGGACAGCAGCCGGTCCGCCGTCTCCCGGGGCATGGCGCCGGTGGCGAAGACGCCCTCGCCGGGGCGGATGGGATCCCGCTCCTGATGGAGGGTCTCGAGTGCTCCATCGGGGTCCGGCCGGGCGAGCTCCAGCCGGACGGCGTTGGTCCCCACGTCGATGGCGGCGAGGACGGGCTGAATCGTGGAGGAGGGCATGGATGGGGGAGGGGAGTGTAGCGCTTCAACCCCTGGGGTATGGAATTCATGCCAGGCCAGGGGGCGGCCGGAGGGGCTCACTGTGACATCTCCGTGACGTGACGGACGGGGGTTCATGAAAGAGTCTGCCATCGTGGATCTGAACGACCCCCAGCTGTTCATCAACCGGGAGCTGTCCTGGCTCGCCTTCAACCAGCGGGTGAGCGCGGACGTGGGGGACGCGAGCCTGCCCATCTACGAGCGGCTCAAGTTCTTCGCCATCACCGCGTCGAACCTGGACGAGTTCTTCATGGTGCGCGTGGCGGGCCTCAAGCAGCAGCTGGCCAGCGGGGTGGCGGAGACGGCGGCGGACGGCATGCTGCCGGCCGATCAGCTGGCCGCCATCAGCGAGCGCGCGCACGCGATGGTGGACGAGGTGTACCGGCTCTGGCGCGAGGAGCTGCTGCCGAAGCTGGCCTCGCACGGGGTGGCGGTGCTCACCCGGGACAAGCTGACCGCGGAGCAGAAGGCGGCGGCGAAGGCCTTCTTCAGCGGCTCGGTCTTCCCGGCGCTCACCCCGCTGGCGGTGGATCCGGGGCACCCGTTTCCCCACCTGCGCAACAAGTCGCTGAACGTGGCGGTGCTGCTGCGGCGCGAGGGCCCCAGGCGCAGGCGCAACATGCGAGAGACGTCGCTGGCGGTGGTTCAGGTGCCCAGCGTGCTCAGCCGGCTGGTGTCCCTGCCGGCGCCCCAGGGCGCGGTGCTGGCGGTGATGCCGCTGGAGGAGCTGATCTCCCTGTGCGCCGCGGAGCTCTTCCCCGGCTACGCGGTGGAGCGGACGGCGTCCTTCCGAGTCACTCGGAACTGGGATCTCAACGTGGACGATGAGGAGAGCGCGGATCTGCTCTCCACCATCCAGGAGGAGCTGCGCCGGCGGGATCGGGGCGCGGCCGTGCGGCTGGAGCTGGACGCGGCGGCCAGCGCGGAGCTGGAGACGGCGCTCACCTCGGCGCTGAAGCTGGGCACGCAGGACGTGTATCGCCTGCAGGGCCCGCTGCAGCCGTCGGATCTGATGACGCTGGCGGACCTGGACGTGCGGCCGGAGCTGCGGGTGGAGCCGTTCGTCCCGGCGGTGCCGCCGGTGCTGCGGGATGGGGAGCCAGTGCTGGGGCTGATCGCCAGGCGGGACGTCCTCTTGCATCACCCCTACGAGTCGTTCGATCCGGTGGTGCGCTTCCTGGAGGAGGCGGCGGAGGATCCGAACGTGCTGGCCATCAAGCAGACGCTGTACCGCACGAGCGGAGACAGCCCCATCGCCCGGGCGCTGACGCGGGCGGTGGAGAACGGCAAGCAGGTGGCGGTGCTGGTGGAGATCAAGGCGCGGCTGGACGAGGCGAACAACATCGCCTGGGCGCGGCGGATGGAGGAGTGCGGGGTGCACGTCGTCTACGGGCTGATCGGCCTGAAGACGCACTGCAAGGTGGCGCTGGTGGTGCGGCGCGAGGGCAACGGCATCCGCCGCTACGTGCACCTGGGGACGGGCAACTACAACCCGACGACGGCGCGCCAGTACACGGATCTGTCGCTCTTCACGGCGCGGCAGGAGATCGCCGAGGACGTGACGGCGCTCTTCAACGTGCTGACGGGGTACTCCACGGCGCCGCAGTGGAAGCGGCTGGCGGTGGCGCCCATGGGGCTGCAGGAGAAGGTGCTGGCGCTGATCCACCGCGAGACGGAGAAGGCGCGCAAGGGAGAGCCGGCGCGCATCGTGGCGAAGATGAACTCGCTGGTGGACGCCAGCGTCATCCGGGCGCTGTATGGGGCGAGCCAGGCGGGGGTGAAGATCGACCTGCTGGTGCGAGGCATCTGCTGCCTGCGGCCGGGGGTGCCGGGGGTGAGCGAGAACATCCGGGTGACGAGCGTAGTGGATCGGTTCCTGGAGCACAGCCGGGTGTTCGCCTTCGGGGAGGGGCCGCAGACGGAGGTGTGGGCGTCCAGCGCGGACTGGATGCCGCGCAACTTCGTGCGCCGCATCGAGACGATGTTCCCGGTGGAGGATCCGGCGCTGCGCCAGCGGCTGCTGGACGAGGTGCTGGGGGTGGCGCTCAAGGACAACGTGAAGGCGCGGCGGCTGCAGCGGGACGGCTCCTATGTGCCGGTGGGGCAGGATGGGGCGCCGGTGCGCAGCCAGATGGTGTTGCTGGAGCTGGCGCGGCGCGTGGCGGATCCGAAGCCCATCGAGTCGCTGATCCGGCACGCCGCGGCGCCGGAGATGCCGGCCGAGACGCTGCGCTCGCCGACGGCCCCGGTGCCTCCGACGAGCTGAGCGCCGCGGCAGGGCTGTGGGCTGGGAACACTGGGTACGTAGTCTCCCTGGCGCTACGCTGGAGGCCCTCGCTTGCGACCGCGGAGAGCCGGGATGCTACCCAACCGAGCGGTTCGGCCCCACCCTGAACTCAAGATCCTGCTCGGCTCTCAGGGCAACGTCCTGTCGAGCAAGGCGGACCTGGCCGTCATCCAGTTGGACACTGCGGTCAGGGCGGCGATGCCACCCCTCTCACTGGCGGAGGCGGATGTGGAAGCTCAAGAGGCCCTCGTGCTGGTGGGCTACGGCTCGGACGAGGCACTTGGCTGGGTGAGCGACCACCGCCACTTCAGCCAGCACAAGGTCTGGCGGGCCGTAGAGGGTGGAGACGATAGGCTCCTGTTCGACCAACCCAAGCGAAACCTCTACAAAGGCGATAGTGGAGGGCATCTCCTCGAATGATCACGGCCCGGCGAGTCACGGCAGCAAGCGAGTTGGGGACCCATGAGGTAGGGTAGGGCGGACGGGCGGAGGTGAGCGTCCGCGCTGGAGACCACCCATGGGGAAGAGGCTGTCCTCGCTGGAAGTCGATCCGCTCTCCCTGCCGCCGGGAATGCGGGTGGGCTCGTGGCGGATTCGGGGCTGGAGAGGCCGAGGCGCCTACGGCACCGTCTACCGGGCGGAGCGTGAAGGCCGTGAGGCGGCTGGCCCGTTCGCCCTCAAGCTGGCCATCTATCCTCGAGACGAGCGCTTCGCACGTGAGGCGGAGCTGCTCTCTCGCATTCACAGCCGCCATGTTCCCCGCCTCCATGATCAGGGGCTGTGGGAGCACCCGTCTGGTGCCTTTCCCTTCCTGGTGCTGGACTGGGTGGAGGGAGTGCCCCTGTATGAATGGGCTGCCCGGCGTAACCCCTCCTCGCGCCAGGTGCTCAGGCTGCTGTCCCAGGTGGCCTGGGCCCTGGACGCCACACACCGCGTCGGCGGCGTGCACCGGGACGTCAAAGGAGAAAACGTGCTGGTGAGGCCAGCGGACGCTCACGCCTTCCTCATGGATTTTGGGGCAGGGGATTACAAGGGCGCGGCCACCCTCACCTCGCGCCTGCTGCCTCCGGGAACGGCTGCCTACCGCAGCCCCGAGGCCTGGAGCTTTCAGCGCGTGTTCTCGCGCCACCCCACGGCCCACTACGAGGCCAGCGCGTGCGATGACCTGTTCGCGCTGGGCATCACGGCGTACCGCTTGGTGACGGACGAATACCCGCCGCCCACCTGCCCCGAGGAGAGAGGAGCGGAGGTGTGGCGGGAGGAAGGGGATGGACCGCTTCCGGCACGCGCGCTCAATCCCAAGGTCTGCCCGGACCTGGAAGGCCTCATCCTGCGATTGCTGGCAGTGCCTCCTGTCGAGCGCTTCAACGGCCAGGCTCAGGAGGCAGCCGAAGCGCTGGAGCGGGCCGTGGCGAGCGTGGGGCCTGAAGCGGACGCGCCGCTGTTCCTCTGGGACTCATCCAGCGGCTCTCGTCGGCGCGCTCTGGCAGTCGTGCGCCGGGCCGCCGAACGGGATGCTGCAGCGAAGGCGGAGATCGAGCGACGCGAGCTGGAGGAGAAGTCTCGACCCGAGGCCGCCATCGAGCAGCCGCGACCTCATGTCTTCACACCCGTCTGGGTACGGAGAGCGGCGGCAAGCCTGGGGGGACTGGCTGCCCTGCTGGTAGTGGCGTGGCTGTATGGAGCCCGGGGGATGGAACGGGCCACCTCGGGGAGTGACTCCCGCGAAGGTGGCATCGTGGCAGTGGGAGACGGCGCCATCGCCGCACCTGTATCGACGCTGGCCCCCATGCCCACGGCCGAAAGCAGGTCGGCGGTGGGACTTCCGATGCGCGAGAAGCCCTTCGAAGGTCAGCGCAAGCCTCCGTGCACGAGGCATGGCGAGGTGGAGATACGCGATGGGTGTTGGTACCGCCTCGCTGATGCTCCGCCCCCGTGCAAGGAGGACGCGTACGACTGGAACGGGGCCTGTTACCTGCCTTCGTTCCCGACCCGGCGTCAGCCCACCTCGGACCCGCCATAAGGTGACACTTCATGGCGCGGAGTCGCTTGGGCGCGTCGAAAAGCGGTTGCGGCCGGAGCCCGCAAGCTGCTCCGATGCGCTGACCCGGTGAGCGGGGGGGAACAATGACGGCGGAGCGATTCACGGATTGGTTCCAGAAGACCACGGGGTTTCCTCCTCACCGCTGGCAGGAAGAGGTGGCTCGCCCACAGGCTTGTGGGAATCGGCTTCTGCGCATCCCTACCGGCTTCGGGAAGACGGCGGGCGTGGTGCTTCCCTGGCTCTTCCATCGCGTCGTCCGCGAGGATGCGAGCTGGCCGCTGCGCCTCGTCTTCTGCCTGCCTATGCGCGTGCTCGTCGAACAGACCGAGCGTGCGGTCCGCGATTGGCTGGATCGTGCGGGGCTTGGGCAGACCGTGCGTGTCCATGTCCTGATGGGCGGCTCGGATGCCGGGCCCTGGGCCCTGACTCCGGAGCGTCCCACCATCCTCATCGGCACTCAGGACATGCTCCTGTCTCGTGCCCTCAACCGCGGCTTCGGCGCGGCCCGCGGTAAGTGGCCCATGGAGTTCGGCCTCCTGCATCAGGACACCCTCTGGGTGATGGACGAAGTGCAGCTCATGGGCGTGGGCCTCGCCACGAGCACCCAACTCGCCGGGCTACGAGGGAGCGCCGCCGAGATTCATGGCGCGCCTCGGCCTACCTGCACCTGGTGGATGAGCGCCACGCTCCAGCCGGGCTGGTTGGAGACGGTTGACTTCGCTGCCGAGGCTCGAGCGCTGGCTGCCTCCACCGTCCGAATCCCCGCGAAGGCGCGCTCCGGTGGCCTCTGGAATGTCCGCAAGGCGCTCCACCGCGAGCCAGCCGTCGCCGAGCCAGGCGAGGTGGCTGCTCGTGTCTTGATGGGGCATGCGCCGGGCTCCCTGACGCTCGTCATCGTCAACACCGTCCGTCGCGCCGTGGAGATCTTCGAGGCATTGAAGGCGGGAGCGGTCAGCAAGAGTGGCAAGGGCGCGAAGGCGCGCAAGGCAGCACCGCCTTCGGGAGCACCTGAGCTCCGGCTCATCCACGGCCGCTTCCGGGGGCATGAGCGTGCGGACTGGGCGAAGGATTTCCTTTGCCCTCGAGGCGAGCTGCCACCTTCTGGCCGGATCATCATCGCCACTCAGGTGGTGGAGGCGGGGGTGGACCTCTCCGCCCGGTTGCTGGTGACAGAGTTGGCGCCATGGCCGAGCCTCGTTCAGCGCTTCGGACGGGCCGCGCGCTACGAAGGGGACTCGGGTGAGGTCGTGGTGGTGGGCTCCGTGCCCGCCGACAAGCAACGGGCTCGGCCTTACTCCCTTCCAGAACTGGAGGCCAGCGCTGCTGCACTCGAAAGACTTCGCAAGGATGAAGCCGACGTCTCCCTGAGTGCTCTCGAAGCCTTCGAGGAGGAGCTGTCACGCACTGACCCCGCCCTCCTCGCGCGCCTCTACCCCTTTGCACCCGATCACGTGTTGCGCAGGAAGGATCTGGAGGACCTGTTCGACACGAGCGCGGATCTCAGCGGAGTGGATCTCGACGTGAGCCGCTACATCCGCGGCGGTGAGGAGCACGATGTCTCCGTCTTCTGGCGCCACCTGGAGGAGCCGCGGGCCCGCTTCGAGCGCGAGGTGGTAGGGCCAGTACGTCGTGAGGAGCTGTGCGCCGTCCCAGTGCATGAATTGAAGGATTGGCTCGGCAAGGGCGATGAGTGCGTCGCCTATCGCCTGGATTACGTGAGTGGACGGTGGGAACGCGTCCACCGCTTCTGGCACATCGTCCCAGGGATGACGCTGATGCTTCCAGCGAAGGCGGGTGGGTATGACCCGCTCGTGGGGTGGGATCCGCGAAGCAGGGACGAGGTCCTCCCGGTGGAGCCGGCGAAGGATCCGGATCCCACTGCGACTGCGCTCGAGAAGACATCGGGGGCTGAGGAGGACGATAGCCTCTCCCGGGTGGCCGCCGGGAGTGGCTGGAAGTCCATCCGCGTCCACGGACGCGAGACTGGCGCCGAAGCCCAAGAGATCGGACGCGCGCTCGCGCTTCCTCCCGCACTCCTTCAGGTTCTGGAGCTGGCCGGGCGCTGGCACGATGTGGGCAAGGCACACGCCGTGTTCCAGTCCGCCATCCGCGAGGAGAAGCGCGCTGAGGCGGGGGGGCGCGGAAAGTCCCGTGAGCTGGCCAAGGCCCCGGAAGGGGCGTGGAGGCGCCCGCCCTATCCCGAACGCCCCGGCTTCCGCCATGAGTTGGCCAGCACGCTCGCGCTCTTCGAACTGCTGCGGCGCACATGCCCTGAGCATCCCGCGCTGCTGGGAGCGAACCTGTCGTTGTCCGAAGCGCTCGGGGTTCCTCCCGCCCCGCTGAGTGAGGGGGAGCGTGTCCCGGAGGATCACCCCCTGGCTCGTGAGGTGGCTGCCCTCCCCGCAGCGGACTTCGATCTGCTGGCCTGGCTCGTCTGCACCCACCACGGCAAGGTCCGCTGCGCATGGACCGGTACACCGCATGATCAGGAGCGGGGGCACGGTGGCATTCACGGTGTGTGCGAGGGTGATGAACTCCCGGGCTTCACACTGGAGACGCGGGCCGGCATGGCAGCCACTGTGCCTCCGATGGTGCTCCGGCTCGACTCCGCGGCTGCTGGCTGGAACGGCCGGTATGGAGCCTCCTGGCGGGAGCGCGTCACCGGGTTGCTGGAGCGGCATGGGCCGTTCCAACTCGCCTACCTCGAAGCGCTGCTGCGGGCTGCGGACGCGAGGGCCTCTCAGCTTCCCGCGGAAGAAGAGGTGCAGCCTTGAGCCGGGTGGGCCATATCGGCTGTTTTTGGATAGTTTTGCGGTTCCCTCGCCACCACCCTGCGAACGTTGTTGTGGGGCAGGCCGTTTTCCGACTACGTCGAGAGTTTGGAGTGCATGGTCCTCACGAAGTAGGGGGGAATTTCAGGTGAGACAACTCCATCCGCAGCCCCGTCTTTCCATATGAGCGTCCACCTGCACGTGCTCGCGGGCTGTGCGCCCAGCCCGCTCGCGCACTACCTCAAGGCGCTCGGCGTCCTTCGGCTCGTGGCAGGCCAGGAGGACCGAGCGGCTCGGGGCTTCTGGCGCCATGATCAATTCCACCTTGCTACCCGGCTGAGCGAGGCGGAGTTACTCGACTTCTTCCTTCACCGCTACAAGCCCACGCCACTCGTAGCCCCGTGGAATGGTGGCAGCGGCTTCTATCCCAAGGATAACAAGGGCGGCATCGATGCCATCATGTCCGGGGGCGCGGTCCGGCTGGAGCCCTACCGCGGCGCCATCGCCCGCGCTCGCGAGGCGGTAGGCAAGCGCACGGAGAGCCCCAAGCAGGAGGAGAAGCTCGCGCTCATCCGCGAGCTGCGCGCCCGCTGGGACGGCGGAGAGCTGGAGTGGCTCGACGCCGCTCTCGTCCTCGCGGGTGGAGATGACGGCATCGACTACCCAGCGCTGCTCGGCACTGGCGGCAATGATGGTCGGCTCGACTTCACCAACAACCAGATGCAGAGGCTCATGGAGTTGATGGATCCGGAGACGGGCAGGGGGCGCCCCCATGCGGAGCCGCTCCTTGATCAGGCGCTCTTCGGTCGCCAGATACCGGGCCTGCAGCAAGACAAGGCCATCGGCCAGTTTCTCCCGGGCGGCGCCGGAGGCGCCAACAGCACCGCCGGCTTCGAGGGCAAGAGCCTCCTCAACCCTTGGGACTTCGTCCTCGCGCTGGAAGGCGCTCTCGTGCTGCGCGTCGCAGCGGTGCGCAGGCTCGATGGCCATGGCCTACCCCAGGCCTCAGCTCCCTTCGCCGTGCGCGGACGCGCCAGCGGTTATGCCAGCGCCGCCTCCGCCGATGAGTCCTCTCGTGGAGAGCAGTGGATGCCTCTGTGGAGTGGGCCCGCAACGCAGTCGGAGGTGGAGGCCCTGTTTGCCGAGGGCCGGTTGCAGTCCGGGACGCACCGCGCACAGTCGGCGCTGGGGGCGGCGCTCGCCGTGGCACGGCTCGGCGCAGCGCGAGGTGTGACTGCCTTCGAGCGATATGGCTATATCGAACGCAACGGCCAGTCCAACCTCGCAGTCCCCTTGGGCCGTTGGCGCGTGCGCGTGCCCCGTCCGGGAGAAGCGCCCGGCCATGTCCACCTGCTGGAGCCCCTCGAGCCCTGGGTGGAGCGCCTGCGTAGCAGCGGCACGCCCGCGCTGGAGAAGGCCGCGCGCCGCATTGAGGACGCGATGCTCGCCATCTGCCGCAGCGAGGATCCCGTCCGCTGGCAGGATCTGCTCATTCGCTTGGGAGAGGCTGAGGACGCCATCGCGCGGCGCCGGAAGCTGGCCGTGGACAAGAACCTGCGGCCTCTCCCGCGGCTCTCGGGGCAGTGGCTCACTGCCGCCTGGCAGGACCGCGCGGAGTTCCTCCTCGCGGCGGCCATTGCCTCCCAGGAGGCACCCGGGGACAAGCAACGAAGCCTGGAGCAGAGGCTTGGGCCCATTCGCGTTCATTGCCTGCCGTTGGATCCAGAGCGTGCATGGAGGGACTTCCGTAGCACCAGCAAGGAGCTGGTCGCGGATCCGGCGGTGGTCTGGCGCGGGCGGGAGCTCTCGGCCGATCTGGCCGCCATCGTCCAGCGCCGTGTGATGGAGGCGGCCCGGGTGGGCACGCACGCCTTCCCCCTGGCGGGGCGCCCTTATGCCAGACTCGCCGATGTCCGCGCCTTCCTGCTCGGCCAGACCGATGACGGCCGCCTTTCAGGTCTCGTGCGCGGGCTCATGGCGTTGGACTGGGAGGAGGCCCCCACGCCCCGGCCGGCCACCGAGCCTGCGCCGCCGCTCCCTGCTCCCTATGCGCTCATGCGGTTGGCCCACCTCCCAGACATTCCGCCGCTGCGGACCTTCCCGGTGGCTCCCCGCTTGGACTCGTCCCTCGTGCGCCTGCTGCTCGCTGGCCGGCTCCCAGAGGCCGTGCGGCTCGCCCTCGCGCGCCTGTCCAACGCGGGGCTGCGGCCCCGGCTCCGCTTCGCCTTCGGTGGCCCCGCCAGCGCGCTCCGGATCGCCGCGAGTCTGGCCATTCCGCTCTCTCGTCGGGATCTGGAGCGCTTGCGCCACCAGGTCCTCATGTCCCAGGAGTTCACCGCTGGCGAGGTGCTCCCCCAGGACATGGATTCCCCCGCTGAAACCCTGACCGCTGCCCCCGAGGAGATTTGAACCATGGCACTCGATCTGTCCGCGCTGCTGCCCCCCGCGAAGCCCGCGCCGCCCCGGCTCCTCGTGGAGGCCAGGCTCAAGCCTGTCCAAGGAACCCGCTTCCAACCTACCGGCTTCCCGGATCTGGGCGCCGCCGTCTTTGACGAGGGCCAGCGCCTGCTTGTGGAGAGCGCCCAGAGCATGGCCAACCGCCTGGAGGCCACCCTCTGGGATGACGCCGAGCGTGAACTCATCGAGCCGGCGCGCGGGCTCTCCTATGTCCGAGTGGAGAAGAAGGATGGTCAGTACCTCACCAACTCGCTCACCGAGGCCCACCGGCTCAACTCACCCTACATCCTCGAGAGCAAGCAGAAGGACTTCTTCGAGGCCCTGAAGAAGGAGACAGCGCCGCTCTCCGAGGGCCCCATCGACAGGCGGGCGCTGGCGAGGCTCGTCTTCCGCTACGACGCCAACTCGCTGCTCCACGGGGTGTTCCTCGCCAAGAGCGATCTGGCCGGAGGCCGGCTGCGCATCGAGCGCGCCTTGTCCGCCTTCATCGAAGCGGAGGGGGTCCGTGTGGCCGCCTCGGGCGGTGTGAAGAATGACGCCGTCAATCCCAGCGGGGAAGCGAAGAAGGGCTTCGGCAACGTCCCCTTCCAGCGAGACGAATACACGGCGGACCGCATCACCGCCTTCTTCAACCTGGATCTGGTGCAGATCCGCGGCTACGGGCTCGGCGCGGAGGCGGAGGCGCTCCTGACGGGGCTGGCGCTCTACAAGGTCGCCGCCTTCTTGGATGGGCGGCTGCGCCTGCGCAGCGCGTGTGACCTGGAGCTGGATGGCTCACCGCGGGTGACGCGGCCGGAGGGCTTCGAGCTGCCCTCGGTCACGGCGCTGCGCGAGGCGCTGCCGGGGTGGGTGGCCCGGTGCAAACCGCTCTTCGCCGACAAGGCTGGTATTACGCGCGTCGTCTTCGCGGAGTGAGCCATGACGCTGCTCGAGATCCGCTTCCTTGCGGGTCGCTATCACGCGACACCCTGGGGTCGGCACGTCAACGAGGGCGCCATCGAGTGGCCCCCAAGCCCCTGGCGCCTGTGTAGGGCCCTGCTCGCCGCGGGCTTCAACCGGTGTGGCTGGGCGGAGGTGCCGCCCGTGGGCCGAGCGCTGCTGGAGAAGCTCGCCGCCGCGCCGCCGCGCTACCACCTCCCCCCGGCCTCTACGGGCCACACGCGCCACTATCTCCCCAAGTTCGACGGCAAGACGACCAAGGTGCTGGACGCTTTCGCTCAGGTGGGCCGCGGGGACGATGCCTGCCTGGGCGTGGAGTTCCCCGTGGCGCTCGCCGCGGAGGAGACGGCGCTCCTTGACGAGCTGGTGTCGGCCGTGGGCTACCTGGGACGCGCGGAGTCCTGGGCCGAGGTGCGCCGGGTGGCTGCGTTGCCCCAGGGAGGGCTGGAGGCCTGCGAGCTGTCCGAGCATCCCCCAGGCCTCGGTTATGAGCGCTTCCCCCTGCTGGCTCCAATCCCCGCGGCTGACTACGCGCGCTGGCGGCAGGAGTCACTGGAGCGTGAACGGGCTCGGCGGCTGCGGCAGGAGCAGCATGATGCCGAGCAGAAGCGCAAGCCGCCCCCGTCCGCGCTGACGAAGCGACAGGAGGCGCAGGTGTTGGCGCTCTTCCCAGAGGAGCTGGTGGACGCCCTCCGAGTGGATACGCGCTGGCTCCAGCAGGTGGGGTGGAGCCAGCCCCCGGGGAGTCGTTGGCTGTCGTATTGGCGCCCCGAGGATGCGTTGTCCCACCAGCTTCCTTCTCCACCCAGGCGAGAGGTGACGCGCTTCGCCGACACAGCCCTGCTCGCGCTCACCTCGAAGACGAAGCGCCGTGATGTCCTCCCACCGCTGGTGGATGCCGTGCTGCGCATGGATCAGCTCCACCAGGCGCTTGTGGGCAAATCCGACCTGGAGGCGGGAGAGGGACCCTCCCCCTGCTTCACGGCCCGCGCGGAGACAGGGGAGCCGCTGCGCGGCCATCGCCACGCCGCGCTGATGCCGTTGGATCTCGACGGCGACCAACGCATGGATCATGTCCTCATTCATGCACCCATGGGCTTCGACATGCGCGCGCGCCATGCGCTGGAGCGCGTGTCTGCTCTCTACGCCGCGGGCTTGCCCTCGGTGCTCGTCACGCTGCTGGAGGTGGGGCGCCGGGAGGACTTTTCCGCGGCGGTTCCCCAGACGTCGGCGGCGCGACGATGGGTGAGCGCGACCCCATTCCTCGCGCCGCGCCACTTCAAGCGGCAGGGGAGGAATTCGCTGGAAGGTCAGGTGCGCGCGGAGCTGGTGGAGCGCGGCTTTCCCGAGCCGGTGGCAGTGGAGTTCGAAGTTGAACCCAAGGACTACGCTCCGGCGGAGGCACTAGGAGGGGTGCTCCACCTCTCGAGCGCCTCGGTTCGGCTCGTGAAGGGAGAGGAGGGCAGTCGGGGGCAGGTGCTCGCGCGGCGCTGGCGCCACTTCCGGCGCGAGCGGCCTGGGGAGGCGCGGCGTCCTCCCTCTCAGCCGGCCCTTGGCCTGCGACTTACCTTCGCTGAGGATGTCCGGGGTCCCCTGTGTCTCGGTTACGGCTCCCACTTCGGGCTGGGCCAGTTCATCCCGGAAGCCTCTCGCTGAGCGGTGCCGAAGGGGGCGGCGGCAATCCCGACCAGAGCGGGGGCGGAGCAAGCTGCCCGGGTATGGATGGGAATGACTGCCCGACGTTGTTTGACAAGTGGATAGAACATCGGATGTCGAGCGGTAAGGTGATACGTGGGGACGAGCGGACTGCTCGCAAATAAGAAAGCCGAGGAGTTTCAGGGATTTGTTGCGCTGGATGGGCGAGGTGTTGGCAAGGAAGAGGAAGGAGCGTGCAGGGATGGGAGGCTCGCTCGCAGGGGGTGTGGTAAGTACCCGTCAGGCCACCCGAATTTCTGGGGGCTGTCTCCACGGCCGAGAGGTCGTGGCTCCGTTGAAGCTAGGGGCCACGGCTTGAGTAGAGACGAGCCAGTCCCGTCTCCACGGCCGAGAGGTCGTGGCTCCGTTGAAGCTCATGCCCCGGAGAAGGGGCGGGCGCTCAGGTGGCTGCCAGGTCTCCACGGCCGAGAGGTCGTGGCTCCGTTGAAGCGTCTTACACGCGGAGAACGTCTCCCGAATCCGCCGCGTCTCCACGGCCGAGAGGTCGTGGCTCCGTTGAAGCACGCGTACTTCACCTGCCGTGTAGGCCGTGCTTCGTCTCCACGGCCGAGAGGTCGTGGCTCCGTTGAAGCCACTTCGACGCCATCCAGGTAAGGCGCGAACCCTGGCGTCTCCACGGCCGAGAGGTCGTGGCTCCGTTGAAGCTTCACCGTCATGGCGTCCCGGCCCTCCCCCACCTTGGTCTCCACGGCCGAGAGGTCGTGGCTCCGTTGAAGCAACTTACGCGCAGCAGCCTCGGGCGGTGGTGTGGCGGTCTCCACGGCCGAGAGGTCGTGGCTCCGTTGAAGCAGAGGTCGAGCCGCAACCGAACAACGCGAACGCATGGTCTCCACGGCCGAGAGGTCGTGGCTCCGTTGAAGCGCCGCTTCGCTCAGCCGGCTGCTCGCGGCATCCGCGTCTCCACGGCCGAGAGGTCGTGGCTCCGTTGAAGCCACGCACGCGGCGCAGGGCCTCGGTGAGCACCACCGTCTCCACGGCCGAGAGGTCGTGGCTCCGTTGAAGCACGGATCTCGCCTCCGCGTTCGGCATGGCCGCGCAGTCTCCACGGCCGAGAGGTCGTGGCTCCGTTGAAGCATGAAATCCGCCGTCACCACCGTGGCTTCCACCGTGGGTCTCCACGGCCGAGAGGTCGTGGCTCCGTTGAAGCCGCATGAGGGCGTGCGCAAGCTCCGCGTCTCCGCCCTGTCTCCACGGCCGAGAGGTCGTGGCTCCGTTGAAGCCATGGGGGATCGATGAGGATGGTGCGGAAGAGCGGTGTCTCCACGGCCGAGAGGTCGTGGCTCCGTTGAAGCAAGGTGGCCTCGGTGAAGTGCAGCCCCGCCGTCGGCGGTCTCCACGGCCGAGAGGTCGTGGCTCCGTTGAAGCAAGCACCGGCAGCTCCATCGCCCCTTCCTTGGCCTGTCTCCACGGCCGAGAGGTCGTGGCTCCGTTGAAGCCCGATGAGGCGCACCTTCTCGGCCTTCGAGGTTGCCGTCTCCACGGCCGAGAGGTCGTGGCTCCGTTGAAGCGCGGGTGAAGGCGAGATGCGAGCCCGTGTGGCCAAGTCTCCACGGCCGAGAGGTCGTGGCTCCGTTGAAGCCTCAACCCCGCGCTGGAGAAGGTGTAACGCCATGGCCGTCTCCACGGCCGAGAGGTCGTGGCTCCGTTGAAGCAACACCTGCGGTGTGTACTCGCTGGCGAAGACGAGCGGTCTCCACGGCCGAGAGGTCGTGGCTCCGTTGAAGCCGGAGCCGCGGCAGCACGGGCGAGGCCGGGCGCTACGTCTCCACGGCCGAGAGGTCGTGGCTCCGTTGAAGCGAGGTGCCCTACGGCGTGGTGATGGCGGGCATCCGGTCTCCACGGCCGAGAGGTCGTGGCTCCGTTGAAGCTGGCAGGTGCCGGATAAGGGCGCGTGGGAACTGCGGTCTCCACGGCCGAGAGGTCGTGGCTCCGTTGAAGCCGAAACAGGCGACCCAGTAGCGCATGGCGCGGTGCTGGTTGGTCTCCACGGCCGAGAGGTCGTGGCTCCGTTGAAGCTCCAGGAGAACGGGGAAGTCGCTGGCCGTGGCCATCTCAGTCTCCACGGCCGAGAGGTCGTGGCTCCGTTGAAGCTTGGCGCAGCGCTGGATGCACTTCACCGTGAACGTGTCTCCACGGCCGAGAGGTCGTGGCTCCGTTGAAGCCTCGAGGTGAGGGAGCTGCTCGCCAACTACCGCGAGTCTCCACGGCCGAGAGGTCGTGGCTCCGTTGAAGCCGACAGACGCGCTCCAGCACGTCGTGCCCGGTGTCGTCTCCACGGCCGAGAGGTCGTGGCTCCGTTGAAGCGAGAAGTCCAGCTGTGCCGCGGGCTCCCGGCGGCGGTCTCCACGGCCGAGAGGTCGTGGCTCCGTTGAAGCTTCATGCTGTCGTCGAGCGCGCGCATCCGCTCGAAGTCTCCACGGCCGAGAGGTCGTGGCTCCGTTGAAGCGATGAGAAGCGCAGCGCCCTCACGCGGCCCTGGGAGTCTCCACGGCCGAGAGGTCGTGGCTCCGTTGAAGCGAGTAGCCCTCCGCGTCCTTCACCGTGGGCTGAACCAGTCTCCACGGCCGAGAGGTCGTGGCTCCGTTGAAGCCCGAACACGTCCGGGAGCAGCAGCGCCCCCGTCGCGCCGTCTCCACGGCCGAGAGGTCGTGGCTCCGTTGAAGCGTGCGTGTCAGCACGCTCGCCGTCGCGAAGCTCCTCCAGTCTCCACGGCCGAGAGGTCGTGGCTCCGTTGAAGCCTTGCAATGCGCGCTGCGGCCAAGGCCGGCGGCGTGGAGTCTCCACGGCCGAGAGGTCGTGGCTCCGTTGAAGCTTCGGCAGGCGCGTGGACTGCACCCGCTCCAGGTGCGTCTCCACGGCCGAGAGGTCGTGGCTCCGTTGAAGCTGCTTCTCCCACTTCGCCCTGACTGATCTATCGACGTCTCCACGGCCGAGAGGTCGTGGCTCCGTTGAAGCAACGTAGCCATGCGCCTGGGCTGCACGCCCGCCGAGTCTCCACGGCCGAGAGGTCGTGGCTCCGTTGAAGCTGGACGATAGAGGTGCCTGGGCGCATCAACTTCGAGTCTCCACGGCCGAGAGGTCGTGGCTCCGTTGAAGCCTCGCTGCTGGCCTGAGGTGTGGCGCGGGATTTCGTCTCCACGGCTGAGAGGTCGTGGCTCCGTTGAAGCGCGCCCGAGGAGGCCGCTGGGCTGGATGACTTCCGTCTCCACGGCCGAGAGGTCGTGGCTCCGTTGAAGCCTGCCGGACCTCACCGAGGAGAGCGACTGGACAGGGGTCTCCACGGCCGAGAGGTCGTGGCTCCGTTGAAGCAACATCCGGCTCCCTCCGGGGGTCTCGGTGAGCGGGTCTCCACGGCCGAGAGGTCGTGGCTCCGTTGAAGCCTCAGCTCGTCTTCCGAAGCTGATCGCGCACCTCGGTGAGTCTCCACGGCCGAAAGGTCGTGGCTCCGTTGAAGCTCGAGCAACGCCAGCCGCGCCGTCACCGTCCCCGCGTCTCCACGGCCGAGAGGTCGTGGCTTCGTTGAAGCACGGTGGACCCGTGCGCCACCGCGGCAAACGCCAAGTCTCCACGGCCGAGAGGTCGTGGCTCCGTTGAAGCGACGTAACCCGCTGGGCCCCCATCGACCGCGCCCGCGTCTCCACGGCCGAGAGGTCGTGGCTCCGTTGAAGCTTGCGCACGTACGCACCGACCGACTGCACTCCGCTCAGTCTCCACGGCCGAGAGGTCGTGGCTCCGTTGAAGCGTCCAAGTAGCCAGTCGCCACGCACACGCGCCCATCTGTCTCCACGGCCGAGAGGTCGTGGCTCCGTTGAAGCATGATGAGACTGCCCACCTCGCGCAGCAGCTTCACCACGTCTCCACGGCCGAGAGGTCGTGGCTCCGTTGAAGCGTCGGCGTCAAACTCTACACGATGGCAGCCTCTCCAAGTCTCCACGGCCGAGAGGTCGTGGCTCCGTTGAAGCAGCGGCATTGCCGAGCAGTTGCAACTCCACGGCATTGGTCTCCACGGCCGAGAGGTCGTGGCTCCGTTGAAGCCACCCCAGGCGCTCCAGTTCGAGGACGGTGTTGATGGTCTCCACGGCCGAGAGGTCGTGGCTCCGTTGAAGCCATGTGGGGCTGTGGAAGTCTGGTGTGGCTGTGGACGTCTCCACGGCCGAGAGGTCGTGGCTCCGTTGAAGCATATGGCGGTTGCTGACGGTGAGCTCGCCCAGCTCAGTCTCCACGGCCGAGAGGTCGTGGCTCCGTTGAAGCAAGGATACGAAGGACTCGGCCTACGTCGTCTGCACCGTCTCCACGGCCGAGAGGTCGTGGCTCCGTTGAAGCGGGCCTACGCTGCGCTCCCAGGACGTGGCGGCGGACGTCTCCACGGCCGAGAGGTCGTGGCTCCGTTGAAGCGGGAAAGCCATTAGAGCCCTCGTGCGAGGTTGGTGGTCTCCACGGCCGAGAGGTCGTGGCTCCGTTGAAGCACCACCGTCCACCCGGCCAGCTCCAAGGCCTGGACGGTCTCCACGGCCGAGAGGTCGTGGCTCCGTTGAAGCGATTTCCTCGGGCGGCTCGCCGCCTATCGCAACATGGTCTCCACGGCCGAGAGGTCGCGGCTCCGTTGAAGCATTCTCGCCCGCTGCGCCACCTGCGACGGCGCCACGCTCGCGTCTCCACGGCCGAGAGGTCGTGGCTCCGTTGAAGCGGGCGGTGGCGCAAGCTGCGTGATGGGCCCCATGTCGTCTCCACGGCCGAGAGGTCGTGGCTCCGTTGAAGCCCCGCTGGCTCCGCCAGCTCCCCACCCCTCCCAGGGTCTCCACGGCCGAGAGGTCGTGGCTCCGTTGAAGCGTTACGAGGTAGGTGTCCCCGAAGGTCCGAATCAGGTCTCCACGGCCGAGAGATTGCCCGCGCGGTGGGGTTGGATCCATTCCTGGGCTTCTATCATCAGCCACGTTATGGCCGCCCGGCGCTGGCGTTGGATCTGATGGAGGAGTTCCGGCCGCTGATCGCGGACTCCGTGGTGCTCACGGCGGTGAACACGGGAGTGGTAACGCCGGAGGATTTCCAGTGCCATCCTGTAGGGGTCACCCTCAAGGCCGAGGCGCGGAAGCGCTTCATGCGTGCCTATGAGCGGCGGATGGACGAGGTAGTGACCCACCCGGTGTTCGGCTACCGCATCTCGTACCGACGCGTGCTGGAGGTGCAGAGTCGGCTCCTGGCGCGCCACCTTCTTGGGGAGCTGCCGGAGTACCCGGGGTTCCGCACGCGATAGGAGGGACCATGCGACAGCGCTATATCGTGACGTACGACATCAGCGAGCCGCGACGGCTGAGGCAGGTGTTCCGGACATTGAAAGGGTACGGCGAGCATCTACAACTCTCCGTCTTCCGCTGTGATCTGACGCGGATGGCGCTGGCTCAGCTGAAGGACAGGCTGAGCGGATGCCTCAACGCCCGAGAGGATCAGGTGCTGTTCATCGACATTGGGCCTGCGGAAGGGCGGGCGGCTGAGGCCGTGGAGAGCCTGGGCCGCGCGTGCGCGGAGGCCCGGACGGGCCCCACCATTGTCTGAAGCAAGGAGGGGAGGATTCGACTCGATGACCTGGCAAGAGAGATCAACACGCCGGGCACCGAACTGAACCAACTCGTAACCCGGGGCAAGGCTCGATAGAAGGCTCATGACGATGCGCTTCTTCGAGTTGTATGACGATCTCTATATCCGGGGACGCTGGCACCTGAAGAACCCCACGGATGAAAAGGGCCGTAGGGTGGACGACTGGGACTTCAGGCTGGGAGCTCCCGTGAGCGTCGACGGGCGCTTGAAGATCCTCATCGAGCGCGATGGCAAGCCGCTGGACTTCTCCGAGACGAACTCCAGGATCCCCGTGGTTCACATCCGGATCGCGTCCGTGTTCACGGAGCTGTCTCCCGGGGATGTGCAGCTCATCCCGGTGGATATCCAGGGCCAGCCGGATCAGTACCTCATCCTCGTGGCCACGCGGTTGATCCGTTGCATCGACGAGCAGTCCTCCAGAATCCGGTTGTGGACTCACGAGGATGGAGTGCCTCACAAGGTTGGCCAGTACCGGGACGTTCGTGACATGCGCATCGACAAGTCGAAGGTTTCGGAGGCCAAGGTGTTCCGTCCAGAGGGATGGCCCGGCGCGTTGATCGTCTCCGAGGAGATCAGGAGTGCCTTGGAGCGCCAGGGCGCCACGGGCATGAAGTTCGAAGAGGTTTGACGACGCCGGGCCTTCCGCCCTACCGCCGGTGGCGCCGGCCGATGAAGCGGGCGAAGGCCTCCGCGAGCCGCGCGCCCGCCAGCCCGAGGATGTCCAGGAGCCAGGCCTGCAGCCCCGTGCGCGCGCACTCCTCCAGGGTGATGCGCCGGGCCCCCCGCAGGTGCCTGTCCAGCCACGCCGTCGCCTGCGCCGCCACCCCCGCCTCCTCCACGTCCACCAGCGTCTCCAGGTTCACCAGGGACAGCGGATCCAGGTTGAAGCTGCCCACCAGCAGCCGCCGCCCATCCACCACCGCCGCCTTGGCGTGCAGCGTGGAGGCCGTCCACTCGTGGATGTGCACGCCGCCGCGCAGGAAGTAGCAGTACAGGCGCATGGTCGCCGCGCGCGCGAAGGCCACGTCGCTGCGCCCCGCCAGCAGCAGGTGCACGGCGACGCCTCGCTTCGCCGCGCGGTTGACCGCGCGCATGAAGCCCCGATCCGGCAGGAAGTACGCGTGCGCCAGCACCACCTGCTGCTTCGCCTCCAGGAGCGCGTCCAGGTAGCGCTGCTGCAGCCGCCGCCCTCCCCCAAAGCCCGAGAGGAACACGCGCACCGGCCCCGAGCTCAGCGCCACCGCCCCCGCCTGCAGCTTCGCGCCGAGCTGTACGCAGATCTCCCCGCGCAGCTCCACCACCAGGTCCGCCCAGCCCGGCTCCCCATCCACGCCCGCGTACTCGTCCCCGATGTTGATGCCGCCGATGAACGCCACCCGGTCATCCACCAGGAGGATCTTCCGGTGGTTGCGCCAGGCCCGCCCCAAGAAGATCGACGTGAGCGGGTTGTACACCCGCACCTTCGCCCCCGCCGCTAGCAGCGTCGACGTGATGGCGCCGCTCTCGCCCATGCTCCCCCAGCCGTCGACGATGACCTTCACCTCCACGCCCCGCTGCGCCGCCGCCGCCAGCGCCGCCAGGAAGCGCGAGCCCACGCCCTCCCGCTCGAAGGTGTAGACCTCCAGGTGGACGCGCCGCGTGGCGGACTCGATGGCCTCGAGCATCCGCGGATACGCCTCCGCGCCGCCGTCGAGCAGCGTCAGCCGCGGCTCCGCGGCCTCTGCCGCCGGAGTCGGCGCCAGCGCGGGCGCGAGCGGGAGTTCAGGGCTCAAGGTTGGTGGACCTGGAGATTTCCTCTTGGAGCAGAACGCGGGAGCCCATCACCCGTCGTGCTTGCGCGCGCCCTTGCCCTTGCCCTTGTGGCGGCACTGCTCGCCGTCCCAGGACTGGCTGGGGTGGCACTCGGAAGAGGAGCGCCCTGACTTCTTCGTCTTGGGCGGGTGGAGGCTCGGGGTCCGGACGATGCATCCCCCCAGCGAGAGGAGGGCCACGACAGGCAGGAGGAGTCGGAGGCTCATGGGGAGAGAGCCTACCCAACTCCGGGCCGGCGCGCGGGCCTGGAGGCCTGCTCAGCAGGAGGGCAACCTGGGCTGTCGACGGTCCGCGTACAACTCGCTACGGTGCGGGCCGTGTCTGTTCTCGAAAAGGATAAGTCGGACAAGGGCCCTCTCCGTCATCGCAAGGTCGGGGCATACCGCGTGCTGGGCGAGCTGGGCCGTGGCGGCATGGCCCTGGTCTACCGGGGGCTCCACGAGGGGCTCCAGCGTGAGGCGGCGCTCAAGGAGCTGCTCCCGGAGGGGCAGCAGGACAAGGAGACCCTGTCGCGCTTCAAGCGCGAGGCGCTGGCCCTGGGCGCGTTCCGTCACCAGAACATCGTCACCGTGTACGATCTGGTGGAGAAGAACGACAGCCTCTTCCTGGTGATGGAGTACGTGGACGGGCCCACGCTCCATGATCTCATCAAGGATGGGCCGCTGCCCGCGGACGTGGCCGCCGTCATCAGCGCGCGCATCGCCAGCGCGTTGGATCACGCGCACTTCCGCCGCATCATCCACCGCGATCTCAAGCCCGGCAACGTCATGCTCACCAAGGCCGGCGAGGTGAAGCTGATGGACTTCGGCATCGCCAAGGACGTGAGCATGGATGCGCTCACCCAGCAGGGCATGGCGGTGGGCACGCCGGCGTACATGTCTCCGGAGCAGGTGACGGGGGCGCCGCTGGATCCACGCACGGACATCTTCTCGCTCGGGGTGCTGCTCTACGAGGTGCTCACGGGCGCGCGGCCCTTCCAGGGCAGGACGGCGGGAGAGGTCTTCGCGAGGATCCGTGACGGGAAGTACACGCCGCTCAGCAAGGCGGCGCCCCGCGTGCCCGCGGCGCTGGCGAACATCGTCAAGCGGGCGCTCGAGGTGAAGCCGGAGCAGCGCTTCCCGGACGCGGCGGCGATGCGGCGAGAGCTGGACCTGTTCCTCGCGCGCCACGTGACGGTGTCGCACTCGGCGCTGCTGGTCTCCTTCCTGCGCCAGCGGGAGAAGCTCACGGAGACGGAGGCGCTGGCGCACCTGACGCACGCGGAGCTGAGCGTGCTCGAGCAATACGCGGCCGAGCAGAAGTCGCGCTCGGGTCGAGGCAGGCTCAAGTGGGTGGCGGCGGTGGTGCTGCTGAGCCTGGCCACGGCCGCCGGCGTCTACCTCACCCAGGACAAGTGGGTGCCAGTCGTCGAGGAGAAGATCCAGCCCGACAAGCCCTCCTCCCCCCCACGAGAGGGCGGGGGGAAGCCCCGCCGGTGAGCCGGCGCCCGGACTCAGCAGCGCCCTCCCCACCCCGGCCAGGGCCTCCGCCGAAGCCCGGCATCTACCTGGCCCACAAGCCCGTGGGCGACACGAGCTTCTCCCTGGTGCGCGCCTTCATGGCGGAGCTCCAGGCCGCTCGCCCCGGCAAGCGCACGCCGGTGTGCCATGGCGGCACGCTGGATCCGTTCGCCGAGGGGCTGCTGCTGTTGCTGGTGGGGCAGGCCACGCGGGTGATGGAGCTGATCCACCCCATCCCGAAGCGCTACGTCGCGGAGGTGAGCTGGGGCGTGGAGACGGACAACGGTGATCTGCTGGGCCGCGTCGTCCACCAGGGGGACAGCTCCCACCTCACGCCGGAGGCGCTGGACGCGGCGCTGGCCGGCTTCCGGGGCTGGCATGAGCAGGTGCCCCCGGCCACCAGCGCGAAGAAGGTGGGGGGAGAGCCCGCCTACCGCAAGGCCCATCGCGGCGAGGAGGTGGTGCTGCCCCCCTCGCGCGTCTACCTCCACGAGGCGCGCTGGCGCTCTCACGCGCTGCCGCGCTCGAGCCGCCTGGAGCTCACCTGCCGGGGCGGCTTCTACGTGCGCGCGCTGGCGAGGGAGCTCGGCCGGAAGCTGGGCTGTGGGGCGCACCTGTCCCGCCTGCACCGCGTGGCCATTGGCCCGTGGGAGGATCCCGGCCCGGGGCAGCGCGTGGGGCTGCACGGGCGCGAGCTCCTGCCGTGGTGCGCCGCCCGGGAGCTCTCGGACGCGGAGCTCGGCGAGCTGCGGCGCGAGCGGCCCATCCCCCAGGGACGGCTCCTCGCGCCGGACTGGCGCCTGCCCCCGGGGTTCCCGGATCCCGAGGCCCCCGTGCGCGGCTTCCACCAGGGGCGCCTCGTGATGCTCCTGCGGGCCCGAGACGGGGCGCTCCGGGCCGAGGCGGAGCTGCGAGGCGGGCTCTAGCCGCTACTTCTTCTTCTCGTGCGTCACCGTGACGACGGTGCCGATGCCGCCGCGCACGAAGAAGTCTCCCTCCACCGTGAGCTTGCGCGGCTGGATGGCCTTGATGATGTCGTCCGCGATGGTGTTGGTCACCTTCTCGTGGAAGGCGCCCTCGTTGCGGTAGGCCCACATGTAGAGCTTGAGGCTCTTGAGCTCCACGCAGAGCTGGTCCGGCACGTAGCGGATCTTGAAGCGCGCGAAGTCCGGCTGCCCCGTCAGCGGGCAGAGGCAGGTGAACTCCGGCACGTCGAAGGCGATCTCATAGTCCCGCTCGGGCGCCGGGTTGGGGAAGGTCTGCAGTTCCTTGGAAGGCTGGGAGGGCATGTCGGCTGTCGTCTAACACAGGGCGCCCGGGATGCATGGTTCTATAGAGAACGCCTCCCTGCCCGCCAGGAGGGGGGGCTGTTGGGCGGCGGAGAGATCACCTCTGGACACTGTCCTCCCCCCAACGGCCTGGAGGGCGAACACATGGGAAAAGCGGAGAGGTGGGTTGTCGCCCTGGGCAGGGCGCCCTTATTTCGGAGGGAACCTGCCCATGCTGCCCCCCGACTTCGAGAACGTCCTCGCGCACCTGCCCCAGGCCATGCTCCGCGTGGGGCCTGAGCTCGAGATCCAATGGCTCGAGGCGGACTTCGCCCGCAAGGTAGGAGTGACGCCTACGCCCGGCCGGAAGCTGCTGGAGCTGCTGGAGTATGGGCGGAGCCGGGACGCGCTGGAGCGGGCCATCCGCGAGGGCCGAGAGCATGAAGGGCACGTCATCACCGTCGCGCTGCGTCAGTTGCGCGTCCAGGTGAAGCGGCCCAGGGAGGGCGAGCCTCCTGGCGCGTGGCTCCTCTTCGAGCCCTCGGGGTTGGATGATGAGGGGGCCTTCTCCCAGGTGGTGCAGGAGATTGCCCGCGCGGTGGGGGAGACGCTGGAGGTGGACAGCGTGTGCGCCGCCGCGGTGTCGGCCCTGGTGCGCTACGCCCGGGTGCGGCGCGCGGAGGTGTTCCTCTGCGAGGAGGGGAGCCAGGGCGGGCTGCGCCGCGCCGCGGTGTCGGATCTGGCCGAGTGCGAGTCCCCCGAGGATTCGTTTGATCCGTCCGCGGATCCCTTCCTCCAGGCGCTGGGCACCCGCCGGGCGCAGATCGGCGTGCAGCGTGGCTACGGCGACGCCATGGGCTCCATCTTCGCCGCGGTGCCGCTGTGCGCGCCGCGGCGCACGGTGGGGCTGCTGCTGCTCTACAAGGAGCAGGGCGCCTCCTTCTCCGTGAAGGAGCTGGATCTGTGGACGGCGGCGGCCGGACAGCTGGCGGTGGCGGTGGAGAACGCGCGGCTGCTGCGCGAGGCGCAGGCGGCGCTGCGGGTGCGCGAGGAGTTCATGTCCATCGCCTCGCACGAGATGAAGACGCCGCTCACCCCGCTCAAGCTGAGCCTCTTCACCATGGAGCGGCGCATCACCGCCGGGCAGCCGGTGGATCTCTCCAGCGTGCTCAAGTCCAAGCGGCAGGTGGATCGGCTGGTGGGGCTGGTGGAGGATCTGCTGGACGCGTCGCGGCTGGAGCTGGGGAAGCTGGAGCTGGAGCGCGCGCCGCTGGAGGTGGGGCAGCTCGTGGCGGAGGTGGTGGATCAGTTCCGCCACGCCTTCGATCGCCCCTTCACCGTGGACGTGCCGCGCCAGCGCATGTGGGTGCAGGGGGATCGGGATCGGCTGGAGCAGGTAATCGTCAACCTGCTGGAGAACGCGCACAAGTACAGCTCGGCCGGCGAGCTGATCGACGTGGAGGTGGAGGAGGCGGCCGACGAGGTGCGCATCCACGTGAAGGACCACGGCATTGGCATCCCCGGCGCGGACCAGGCGCAGCTGTTCCAGCGCTTCTACCGGGCGCGCAACGTCTCCCACCGCAACTTCGGCGGGCTGGGGCTGGGGCTCTTCATCAGCCACTCCATCTGCAAGATGCACGGGGGTAACCTCACGCTGGCCAGCGCCGAGGGGCTCGGCTCCACCTTCACGGTGAGCCTGCCGCGCATGTGCGCGCGAGAGGTGAGGCAGCTGCCTCCGCGCGTGCTGCTGCTGGATGAGGATCGCCACCACGAGGCCGAGGCCGAGCGGGTGCTGCGCGCCGAGGGCTTCGAGGTCGTCACCGTGAACAACGGCAACGATGCGCTGCGCAACGCGGCGCACCTGCCCGTGGATCTGATCCTCCTGTCCGCGAGCGCCTCCCAGCAGGAGGTGGGCCTCTTCCTGGAGACGTTCGCCACCCTGCCACGCGCCCGGCCCGTGCCCATCCTCCTGGCCGGCTCGCGGCGGCCCGCCTGGGCCTGGGAGGGCACGGTGCTGTGCTCTCGCCCCTACCGCCCGGACGAGTTGATTGCCCGCGTGCGCAACACGCTGGCCCTGTCGCCCGAGCCCGGCTGGCCCGTGGCGGAGGAGCTCACCGTCCGGATGTGAGCGCGCCGAAGCCCGTGGGGGTGAGCCCCGCGCGCGCCAGCGCCTCCTTCGCCCGAGGGTGGAGGAAGGTGGCCAGCTCCACCTCGCGCTGAGCCGCGTAGCCGCTCTTCACCGCCTCGGGGGTATAGCCGGGGTGGCACATCAGCTCGGTGACGCCGGCGGCGGGCACCTGGGCCACCGCGGCCTCGAAGCGCTCCAGCGTCCAGTATGCCTCTGCCCCCGCATCCCCCAGGAAGTGCGCGTTGGTGGTCACCCCCTGGGCCTGGAGCTCGCGCCGCATGGGCTCGTCGATGGAGCGCACCGGCAGGCCCACGGCCCGGGCGGCGCGCGCCAGCCCGGTGAGCACCGAGGGGTGCCGGTGCAGGTGCTTGTGCACGTCCACGTGCGTGGCCGGCCGGCCCAGCAGCGCGGCCAGCCGCTCGAGCTGGGCTCGGGCCTCGGCCTCCACGGCCTCGGGCGGCAGGGTGGAGGCGCGGGCCTCGGAGAAGGCGCCGCCCTCCAGCAGGCCCTGGGGGAACCCCGGCCACACGGGCGCGCCTCGCGCGAGGTTGAGGTGCAGGCCGATGGAGAGGCCTCGCGCCTCGCGGGCCGCCTCCTCGGAGTAGGGCGTGTTCACCATGAAGGTGGCCGAGGAGACGACGCCCTCGCGCATCGCGCGGAGGATGCCGCGGGTGACGGCCGGATCATAGCCGAGATCATCGGCGTTGATGATGAGGGCGCGGGCGCTCACGGGGCTCTCTCAGGGACGGGGGTGGGCTTCGAAGAAGCGCCACATCTCACGCGTGGCGTCGAGGTCCTGCGTGGTGTAGCCGTACTCCGAAGGCATGAGGCCGCCCGGCCAGGTGTGGCCGCCGCCCTGGATGGTGCAGAGGGTGGCGGGGGCGCCGCAGCCGGTGTGCGTCAAGCAGGTGCTGTCCCCGCGGCGGTACGTCTCCTGGAGCGAGCCGGTGCAGCCGTTGCGCTCGGCCCAGCGCTCCACCGTCTCCGGCGCGGACGGGTAGGGGCGGCCCAGGGGGACGGTGCCCCCCTCGTAGGAGATGGTGGAGTCGGCCGTGCCGTGGAAGTGCATCACGGGCACCGGGCGGCTCGGCGCGCACGTGGGGACGTTCTCCATGCCCGCGACGGGGCCGATGGCGGCGAAGCGCTCGGCGCGCTCGCAGGCCAGCCGGTACGAGAAGAAGGCGCCATTGGACAGGCCCGTGGCGTAGGTGCGCCGGGTGTCCACGCACACACGCTTGTCCAGCTCCGCGAAGAGCACCTCCACGAAGTCCACGTCGTCCACGTTGGAGAGCTGCGCCGGGCCGCAGCACCCGCCCGCGTTCCAGCTCCGCGTGTCCTCCAGCTCCGGGTTCGGCTTGCCGGTGGTCTCCGGGTAGTTCAACCCGTCAGGGTAGA
The DNA here is from genome assembly GCA_016926755.1 of Myxococcaceae bacterium. Classification (GTDB taxonomy): domain Bacteria; phylum Myxococcota; class Myxococcia; order Myxococcales; family Myxococcaceae; genus Hyalangium. The sequence continues at coordinate 7,814 of JAFGNZ010000369.1, read as the reverse complement.
CGGCGAGGAAGCCCTCCTCATCGGCCACTCGGGACATCTGGCTCAGGCCCTCCTGCTCGGCGGCGTTCGAGCCGAAGCCATGGAAGGCCACCACGGTGGGCGTGGGCCTCGTCGCGTCGTAACCCGGCGGGACGTGGAGCTTGTAGGTGCGGGTGTACCCCTGGTGTTCGAGCGTCAGGGCGTGGTCGCCAGGCCCCACGGTGAGGCCCGAGCAGGAGGTGCGGTCCACGATGGGCGGGTAGCTCCTGTCGGGCGGAGGTGTGCCCGCGTCAGGGAGGGTGGGGGAGGCGCCGGAGTCACAACCCGTGGCGCCAGCGAGCAGCAGGGCGGCGCCGAGGCAGAGCAGGTGGGGGGAGCGTGGCATGGGGCGGAGGATTTAATCGCTCACCGTGCACTCCGCCGCCAGAGCTTGCGCCCGGTCCGGGAAGCGGGAGGCCAGCTCGCGCTGCACGGCGGCCACGGCGGACGGGTTTCCCTGGCGGGCGTGCAGCTGGCAGCGGGCGGCGAGCGCACGCGGGTCATCCGGGGCGAGCTGATCCGCCTCGCGGTAGGCGCGCTCGGCGCCCGCGGAGTCTCCCTGCCGGAAGAGGACGGCGCCCAGGTAGTAGTGGGCCACCGCGAGCTTGGGGGCCTTGCGCAGCGCGCGCTTGAGGAGGGCGGCCGCGTCTTCCACGCGCTCCTGGCGGTAGCGCACGAAGGCCAGCTCGGCCAGGGCCTCCGCGTCATGGTGGTCCCGCGTCCAGGCGCCGAGCACCTCGGCGGCCTCGTCCAGCTTGCCGCTGTGGGAGAGGAGCCGGCCGTAGCGGGGAGCGATCCGGGCATCCCGGGGGCGCCGCTCGTAGGCCTTGGAGAGCGCCGCGAGCGCGCCGGACGCGTCCGCCTGGCGCTCGCGCAGATCGGCCAGGGCGAGCTGGGGGCGCACATCCTCTGGCGCCAACGTGGAGGCCTCTTCGATGGCGCGCTCGGCGCGCTTGCCCAGCCGCAGCTCGGTGGCGGCCCGCGCGGCCAGCAGGTGCGCCTCCAGGCTCTTGGGGAAGCGCTGGGTGAAGGCCTCCGCGAGATCCAGCGTGGCCTGGTGCTCCGCCACCTCCATCAGCAGCGCGCCAGCCCGAGCCAGCTCCTGGGCGGTGGCGCGCTCATCCTCCACGAGCCCCACCAGGGCGGACCTCCGCTCCCGCGGGACGGTGGTGGCCGCGGCGGCGGTGAGGCGCTCGGAGGGGGGCGCGCTCGGGCGCAGCAGCAGCCAGGTCACCCCTCCGCCCGCGGCGAGGATCAGCACGGCGCTCAAGGCGATCCCCGCGACGCGAGCTCGGTTGCGTGAAGGGAGCGCCGCCGGCCTGTCGGGCACCGTGGCCGGCTCTGGCGGGAGCTCGGCGGGCGCGGGCGGAGAGGAGGAGAGGCCCACCGGCCTCATCTGCGGGGGCGTCCCCCCCTTCTCCGGCGTGGGAGGCTGGGCCAGCTCCAGCAGCGGCCGGGAGGGCTGAGAGCCGGAGTCCGACGGATCCAGGGAGCGGGCGCGCTGCAGCGCCTGGCGCTTCGGGTCGCGATCCAGCGGAAAGAGCGCCTCGACATAGGCGGCCACCTGCTCGGGGGAGGCGACCTCGGCGGGGCCGCCCACGCTCTCGATGGCGTCGATGAACACCTGGAGCGACTCGAAGCGCGCCCCCGGATCCCGGTGGAGCGCGGTGAGGCAGATGTGCTCCAGGGCGTGGGGCACGGAGGGATCGAACGCGGTGGGAGGCCTGGGGCGCCCCTCCGCGATGCGCGACAGCACCTCCTCGGGGTTGAGGCCGGTGAAGGGCCGCCGGCCGCAGAGCTGCTCGTAGAGCATCACCCCGGCGGCGAAGATGTCGGCCCGGTGGTCCACCGTGTTGCCGACGATCATCTCCGGCGACATGTAGAAGAACTTGCCCTTGAGCGTCCCGGGCTCGGTGCCGGAGCCCAGCGTCTCCGCCTTGGCGATGCCGAAGTCGATGACCTTGATGCTCCCGTTGACGCCGACGTGGATGTTGTCCGGGGTGAAGTCGCGGTGGACGATGCGCAGGGGGCGGCCCGCCTCGTCCACGGCGCGGTGGGCGGCGTCCAGGCCGCGGCAGGCGTCCACCAGCACGCGCAGGGTGGCGCCCAGGGGCACGCGCTGGCCGCGCTCGGCGGCCTCCTGGCGCAGCTCCGCGAAGGAGCGCCCCTCCAGCAGCTCCATGGCGATGAAGGGCTCGGTGTCCTCCACCCCCAGCTCGAGGATGGTGATGACATTGGGGTGGTGCACCTGGGCGGTGATGCGCGCCTCGTTGAGGAACATCTGGACGATGCGCCGATCCGAGACGAGGTGCGGCAGCAGCCGCTTCACCGCCACCGCCGGGCCGCGCTGGCCGTCCTCGTCGATGCGGCGCCCCAGGTACACCTCGGCCATGCCGCCCGTCGCGATGCGCGCGCTGAGGCGGTAGCGACCCAGCCACGAAGGGTTCTGTTCGGGAGCACCCACGGGGGGCCCAGTCTACGTATCCGACGGGCCCCTGTCCCGCTTCCCTCCGGGGTTTCGCCGCCCGGTCGTTGGGAGGGGGGCCGGGAGGGCAGGAAATTTGCCCCCTCCTGTTTCCCATCTCACGCTACGCCCCCGCGCTGTGACGGAGGGTGAAGTGCATGAGTGCTCGGCTGGGTCTGCTCCTGGGAGTCGTCGTACTGCTGGGTGGGTGCACGGCAGTGGATGTCGCGGTGGCGCCTTCAGGCGGGGGGCGGGATGTCTTCGTGTCCACCGCGGACCTCCAGGGTCCGTACAAGAGCCTGGGGGTGGTGCAGGCGACGCGGCGAGGGGTGCTCCTCTTCGGCTTCGCGGATCCCGCGGGCACGGACCTCCAGGCGGATCTGGAGGACCAGCTGCTGCCCCAGGTCCGCATGATGGGCGGAGATGGGGTGATCAACGCGCGCTTCCAGCAGACGCAGTACACGCTGCCCACCCGCCTGCTCTTCGCGCTCCTGTTCTTCATCCCCCTGCCGAGCGAAGTCACCATCACGGGCGAGGTGGTGAAGCTCGAGGCCGGCGCCGCGCCCCCGGGCATGGCGGCCCCCCCCGCAGGCCCCTCCCTCTAGCCCTGCTTCCCTCCTGGAGAGCCCTGGTGAGACTCCTTCTTTTCATTCCCCTGGTGTTGGCCACTGGCTGTGGCGCCACGGTGCGTGGCTCGCCCCTCTCGGACCGCCCGTTCACGGACGGACGCGGCCTCTACCTGAGCACCGGCGGCGCGCCGCGCCCGTACCGCACGCTCGGCTTCGCCCAGGTGACGGGCTATGGCGTCACCGTGGCCGGCGTGTCGGATCTCGGCGAGGCGGGCTTGGACGGCGCCATCCGCGGCACGCTCTCCCAGGTGGCCGCGAGGATGGGCGGCGACGGCGTCATCCACATCGAGTTCACCGACGAGAACCCGCCCACGGACGCGGAGCGCATCTCGGATCTCTCGGAGACCGTGTCCAGCGTCGCCAGCGGCAAGGGCGAGGTGAAGACGCGCAAGCGCTCCGTGGTCGTCACCGGTGAAGTCATCCAGTTCCTCTCCGCTCCGTGAGGCCTTCTCCCATGCGTCTGCTCCTCGCTCTCTCGCTCGCGGCCCTCACCGGCTGCACCGTCATCAACACCGCCTCCGTCCCCTCGGATCGCAGCGGCCAGGACATCTTCGTCACCGCCGGGGACATCCCCGAGCCCTACGAGTCGCTGGGCATGGTGCAGGTGACGCGCTCCGGCGTGCTGCTCTTCGGCTTCGTGGACGTGGTGGGCACCGACATCGAGGCCGGCCTCAAGGACACCCTCATCCCGCAGATCCGCGAGATGGGCGGGGATGGGGCCATCAACGTCCGCTTCAGGCAGACGCAGTACCTGCCCGGCCAGCAGGTGCTGGGCGCCATCTTCTTCATCTTCCCGCTGCCCAGCAGCGTGACGGTGACGGCGGAGGTGGTGAAGCTGCGGCGCGGCAGCGCGGCCGGGCCGGGCGTGGACGGGCCCCCGGTGGCTGCTCGCTAGACTAGGGCCGGCGTGTACCCTATGCAGCAGCCCGCTTGGGTTTGTAGCCGACAGGCTCGTACTGCTCCCCGGTCACCGTTGACGCCGGTCAGCGTCTCCGCCGCCACCAGGGCGTTGATGATGCACCCGTACCTCACTGGCAGAGCCTGCGCATCCAGCGGCGCAACGGCTCCTTGTCGAGAGAGAACCAGCCGGTGCGCTCCTCGCAGAAGAAGGGTTCGAGCAGCAGCGCCAGCTCGCGGTATTGGGCCGGGTAGAACTTCTTCTCGGTGTCGATGGCCTCTGGCCACTCGGTGAGGGCGATCAGCAGGCGGTCGCCTTCGAGGGGCTGGAAGGAGACATCCAGGAAGGGGAGCTTCTTGCGCAGGCTCTCAATGCCACCGAGCTGACCGAGCAGGGGCTGGCCCAGGAACGTGAGCCAGTAGGCCCCCCGAGCCCGGGTGCCGATGATCCGGCTCGTCTCACCGAGCCGGTAGAGGTCCATGCCCAGGTAACGAGAGAGCAGAGGGAGGAGTTCTCTGCGAGCCGAGTACCAGAGCCCGCCCGGTGAGACGAAGGCGAGGCTGGCGTAGCCGAAGGTGAAGGGCAGGTCGCGAGCGAGTTCGAGAGCCAGCGCGCGAAAGTGTGCAGGGCCGTGCTCCAGGAGGTACTCGGTGGGGAAGGTGAAGGCTACTGCGCTGGTGGCGTCCTCGTCGTGCCGGTAGAGATCGGCATCGAGCTGCCGGCCATCGTACGTGAAGTGGTAGCCCGCGGCTTCGCTGGGACTCTCCGCCAGCTCTACGAGGCACCCTATTCCCCAGGGGCGCTCGAGCATTTGCCAGCGGATGTGCTCCCAGCTCTTGTCGTCGAGCGGGGGGAAGTCTCCGTCGTCCGAGACGTACCAGCTCAGTGCCTGTGGGGGGATGGCACTGCGGTAGGTCTGCAGGGCCCTCCAGATGGCAGGGGCTACCTCCTTGTGAGAGCGGCGCATGAAGAAGCAGAGGACAATGCCATCACGGGCCACCACGTCGCCGAGGTCTGTCCGCAAGCGGATGACGGGAATGTTCCTCCTCATTGGCTGATTCCCCTGCGCGGCGAGATGATCCTCGCCTCTCCTCCCAGTGCCTCCTTGTAGATTTCACCCTGGGTGCGGCTCGCATAGGCGCTGTCCTCGCCATAACGCGTCCACTGTGGCTGGTTGGTGTCAGGGCAGGGAAACTTGAAGTCCAGGGTGAGTACGGACCGCAGCAAGCTGCTGCGGTTGGCATGAAGGACGATGTCGGGCTCGATGGTGCGCCACAGCTCACGGGTGCAACGTTGAGCGATGAGGCGCACCTCCTCTTCCTTGCTGACCGTCTCGAGCTCGCCTGCCGCGTTGTCGTTCTCGAGCAAGGCGAGCAGTGCGGGGACAGACTGGCCGAGGATGGAGGCTACGGTCGCAGTGGTGGTGGCAGTTGCGGAACTGCTCCCCTCGATGAGGACGGAGGCATGGGTGACCTTGGCGGCCGTCTCCGAGTCGAGGCGCAAGTCCCTGCGGCCAGAGCGTTGGGGGCGGCTGGCACAGGCCGCCAGCAGAGCACAGGTCAGCACCAGGCCTGCGGGGTGCCAGAAAATGCTTCGGTGGGGGTGGAGCACGGGCGGGAATCAAAGGGGGCCCTGGCGCTCACGTCAACCGCTCCCCCAAGCAGGTGCGGAGAAGGCGAGCGCGGGGATTGGGGCAGCGGGCAGGACCGAGGAGCCGGGCCCCACGCCGTGCGCAAAGAGGACTGGGGCCCGCGCCGGAAGGGCTCGAAGATATGCGGCATGAGCTCGGGCGGAATCGGCTTGCCCTGGTTGTGCACCGCCAGCACCACATGCTCCTTCTCGCCTCGCGCCGCCAGCCGCACCTGCGTGTCCGGCGGGCTGTACTTCAGCGCGTTCTCCAGCAGGTTCGACAGCACCTGCCCCAGCCGATCCGGATCCCAGCCCGGCGCCGGGCCCCCGGCAGCCATGATGCGCGCCCACGAGATGATCGCCCCCAGCGGGCCGCGGATGTCGTGGCTGACGATGCCCACCAGCTGCTCCTGGAAGTCCACCGCCCGGCGGGACTCCTCCTCCATCTGCAGCTCGCGCGTCACGTCCTTCAGCGTGCCCAGCATCCGCGTGGCCTTCCCGCCCTGCGTCAGCACCCGCACCTTCGAGTGCATCCACCGCGGCGCCCCCGTGGGCACGTAGACCTGGAACTCGGCCTCGAAGTCCGCCGGAGCCTTCAGCGCCGCCGCCACCTGCTGCGCGAACCGCGTCCGATCCTCCGCCAGCACCCGCTGCAGGAAGGCCTCGTACGTGTCTCCCGGCCCGCCCGGTACGCCTCCGAGGATGGAGTCGATGTTCTCGGACCAGCGGATCCTCCCGGCTTCGAGATCCCAGTCCCACGTGCCGACCTGGGCCGCCTCCATGCACAGGCGCAGCCGCTCCACGTGCAGCGCCTGCTCCTCCTCCACCCGCTGGTGCCGGGTGATGTCGCGGCGAAGGGTGAAGATTCCGAATGCCTGCCCCGCCGTGTCCTTCAGCACGCCCTTGGTGCACAGCCAGACGCGCGCGCCGCTCGGGGTGTGCTCCACGTCCTCGAACGTGAGCGTCTGCCCCGTGGCCAGCACCTGCCGGTCCTTGGAAATCACCGCCGCGGTCTGCTCCGGAGCAAGCAGCTCCGAGTCATCCTTGCCCAGCCCCCCCCACGGGGCGCCCCAGGATGCGAGCCCCCGCCTCGTTGATGAGCAGGTAGCGGCCCTGCAGGTCCTTGGCGGACACGTAGTCCGTCGAGCCCTCGGTGACGGCCCGCAGCACCTCGTAGGCCTTCTCGGTCTGCGTGAGGCCGGGAGCCTCGGGCCCTGCCGAAGCCGCTCACGCCGCACTTCCACTCGCTGGTGCCGGACGGCGTCTTCGTGCCGCGGGAGGGCGGCGTGCGCTATGGGCCTGTTGAGCGGCACGGCCGAGGGCCGGGCGCTCAAGAAGAGCCGCTGGGCGTTGTTGAAGAACCCGTGGAACCTCACGCAACGCCAGGGCGAGAAGCTGTCCGAGGTGGCGCGTACCAACAAGCGCTTGTACCGCGCCTATCTGCTCAAGGAGAGTCTGGCTCTGGGGATGGACTACCGTCAGCGCTGGCGGGCAGAGAAGCACCTGCAGGACTGGGCCCAATGGGCCTCTCACTCCAAACTCAAACCTTTCGTCAAGCTCAGCAACACGGTGCGCACCTTCAAGGAGGGCATCCTTGCCTATGTCGATACCGGCTTGAGCAACGGTCTGGTTGAAGGCCTCAACAACAAGATTCGCCTCCTCACCCGTCGCGCCTTTGGTTTTCACAGCTCAGAGGCCCTCGCGGCGATGATTCACCTCTGCTGCGGTGGTATCGAACTCACACCGCCATTGCCTGTGCTCGCCTGAGGTTACCGCAAGTCCCAAATCCTGCTCGCCGTCACCTGACACGGACTCACCTTGTCTGTGCGCTGTAGGTGCGCACCTGCATGAGGCAGAGCCCGGAGGCGGGTGCACCGCCGAAGCGTGCCGGCAACTGGTCTGACAACTGGACCAGTCTGTGCAAACCCGCCCCCCCAGGGGACACCTCCCTGGTTCCGCTCGGCAAGCCCGAGGGCCCTGGGCGAGCGGGACGGCCGGTGCGGGCGGACCCGTGGCGGTCACCGTCGCTGGCTCCCTGCTCGGGGCGCTGGAGCGCAACGACTTGGGCGCGTGGCGAGCGCCCCAGCAGGCAGGACAGTGGCAGCGGCGCGGCGCTACGTGGGGAGGGAGCGGGGACGTGGCGAGCGCCCAGGCGTCAGCGTCGGGCGCGAGGCTG
>JAFGNZ010000368.1 GCA_016926755.1 Myxococcaceae bacterium | reverse complement strand
TCAAAGAGGGGTTGGATGCATACGAGCGGAGGGCATCCCGTGAGCGTGCGAGGCCCGAGGCATCCAATAAGCAGGAGCCCTCGGCGAATCGAAAGCCCACCCCCAAGAACCAACCCGACCCCAAGGGAAGCCCGGAGCCGGTTTCCCCACCGATTCCTACGCCAGAGGAAAAGCAGCGCTGGCGCGAGACCTGTAGGGATCACTACGTGGCATGCAAAGAGGCCTTCGCGGGAGAGAAACAGCGCCGCGTGTGGGGAGAGAGCCAGTGTCAGTCGTGCATGGATCTCTGCATGCGTGATGGACAGTGGCCGGATGAAGCAAACGACCACCCCTGCCCAGGAGGTTGACGGTGCGGACCACGCGCAAGGATTGGTGGCAGAGCGTTGCAGATCGTCGCGATGACCTCCTGATCAAGCTCTACAAGGCAAAAGCGCCTTATGCAGAGCTGAAACGGGCCGTGTTGGCGCAAGAAAAGGAGCTGATCCGAGAAGCGAGAACGCGCCGCGAACGTCTGCACCTCCAGCAGATCACCGCGAAACTGATCATCACCGAGGCTTACGGCGAGAGCGCAGGGTGGGACGAATTCGGCGCACTCTTAAGGCGCTGCGAGCGGCTCGGATATGCGGACATCACCCACCGGATCCATGTGGCGTGTCTCTTCGTCCAATCATTGCCCCGCTTCCCAGAGCGAGCTCGGCAGGCGTTCGCCATGCTTGAGGAAGTGGAGGGGATGCTCAAGCGCATCCGCAAGAGTCACTACCTTCGTAGAGAAGGGATGCAGGGCATAGCTCACGCGCGCGCGGTAGCGGCAGCAGCAGGCATCACACCGCCGAATTAGCGTACGAGTTCGCCGAACCCCGTCTGGCACCGAGTGAAAGCCCAGAGGCCCAGGCCCCTTGCTGCGCACCTCATCGGAGCGCTCTGGGTGCCGCTCGGGGTGAGCGGCTGCGGGGCCTTCACTGTTGCGGCGTACCTGCATCGGGCGAAGGAATGCCGGCGTCGGCAGATACAGGGAAACCGACCAGCGCATCTGGAGGGACGGTCACGTCGATTGCCGCGGCCCCTCCATCGAGGATGACTGGTTCGGCTCCGCCGTCTGCCGGTGCATTCAGGTCCGGCTCACCATCGAGCAGTCGGCGGAGGATGCGGCCGTCAACACTGATCGCATACCTGGCTCCTGGGTCGATCCGGCCTAGGAGCTGACCGTGATCTTCATGACCCGAGTCGCCAGCCGTTGGCGCGCCGCGTGCTTTGGCTCGGTGGTGCTCGACATCACGAGCATCCCGGTGCGTCAGGTGCTCACGCTGATCGAGGCGCTGGCGGCTGTGGCCCCCAGGACTCAGAATCGCGAGCGGTGACGCCTCCTTCGGATCAGCAGGAGTCGCGGTTCAACGCCACTGCGATCGCGGCGCCCGCGATCGAAACGCCGCGCTTCCTGAAGATCGTCTCCACCAAGGAGGTCTGGATCAACAAGCCCGCGGCCCCCGCCAAGCCGGAGGATCAGGCCGGATCGGGAGCGCCGATCACGAGCGCCGAGGAGCTACCGTAAATTCATCGACCGGCTGTCTCATTATCGTTGACAGGCTCCGCCGCGTGGCACGAGAAGCGGGGGCGAGAGGAGACCCGTCATGAGCAAGCTGCGAGTTCAGTGCTTTGCGCTATCCATTGATGGATACGGCGCAGGTCCTCGCCAGGACCGAGACAATCCCCTGGGCGTCGGAGGCACGCAGCTCCACAAGTGGTTCTTTCCCACCCGCACCTTCAAGAGGATGCACCCGCCGCAGCTCGTTGCCGAGTTCGGCGGGCAGGAAGAAGGGACGACCGGCGTCGACGACGATTTCGCGCGGCGAGGGTTCGAGAACATCGGCGCATGGATCATGGGCCGCAACATGTTCGCTCCCAGCCGCGGGGCCTGGCCGGACGACGCGTGGAAGGGGTGGTGGGGGAACAATCCGCCGTATCACGTGCCGGTCTTCGTCCTGACGCACCACCCCCGGAAATCGATCGAGATGGAGGGCGGGACGACCTTCCACTTCGTCACGGAGGGAATCGAGGAGGCGCTGAGGCGAGCGAAGCAAGCCGCCGGATCGAAGGACGTGCGCCTCGGAGGCGGCGTGGACACGATCCACCAGTATCTTCGCGCTGGCTTGGTGGACGAGATGCACCTTGCGATCTCGCCCGTGCTGCTCGGCTCGGGCGAGCACCTCTTGACTGGACTGGATCTGCTCGCACTCGGCTATCAGGTGGAGGAACACGCCACCTCGGAAGCGGCGATGCACGTGGTGCTCAAGCGTGGCGCGGCACGCTGAAGGAGTGGACATCCATGCCGGCGAAGAAGGTGAGCAAGAAGGGCCTGCTCACTCCCGCTCAACACCCTCTCAGAGCAGAGGGGCCAGATGACCCCACTTCTCCCGTTTAATGAGCAATATCTCATACAGGCTGTCCTTCGGGCTGATGCGCCAGTCCCTGATCAACCTACCTTGCTCATCCCACCTCTTCTCTGCGATCCCGAGTTCACCGAGTTCTTCGGAGATGAGGCGCCCTTTCTCATCCCAGATACGCTTGTACCCGTGGAGACCTCCGTGCCAGATGTTTGCTTCGTCTTTGAGCTGGCCTGAGGGATACCATTCCCGTTTGGGTCCATGCTCAACTCCATCGACGTGATACACCTCACTCCGAAGGGTGCCATCGGGGAAGAACTCGACGCCAACACCCGTGAAGGGCTTGCCCTTCCAGATCATCAACTGCTCATCATCGAAATCAAGTTCATCGAGGTGGACGCGAAGAGTATCTGTCATGGCAGGACCTTGGCTTCTGGGGGGACAATCGCCTCGCAGTTTGGACAAGCGGGGGAACGCCCTCGAGCTTCCTCGGGCCTCGGAGAGATCGGTTGTGGAGTACGAACTCGGAGAGTTCAGAGCGGCGCTGGCCGCGCGCGCGTTCTGGTTCCCTATCTCGACGCAACAGGGGGGCTGGGGGCAGTAGGCCCCCAGGACCCAGAATCGCGAGGGGTGACGCCTCCTTCGGATCAGCAGGGGGCGCGGTTCAACGCCACTGCGATCGCGGCGCCCGCGATCGAAACGCCGCGCTTCCTGAAGATCGTCTCCATCAATGCGAGGCGAGCAGCTTGTCGAGCGCGGCGTAGCTCTCGTTGAGGCCCTGCTCCATGCCCGAGCTCAGCATGCCATCGCGATCCTCGGTGGTGTGGAACAGCGAGAGGTTGACCACCTTCGTTCGACCGTCGCCGAGGTCCTCGAGGATGATGGTCTCGACCGACACGTGGCCGGGCATGCCGTCCCATTCGAACGTGTGCACGAGGCGCTCCGGCGGCGTCACCTCGCGATAACGCCCCTCGAAGCCGTGGACTCCGTCGGGTCCGTGCTCGACGAAGCGCCAATGGCCGCCGCGCTTGACCTCCATGCGCTCGATGACGAGCTTGTTGCCGCGTCCCCACCACTGCGCGACCAGGTTCGGGTCGGTGAACGCCTGCCACACGCGGTCACGGGGGGCGTTGAAGATGCGCTCGATGCGGATCTCGCGGTCAGCCGGGGTGGTGATCGTGGCGCCGCCTGCCGGCTTGCCTGCCGGCTCCATGACGGCCGGCTTGCTGGCCAGCTCCTTGCTGGTCGGCTCTATGTTGGGCGTGCTCATGATTCGTCTCCCGTCGCGCGCGCGAGGAATTCGCCAAGGCTGTCGAGGCGCGCTTCCAGCAGCTGGCGGTACTTCGTGATCCAGGCTGTCTCGTCCTCCAGAAGGTAGGGACCCAGCCTGCAGGTCCGCACCCGGCCAACCTTCTCCGTGGTCACCAGCCCCGCGTCCTCGAGCACCTGCACGTGCTTCTTGATGCCCGTGAGGGTCATCTCGAAGTTCGCGGCGAGCTCGCTGAGCGACGCGTCCCCACGCCCGAGGCGCTCGAGGATGCCCCGGCGTGTGGCGTCCGAGAGCGCCGCGAACGCCATGTCGAGCTGGGTCGAACACTGAACCATATGGTTCAATTATGAATGCGAGGGGCCTCTCGCAAGCGGGGCGGGCCAGCACTGTCCGCCCGCCTGGGCCTTGGTTGCCCGGTTACCAGAGTTTGAGCGTCCCCCAGTCATCGCCGCGGCAGGCAGAAGGGGGAGAGGGTCGCTCCCCCTCCTGCTCCTGGCGGGAAGGTGACCTACTGCGTGAGGGTGGAGCCGGGTCCCGTGAGCCCCGTCCCCGGACCCGCCGGGCCCGCAGGACCGGCGAGGGTTGCACCCGGGGCCGCAGGGCCGCCAGGGCCCGAGAGCGTCACCCCCGGAGCTCCAGGGCCGCCAGGGCCACCGGGGCCGCCGGGGCCGGAGAGGGTGGCTCCCGGGCCGCCGGGGCCGCTGGGCCGGGCGGTGGCGCCGGGGCCGACGAGCACGTGCTCCGCGCCGGGCGCTGGCTGGACGGAGACGGCGGCGCCAGCCTGGGCCGCGCCTCCCAGGTAGATGTTCACGACCATCGGCTGAGCCGCCGCCTGGACCGGCGCCGCGGCCATGGGCTGGAACCCGCCCAGCATGCTCAGGGGGACCTCCACGAGGTCTCCCGCCTCTCCCAGCCGCTCCAGCCTCATTGCCGCGCCTGTGACCGAGTCGACGGTCAGCAGGTACTTCATCTGGTTCGACATCTCGCCTCCCTGGTGTGACTTCAGTTTGCTCTCGACACGTGTTCCGTCCGCAGCCCATCAGGCAGCATCGCCAGCGTGACCAGCAGCGAGCCGATGCGGGCGATGACGCCCCGCTCGATGAGCCGCTCCAGCGCCGCCGCGGGCTCCTGGGCCCCGGTGCTCTCGGCCACCACCCGGAGCGCCTGCTCGCGCGAGGTGGGCGCGTCGCACGCCAGCAGCATTCCCAGCGTCTCCTCCGACAGGCGCTCGCTGCCGGGGGAGACGGTGAAGCGGCTGTCCACGAGGACGAACCCTCCCTGCCAGTGAGGCCGCACGGCAAGCTCCCCACTCTCGCGCCGCCGGTGCCGCTCCTTCCACTCGTGGCAGAACGCGCTCAGCGCCGCGCCGCGCTCGAGCACCTGGCCGAGCTGGGGGTGCTCATAGTCGAAGTAGCAGGCCAGCGCCGACAGCGCCTCCTCCGGGAAGGGGAAGACGTGCCGGTAGGCGGGCATCGGCGCGATCCGCGTGAAGCCGTGCTCCCGCCAGCGCGCGTGGTTGGGGCTGAAGCGATCCAGCCGGATGGGCGAGACCGCGTCAGGCGGCCGCAGGTGCACCAGCTTGCGCAGCAGCGACAGCGTCCGCTCGTAGTCGTCCAGATCCTCCTGAGGGAAGCCATAGAGGACGTTCCAGAGCGACTCCACGCCGAGCTCCTGGCACCAGCGCAGGACCGCCACGTTCTGCGCGCCGGTGACGCCCTTGCGCATCACCTTCAGCATCCCGTCCGCCAGGCTCTCCACGCCCGCCTGCACGTGGGTGACGCCCGCCTCGCGCAGCTGCCGCACCTGGCGGCGCTTCAGGTTGGACTTGATCTCGAAGAACTTGTCCGTCCGCGCTGGCTGGCTCGCCCAGTGGGGGAGCAGATCCTTGAAGGAGTCCATCCCCAGGATGTTGTCGGCGAACTGCAGGGGGATCGGGCCGTGGCGCCGGGCCAGCTCGTCCGTCTCTTCCACCACCCGCCAGGCGCTCTTTCGGCGGAAGGCCATCGCCTCGCCATTGAGGCCGCAGAAGGTGCAGTGGGAGCGCGCGCCCCACCAGCACCCGCGAGAGGCCTCCACGGGCAGCCACATGCCCCGGGCCAGCTCGGGCGCGCTGGTGCGAATGATCCGGAAGTAGTCGTCGTAGTCGGGGGTCCGCAGCGCGTCGAGCACCTCTCCGTCCGAGCCCCGGCCCCGAGGGGCTTCGCGCACCTGGCCGCCCTCCCGGCAGAGGAAGCCAGGGGGGAGCTCGGCGCGACCGTCGCGCAGGCTCTCGCAGAGCTGGGGAAAGGAGACGTCCGCCTCGCTCGTGGCCACGTAGTCGAGGAAGTCGAAGCGCTCCATGTACTGCCGGCCCATCTCCGCCTCGAAGTTGGCGCCGCCGGCCACCAGCTTCACGCGCGGATGGCGCTCGCGGATCATCCGCGCCAGGCACAGCGAGGGCATCGTCTGCTCGAAGGTGCTGGTGAAGCCCACCAGCTCGTACTGCCCCCAGTCACAGGACTCGAAGGCCAGGCGCAGGAACTGGGGCGCCAGCTCCTCCAGCGCCCACACGTGGCCGCGCTTCTCCGGCGCCAGGCCCCACACGGGGCTGTCCAGCACCTCGCGCGCGTAGGCCTCGCGCCCCGAGCCGCGCCGCCCGTAGAACGCCTGGGAGAAGGCCCACTCTCCGGCCAGCGCCGTCATCGGCGCCTCGTTGCAGAAGAACGAGTAGGACTCCGCCCCGAGCAGCTTCCAGAGCAGGACGTTGAAGTACTTGGTGTCGCACGCGATGCCCCGCTGCTTCACTGCCGCCTGGAGCAACCCTGCCGCGAGGCTGGGACGGTTCACCGCGGCCAGGGGCATGACCACCAACGCAACCTTCATAGAGTCGGCGGCCAGCCTAACGAGCCCCCCCACCTCCCACAACGAACTCGAGCAGGCCCTCACCCAGAGTGCGGGGAGGTGAAACGGGGTGGCTGGATAACAGGGGCTGGGGTGCCGCCTCCCCCCTCGATGCTGCCAGCAGCGTAGCGAGGCGGGCGGTGCGCGCTACCAGGGACAGTCGACGACATCCACCGTGCGCTTCTGGATGTTGGACAGGTGGCCGCCGGGGTCCCTCGCCTGGTAGGTCACCGTGTACGTGCCCTCCGCCCACCCGTTCACGAAGCCGGTGAGCTGCACGGAGTAGGAGACATCCCCGTAGCAGGAGTCCGTGGCCGTGACGCCCGGGTCCACCCAGGCGCTGCCGCACGTGTGCGTCATCCGCATGGGGCCCTTGAGTCGGAGCGTCGGCGGGGTGCTGTCCTTCACCACCACCGTACGCGCGGCGGACGTCGTCCCCTGTCCGTTCCACGCGAGGTACTGCACCGTGTAGCGCCCCTCGGCCTTCGAGTTGGGGCCGGGGCCGTACTCGTCCTCGCCCGAGTTATAGGAGTACACCGTGACCGCTCCACACGCATCCGCGGCCAGCGCCCCCGGGTCACTCCAGGTGTCGCGGCCGCACTCCACCGTCTCCTCACTCCGGCCCTGGAGCGCGAGCACCGGCGCGGCGAGCTGGGCCGTGCAGTCGGTTTGGGGAAGCACGGTCACCAGGCGGGTGCGCTGGGTGACGTGCCCGACCGAGTCCGACACGCTGTAGGTGATGGGATAGATGCCCGGCACGTAGGGGCTGTACTCGCCCGAGCGCTGCATGCGCCCGTCCACGAACCCATCGCAGGAGTCACTGCTGGAGGCACCCGGATCGACGTACGAAGCTCCATGGGCCAGGACGACCTGCGCCTGGCCGTTCAGGGTCAGTTTCGGCGGAAGGGAGTCCACCACGGACCACCGCGACGAGCAGCCGGCGCCGTTGCCCGCCGCGTCCCAGTAGCTGACGGAGGTGCTGATGGAGCCGACTCCGCCGATACTCGCGATGGGGTAATCCGAGAAGGTGGTCCCGCAGTTGTCGCTGAAGGTGAACAGGTCGCTCTGTTGGATGATGTAGCCATAGGCGACGCACTCCGTGACGCCTGCCTCGGGCTGGCACATCACCGAGGGAGGCGTGACGTCCGGCGAGCAGCTGTCCAGGTGAGAGGCGTGGGTGCTCAAGTCCCCCGCCTCCTCCGCGGGCAGCTCACCGCCGCAAGCCGCGGCCAGCAGCAGGCTCAGTCCCGTCAGCGCGTGGGTGAACCTGTCGGGCCTCCGATTCGAAGGCATTCCAAGACGCATGGTGTGTTCTCCCGGAGAGAGACGCTCGGGTAGGGAAGGGTGAGGAGCAGGAGCGGCAGGCTCCGCTCCGCACCCGTACAACGAGCGGCAATCTGCCAGGGCGAGGCCGCGCCCACATTGGCCAGAGCCGCCAAAAAACTGGCATGCTTCGCCACGCCGCTGAGCCTGCTCTCAACTCGTCCTCCATGGCCGCGCCTCCCTCGGACTCGTCTCGAAGCGCCCTCCCTCGGCGCGAGCCTCTCGGGGCCCGCTTCACGGCGTCAGTGGTCTTCGTGAGGATGCTCGCTCAGGCGGCGGCGGCGCGGGGCGTGCGCGTCGACGATCTGCTGGAGCGCCATGGCGTCGATCCCTCGCTCCTCGAGGTGCTCGATGCGCGGGTGCCTCACGCCCTCCTCGTCGACTTGTGGGAGCAGGTGCCGCGCCGACTCAATGATGCCGCGCTGGGCCTCCACCTCGCGCAAACAGTCCCGCCCGGAACCTTCGATCTGGTCGAGTACTGCATGCGCAACAGCGCCGATCTCGCCGCGTGTTACCAGAAGCTGACCCGCTGGCAGCGCCTGCTGCACGACGCAGCCAGCTATCACCTCGAGAGAGAGGGCGACGTGGCTCGCATCGCCCACCGGCCCACGCCGTCTCTCACGGTCCCGCCCCACGCGATCGGGTTCATCCTGGCGAAGCTCTTGATGATCGGCCAGAACCTGACAGGGGTGGCCTTCTCGCCGCGCAGCGTCTCCCTCACCTACGCGCGCCCGTCGGACGACACCGAGCACAGGAGGGTGTTCGGCGCAGCCGTGCGGTTCAGTCAGCCCGAAGCGCACCTCGAGTTCGATCGGGCGCTGCTCGACCTGCCCATCCGGGGGACGGATCCCCAGCTGGCCGCTGTCCTGGACCGGTACGCGCAGCACAGGCTCGCGGAGCTGCCGCAGGCGGTGGAGCTGGTGGACGAGCTGGGCCAACGCATCCGGCAGGCACTGCGCGGCACCGTACCGGACGCGGCGACGCTCGCGCGCCAGATGGGCATGAGCACACGCACGCTGTCGCGACGGCTCCACGAACGCGGACTCACCTACCAGGAGGTCGTCGACGAAGCGCGGAGAGAGCTCGCGCTGCGGCACCTCCTCAACAAGGACCTCAAGGTGATCGAGGTCGCTTTCCTGCTGGGGTTCTCCGAGGTCAGCACCTTCTACCGTGCCTTTCGCCGCTGGACCGGCACCACGCCCGCTGCCTATCGCCGCGAGTCCGTGCGGGTGTGAGGGCCGAGCCCGTGGAGAAACCTTCAGAGGGGAGTGCGCTGGGGGCTGGCGCTGTGGAGGACGCTCTCTGCTACGTCCAGTGCCTGCTCCCTACCTCAGAGGGGGTGCTCACCAGACCATCACCGGAGGAGCCACCATCACCAGCCCCGTTGGTTACAACATCATCGCGCCCCAGTTCAACCAGGTGGCTCCCGCCAAGAACTTCAAGACGGGGCCATGGAGCGGCGAGGCGATCGGGTTCAAGCTGTCCATCCTGGGGGCCAAGGCCGAGGTCGTCACGGGGAGCCCGTCAGCGGCGTGGAGCTGAGGGGGGTGGACCTGTCGGGCGTCGATCTCTCCGGTGGCGTCTTCGAGGAGGTCAGCTTCACCTCGGCGCGCCTGGCGCGCGCTTCGCTCCGGGAGGCGATCTTCACCGGCTGCTCCTTCGAGGGCGCGGACCTGCGCGAGGCCGAGCTGCCGCGTGTGGTGATGGAGCGCTCCGCGCTGGACAACGCCGTGCTGGAGGGGGCGGACCTGACGGGGGCGAGGTGGGTCGCGTGCAGCGCCTCGGGCGTGCGCTGGTCACCGCCGAGCAGCTGGTGAAGGTGGACGGAGAGCAGCTCCACCTGGGCTGATTCACGAGGAGGATGCATGTTCGCCAATACGCAGATGGGTGGAATGGACATGGGGTTTCCGGACGTCTGTCTGACGCCGATGCCCGCGCCCACTCCCGTGCCCTACCCCAACATCGCCGCGGGCCCGATGGGCGTGCCAGCGGCCTACAAGGTGCTGTTCCAGTGCACGCCCGCACACAACCTGGGGACCGTGGTCCCGCTCACCAACGGTGACAACGCGGGTGTCGCGATGGGTGTGGCCTCGGGGACCGTGATGGGGCCCGCGCGCCACCTGACCGGCGCGTTCAGCGTGCTGGTGGGGGGAATGCCGGCCACACGCATGGGCAGCGTCGCGCTGCAGAACTCCACCAACTGCCCGGGTGTCCGGCTGGTGCCCAGTCAGACCAAGGTGCTGCTGCTGGCACCCTGAGCCGCCTGGGCAACCTCATTCTCCAAACGAAGCGGCGGGAATCGCTCCCGCCGCCGGGCAGTGCGAAACCTGTAGCAGAATCGCGCCCTTACCGCGTAATCGCCCGGAATGACTTGGAGTCGTTATCCTCACGCCCCACGGGGCACATGCGGCCCCTCTGTGGCGCGGCGCTTGAAGGCGTGCACCACGCGCTCTTGCGCGGGCCTTTGCGCCAGCCCGCCCGAGCCCGTGTCGTGCGAGGGAGCAACCTACGGCCATGCAGTCACCCCGCCGGCCATGGCTGCAACGGCCGCAGCAGCCCAGCGCGGTCCAACAGCTCGTGGACGCGAGCGGCCAGTGCAACGTGCTGCGGGTTGGAAGCGGTAAACCGCTCGGGGGTGAGGGTGACGAGGGTGCCCTTGTCCTCCACCGGCGCGATGCGCACGGGGGCAGGCAGGGGGGGCACCGTGCCGCGCAGCCGCGAGAAGTACATCACCCAGCCTACGAAGGTGCCCG
>JAFGNZ010000367.1 GCA_016926755.1 Myxococcaceae bacterium | reverse complement strand
TGAGGTCCACCGAGAGGTTCAGCTTGGGGGTCCAGTCGGCCATGAGCGATAACTATTCCATGTCCGAGCGCATCCGTGCCTACGCCGAGTTCTGGCCGTTCTACCTCCGGGAGCACTCGCTGCCGGCCACGCGCGGGTTCCACTACGTGGGCACCTCGCCAGGCCCAGGCGCCGCGGCTCGCCCACGAGGGGGCCACGGAGTCGCAAACCTCGGCGCCCTGAGCGCCTTCTTCGAGTAGGCTCGCCAGCGACGAGGTGTGAATGGTGCGTGTAGCCAGCTGGATGGATGAGGTGGTTCGCGATCTCCGCTTCGCCTTGCGGATGCTTCGGAAGAGCCCCGGCTTTGCCGTGGTGGCGGTGCTGTGCCTGGCGCTTGGCATTGGTGCCAACGCGGCCATCTTCAGCGTGGTGGACGCGGTGCTCCTTCGCCCGCTGCCCTACGCCCATTCGGAGCGGCTGGTCCGGCTCTACGAGACGACGCCCGCCCGCGATCCCAACTTCACCGGCTCGGTGTCCTGGCCCAACTACCAGGACTGGGTGACGCAGCTCCAGAGCTTCGACGGGCTCGCGGCCTACATGCTGCAGGGCCGGAACCTGACGGGCCCCGAGGGTGCGGAGCGGCTGTTGGCCGTCGCGGCGACGGCCAACCTCTTCCAGGTGCTGGGCATCTCTCCGCAGCTGGGCCGGGGTTTCTCTCCAGGGGAGGACGCGCCCGGCGCCGCGCCCGTGGTGGTGGTGAGCGAGGGGCTGTGGCGCCGCCGCTTCGGCGCGAACCCGGCGCTCGTCGGGCAGACGCTGACATTGGATGGCCAGCCGTACACGGTCGTCGGAATCCTCCCCGACGCGGTCCGCTTCCCGACGGGGACACGGATGGAGCTGTACGTCCCCTACGTTCCCTCCAGCGACCGGGTCGACAACCGGGGCTCACACTTCCTGAGCGTCATCGGGCGGCTGCGCCCGGGCGTGACGATGCAGACGGCGAACACCGAGCTGCGCCAGGTGGCCCAGCGTATCGAGGAGGCCTACCCCGCCCAGCAGTCGGGGCGGAGCGCCTCGGCCCTGGCGCTGGCGGAGACCGTGGTGGGCAAGGTGCGGCCCGCGCTGCTCATCCTCCAGGGGGCGGTAGCGCTCGTGTTGCTCATCGCCTGCGCCAACGTGGCCAACCTGCTGCTGGCTCGGACCGCCTCGCGCCAGCAGGAGGTGGCCATCCGCTTCGCCCTCGGCGCCAGCCGCGCGCGCATCGTGCGGCAGATGCTCGTGGAGAGCCTGGTGCTCGCGCTCGCGGGCGCGCTGCTGGGGCTGCTCCTGGCCTCCTGGGGGTTGAGTGCGCTGGGGGCCTTCGTCAAGCAGTCGCTCCCGCTCACTGGCGACCTCCCGCTCCAGGGGCGCGTCTTCGGCTTCCTGCTGCTGGCGGCCACGGGCAGCTCCGTCCTCTTCGGGCTGACGCCGGCGCTGCAGGCGACGCGGGGAGACCTGGGCGCGAGCCTCACCGAGGTGGGGACCAAGACCTCCCCCTCGCGCTCGCAGCACCACTTCCGCAGTGGGCTGGTGGTGGCGGAGATCGCGCTCTCCCTCGTCCTCCTGGTGGGCGCCGGGCTGCTCTTGCGCGGCTTCGTCACCCTGCTCGGCACGGAGCCAGGGCTGGACGGGCGCAACGTCCTCACCGCCCACTTGCCCATCCCCTCCGAGAAGTACCCGCCAGCGCAGGTGCCCGAGCGCCTGTTCAAGCCGATCCTCGAGCGCGCTCGCGGCCTCCCGGGGGTGAACTCCGCGGCGCTCATCTCGCTGCTGCCCATCCAGACGGCGTGGACCAGCGGGGACTACACGGTTGACGGCGAGCCGCCCCCGGAGCCCGGCAAGGATCTCTTCGCCGAGTACCGGGTCACCAGCCCGGACCTCTTCCGCTCGCTGGGCATCCCCCTGCTGGCCGGGCGGGATTTCACCGAGCAGGATGGGCTCCGGAAAGAGCGGGTGGTCATCATCAACCAGGCGCTCGCGCGGCGGCACTTCGAGGGACAGGCCGCGGTGGGGCGCTTCCTGCGCATCGGTGGCCAGCCGGTGGAGATCATCGGCGTGGTGGGAGACGTGCGGCAGGCTGGGCTCGATCAGAAGCCGCTCCCCGAGATCCACCTCCCCTACAACCACCCCCTCTCGAGCAACTGGTTCTTCCAGGAGGTGACCCTGGTCCTGAAGACCGCGGTCCCTCCCGCCAGTGTGAGCGCGGCCCTGCGGGAGGCGGTGCGCTCCGTGGACGCCGAGCAGCCCCTGTACGAGATCCTCACCATGGAGGAGGTCATCACGCAGTCGGTGGCGGGGCGCCGGTTGAACCTCGTCCTGCTGGGCACCTTCGCGCTCATCGCGCTGGTGCTCGCCACCGCGGGCCTCTACGGCGTCATCTCCTACCTCGTCGCGCAGCGCACCCGGGAGATCGGCATCCGGATGGCGCTGGGGGCGCGGCCGGGCGACGTGGTGCGGCTGGTCATGCACCAGGGCGCGTTGCTGGCGGCGATCGGGGTCGGCGCTGGGGTGGTTGGAGCGTTCGGCCTCTCACGGTTCATGGAGAGCCTGCTCTACGGCGTGAGCGCCAGGGATCCGCTCACCTTCGGGGTCCTCACGGCGCTGCTGGGCGGCATCGCGCTGGTGGCCACCTGGCTGCCCGCTCGGCGAGCAGCGCAGGTGGATCCGATCGTCGCCATCCGGGGCGAGTGACGGAGGCTCGGCTCAGGAGGCCTCTCGCATCTCGTCTTCGGTCGCCGGCGGGGGGTCCGGCTCGACCGCCGCCTCGAGGGCCGGGTAGAT
The DNA here is from genome assembly GCA_016926755.1 of Myxococcaceae bacterium. GTDB lineage: Bacteria > Myxococcota > Myxococcia > Myxococcales > Myxococcaceae > Hyalangium. The sequence continues at coordinate 2,758 of JAFGNZ010000367.1, read as the reverse complement.
CTCGAGCAGATCCTCCACGGTGGAGTTGAGGCTGAGCCAGTTGACGATCCGCACCGCGTCCTCGTTGGTGATGCACACGCGCCGCAGGTGGCGGTTCACCACGAAGTAGCGCTTCCCCTCGGGCGTGTCGAACTCGTACCCGCGCAGCAGCTCGGCGGCGCTGTACTTGCGGACCCCCGGTTCGACGTCGCCAAGCCGGCGCTTGAGCTCGTCGCGCCCATAGTGGCTGAGCAGCAGCAGCAGGTGCTCGCGGTCGATCCAGTGCCCCTTCATGTAGAGGCCGCGCTGGCGCTTGAGCTTGTTGTAGCGCTCCAGCATGCGCTCGGCCCCCGCGGCATCCAGGCCGGTCGCCGGCTCGTAGTCGTAGAACAGATCCAGGACGGTGTCGGTCCTGGCCTTGAACGACTTCACGCCGTAGTGCTCCGGCGCCTGGTGGATCGGCGCGTTGTGCTCGAACACGAAGGTGCCCGTGCCTTCGGAGTGCAGGATGTCCGAGTGGTTGAGGAGGAACTGGATCGTCTCCTCCGCCTCCGCCTCCGTCTCCGTCGGGAAGCCGAAGAAGTTGAAGGTGTGGCTCCAGATCCCCGCGTCATGGGCGAACTGGAGGTTGTCCACCATCACCTTCTGCGTGTTGTTCTTGCGCATGTGCTTCTGCACGCGCTCGGAGGCCGTCTCCAGGCCGATGTAGAGCGAGCGGAAGCCAATGTCGTACATGTTCTTGAAGTCTTCCCGCGTGAAGACCTTCTCGAACTTGTAGAGGGCGGTGAAGAAGTACTTACCCTTGGGCACCGCCGGGGGAAGCATCCGGAACAGCTTGGGCGGCAGCGCCTCGTCATTGAAGGCGAAGTGCAGCACCCCGTGGCGCTGGTTCAGCACCTCCAGATCCTGGGCGATCATCTCCGGGGCGCGCATGCGGTAGCGGTCCCCGTAGATCATCCCGTGGTAGCAGAAGGCGCACTTGCCCCAGTAGCAGCCGCGCGTGGTGAGCAGGGGCAGGACGATCTCCGGCGACAGGTACTCCTCGAGCGGCAGATCCGAGAAGTCCGGAGTGGGCACCTCGCTCATGGGGAGCGAGTCGTCCAGCGGCGTCAGCACCAGCTCCGAGCCTTCCATGAAGGCCAGGTTCGGTGTCCGGTCACGCCGCGGATCCTCGCTGGCGAGGAAGCGCGCCATGGGCCGCTCGCCCTCGTAGCGGCAGACGTAGTCGAAGCAGACGCCGAACAGGCCGGTGACCCAGGTCTTCTCCTTCTCCACCAGGCGGGAGAACACGCTGCCGCCCACCAGCACCGGCACGTCCGGGTACACCCGCTTGAGGATCCGTCCGAGCGTCAGGCCCGCGACGATCTGCTCGGTGCCGATGATCGAGATGCCGAAGAAGCGCGGGAGCTGGGTGACGCCGGCGACCTTCTGCTCGAAGAAGGGGATGAACGGGTTGGAGTGGCGGTCATCGATGAACGCCACCAGCGCCTCGATCGAGTTGAGCACGTCGCCGTTGGACAGCGACGTGGTGCCCACCTCGATGACCGGCTCGGCGACGGAGAAGGCGCTGAGCAGGCTCTTCAGCGCGTCCACGCTCTCCTTGAAGCGCTCCAGCGTGTCGAAGGTGTCGCCGGTGCGCAGCCCCTCCACCAGCGGCATCAGCCGCTCGTGCTCCTCGAGCGTCGCGAGCGCGTGCAGGCACTTGGCGCGGTACATCCCCTCCGCGTCCGTCATGGCCTCCACGTAGCGCTTCAGCCGCGCCCTGGCCAGCGGGAGCCGCTCGGGGCCGACGAACCAGCGGTAGAAGGCGACGTTCCAGTCGTCCTGGTGGACCTGGAAGCCGTGCTTCTGGAGGTAGGCCTTGAGGGACGGGGTGCTCAGGAACGGCTGCAGCGGGGACCACTGCGGGGGGAAGATGAGGTGAAGATCTGCGCGTTGGCCGCGCGCGGGGGTTTTACCGGGGTCGCTAGAGAGAGTGGTGGGTACAGGATCCATCTGCCGAGGCTCCGTTCATCCATGCGGGCGGCGCCGGGGAGCGGGGCTCCTCGGCCGAGTGGCGGGGGGGCACCTCTGGGGAGGTGCCCCCTCGGGACTGCGTGTCGCTCCGCCGGGGCGAAGCGGCGCTCCCCGGCGTTCAGGGGCGTGCTAGCCGATCTCAGCGGCGAGCTGGCGGAGCATCTGCGGCTTGGCCGCGGAGGCCAGCTCGACGCGCTGCTGCTGCTGCTGCTGCTGCTGCTGCTGCTGCACCACATCGGTCTGCGCCAGGCTGGCGGTGGTGATGCCGATGGAGTCATTGATCACCGGCTCCATCGCCGCGGCGCTGCTGGCGAAGGTTCCGAAGAGCAGAGACAGCGCGGCAGGGGATGCGAGCTTACGGGCCATCGACTTCTTCTTCTTGTTGTCCATGCATACCTCCGAGGGGTTGGTACTCCTCATCGACCCAGTGACTTCTTGAAGAGGGACACCACGGGGGAACCCCAGTTGGCCGCACTTCCCTGGGCCGTGATCATTGTCTTAGATTTCCGGATTTCACACCAAGCGAAATTCACGATTCATGAAGTTCTTCTGATCGCGCGCTGAGGGCATTCCACCCTCACTGCACGCGCCAGTGGAGGAGCCGTGGGTCGGGGCCCGCAAAGGCGACGGCCCCTCCCTCGCCGAGGCGAAGGAAGGGCCGGGGTTGAGCAGCGGAGCGGTGCCTGGCCTACGCGACGATGAAGGGCGGGCGGAACGGGATCGGCTCGGGCAGCGGCCGGGGCTCCGGACGCGGGAACGGCAG
>JAFGNZ010000366.1 GCA_016926755.1 Myxococcaceae bacterium | reverse complement strand
TGCTGCGAACTCCGAGTCGACCCTGCCATCCACCCCAGAGGGAAGTAGCATGCCGCCCCCTGAACGAACTTAATTGCACCGGCTTAGCCTGTGAAGGCGAGCGGAGCGGGAGGTGTCCGTGAGAGATGACGTCGCGTGCATGCCCAGGCCTCACGCCGCTTATTGGGCGGTCTTGAGCGTCTGGGGGTTGATCACAGGATGCGCCACAGGCCCCAGCGAGCAGACACTGGAGAGAGCCCCCACAGGATGCCAGGGCGAGCCGCAGTGCGTTGCGATGATCTGTCGAGACCCGAATGATCTTGCGACCTGCTATTGTCCAGCGACGCTTCCAGACGGACGCCGCCAACCGCTCTCTCCGGAGGAGTGCGAATCAACGCTTGGAGACCCGAACTACGATCATCAGGTTGACGCTGCTGGGGTACAAGGCGGTGGCGGGAAGGGTGAGCGCGGGAAGACAGCCAAGCCTGACGGGACAGACAACCCGTTCAAGAAGCTGAAACCGGATCCGAACGATCCAAGCAAGGTCATCTACAAGGACCCTCACACGGGCAAGCCCGTGCGGAAGCCGAAGCCTCCCGGATTCGACGAATGGTGGAACAGCAGGAAATGACAGGCGAGGCGCGACATATGGATCTCGAGATGAAATTCAACGAGGCGTGCGCCCATCTCGATGCGGGTCATCATCGGGAGGCGTTTCGCCTCTTCCAGGAGGCGGCACGGGCCGGGCACCGGGCTTCCTGGCTGAACGTTGGCTACTGCTTCGATGTGGGCCTGGGGGTGAGGCGCTCCCGAGAGCGGGCGCTCTTCTGGTATCGCAAGGCTGCCAAGAAGGGTGATGGGGCCGCTGCGAACAGCATCGGTACGGTGTACCGGGACGAAGGTCGGCCACGCTTGGCTGCTCGCTGGTTCCTGAAGGCGGTTTCGCTGGGTGAAGCTGATGCACTTCTCGATCTCGCCAAGATCTACCTCGGACCCCTCAATGATTCGGCCAAGGCGAGGTCCGCTCTGGCTCGCGTGGCTCGCACCATGAGCGTGACCGAAAACACGCGAGAACAGGCAGAGGCGCTTCTCTCGCAGATGCGACGCTCCGCCAGCGGGCGCGCGAAAGGGCGCCGCGCGCCCTCCATGACGCCGGGGGAATAGCGCCGAGAAAGGCGCCGCCGCGATCCACCAGCAGGCGCGCGAAAGGCGCCGCGCGCCCTCCACGGTGAGCGCCGCTGCGGCTCCTGGCGCGTGCTCCACGGGTCGGGCTGGCCGAGCCGAGCGGGCCGGGCGTCCGACGCGCGTGCCGCCCCTCCTGGCCTTGACTAGACCTCCTCGAACCGCGCGCCTGTCGCGCCCATGGCCGTCAAGGCGTCCTTGAGCTCCCCGGAGACGATCAGCGGGCCCGTCCACCCCTCGCACCGGAACACCTGGGCGCTTCCCACCTTAGCCTTGTCGATGCGCATGTCACGCACGGAGGAATACTGCCCCACCTTGTGAGGCACTCCATCCTCATGCGTCCAGAGTTCGATCCGGGACACCTGCTCGTCGATACAGCGGATGCGGCGTGTGGCAACGAGGATGAGGTACTGATCCGGTTGTCCCTCCACGTCCACAGGGATCAGTTGCACATCATCCGGGGCCAGTTCTGCGAACATGGACGCGACCCGGACATGGACCACCGGGATCATGATGCCCGCCTCTGTGTAGTCCAGAGGCGTGCCCGCGATCTCGATGGGGATTCTCAATCGCTCCTTGAGGAGGACAGGGACTCCAAGCCTGAACTGCCCATCCTCCACTTTGAGGCCCTGACGGTCCCTGGGCATCGCTAGATGCCAGCGGTGCGGCACATTCACGTCGTCGGCGAGTTCGAAAAAGCGCTTGGTCATGGGCGCCATGTAGCGCGGTGGCTGCCGGGTGACGAGTCGGTTCAGTTCTGTTCCTGGGGTGGCGATCTGCTTGGCCAGTTTCCGCAGTTGCCCGGTCAATGCCACCCGGCACTCGACGACGCTGCGACAGGTCGCCGTTGCATCGGCGAGTTCCTTAACAAAAGTCAGGTTTGAGGGACTCTTCCCCTCGGGCGATGGCTCCAGTTCTTACTTTTGTTAGGCGCTCTAAACGGGCACGAAGCCGGAAACGGCGGATACGGCCAAGAGACGCCTGCACACCACCGCGCCAGCCCTCGACCCTACCCAGCCGAGGCTTGCGCCCCTTCTTCGGCTCCTCCACCCTCGCCGCCAAAGGCGGCGGGCTCACTCCTTCCACCCCCGGCTCTACACCTGCTTGAGGGAGCTCGGTCACGTTCGTGGCTGGGTTCTTCGCGGAGGAGCCGATCCACCACCACGGCGCGCAGCTTGGAGCGGCCCTCTGGCCTTGGACGCACGGAGGCGCAGGGTGAGCGGCTTCTCCCTGGAGGCGCTCGAGTTGGGGCGCCTGGGCAACTTCAGATCAGGGCTGGACGAGGAACGTCATCTTCAGGCTCCCGCCGGTGTCACCGGTGCCGTTGGGGCCGAGGAAGGGCGTGGCGGTCACGGTGTGGCTGCCGACGGAGATCGGCACCGGGGTGTAGTCCCCCACCGGGGCGTCTCCCCCGAGGGCATAGGGGGCCACGTTCTCCGTCGCGAACGACGGATTGGCATCGAAGCCGAAGACCACGCTGCCGGCGGACCCGCTCACCTCCGCGCGGATCGACAGCTGCGCCGGCAGCGTGGAGAGGTTGAGCGTGTCGCCATGGCGGAGCAACCGGATGTCCGCGTCGGTGGCGGCATCCACCAGCATGAACCCAATCACCCAGACGCTCGCCCCCGCTACCTCGACCGCTCCCATGTCGCACGCGCCGGCGCCCGGCCGCTGGACGCCCCGCTGGTCGAAGCCCTCGCAGGCGTCCGCGTCGGGAGGTGGGAAGTCAAAGGCCGCGTTGAGCGCCTGGCTGTTGGCCAGCGGGACGTGAGTCTGGGTGGGGCCCCCATTGTTCGCGAGGGGGCCTAGGTTGGCCGGAACGTCCAGCTTGAAGGTGCCGGAGTTGGGGATGGTGCACCCGTGGCTGTCCCCGATCAGGTTGTACTTGCTGTCCCCGCTCAGGGCCCCGTGGCAGTCGACGGATCCCGACAGGCTGTTCCCCCCAGGCTTGCTGTGGTTCCCGGCGATGATGCTGTTCTTCACCACCGTGTTCCCGGAGATGCTGTGGATTCCGCCGCCGGTGAAGCTCCCGAGCTCGCTGCCCACGCCCGTGTTGTCGGTGAGGGTGACGTTGTTGAGGACCGCGGAGCCGTTCTGCGAGATCCCCCCGGTCCCGGCGTCAGGAGATGAGGCCGTGTTGCCGCTGACCGTGGTGTTGCGCAGGTTCATGTTCCCTTCGTTGCGAATGCCACCGGCCCGGTTCGCCACATTGCCGGCGATGGTGGAGTCGGAGACCCAGAGCTCGCCCTGGTTCAGGATGCCGCCCCCGAACGCCCCGTTGGCACGGTTGTCGAGGATGGAGGTGCGCCGGAGGGTGGCGGTGCTTCCGGTGGTGATGGACAGCCCGCCTCCGCCGGTGAAGGCGTGGTTGTCGCGGACCACCGAATCGTTCAGCTGGAGGCTGCCGCCTTGGCCGAGCCAGATGCCTCCCCCGAACTGGGCGTTCCCACCCTGCAGGGTGAGTCTGTTGATCTCCACATTGCCGCCCTCGATGACGATGACCTGATCAGAGACATCCTGATCGATCACGGTGCCGGAAGCGCCCGAGCCCTCGATCCGGACGTTGCTCGTGATGTGCAACCGGCCGCCGCCGGAGGCGGGCGGAAGGTCCAGGTGATATGTTCCGGGCGGGACCTCGATCGTGTCCCTGAAGGCATCCTTGTTCGCCTCCATGATCGCGGCCCGGAGCGTGCAACGCCCGCTGCTGTCCGCGCACTTGCCGTCCAGTGTCGCGTCCGGGGCGTCCGCCTGACTGTTCACGGTGAAGACAACATCCTCACAGCCCGGACAGCCCGTCATCGCCGTGAGGATGATCGCCCCGATGAGCTGACTCAACCGACTCGCCCGCATGCCCGCCCCCCCTCGTTGAACCCGCCCATCCACCGCCAATCTAGAGCGCGGGCCGCCAGATGCCATGACGGGGCGGGGAGCGTGCGCAGGTCCGACTGCCTACCGGCAGGACGCCAGGGACTGCGCCACGGGCGCCGCTGGAAATGGCCGCTGCCGGAGCAACCGCTTGCCGACGAGTTAGTCCAAGTCGAACTGGCTCCTCGCGGCCATGGGGCACTATGCGCCTCGGAACCCCTTGCTGCCCTACCTGGTGAAGCTCGACGAGCCTGCGTACATCCATCGCGAGCTGCTGGGAAGCGGGCCTGGGAGGAGTCGGAGTACTACCGGGAGTACCTGAGGCCCGTCGGCACGAAGAGCGCGGCGGGCCTGACCCTCCGCGGGCCCGACGGCGCGATTCTCGGCGGGGTGTTCTTCGGCCACCCGGACGCGCACGGGTTCACGCCCAGGCGCCTCGCGCCGTTACGGGCGCTGGCGCGCTACGTGGGGCGCGGGCTGCACGAGATCCTCGAGTGGGAGCGCTGGCATGCGCGGTGGGGACCGGGGCTGACCGCGCTGGTCGGCGAGATGAGCGACGCGGTGATGATCGTTCAATGCTCGCCGAGTGGTCGCGTCGAGCTCCTGGCCACCTCGCCAGCCGCCACACGGGTGCTCTCGCTCCGCGATCGAGGCGAGTCCCGCAACCTCGAGCTGCGGGAGCTGCTCGGCTCATCGCTCGAGGCGGCAGGGCCCGCCGGGCAACCCATCCTGTGGACCGCGAGGAGCGACACCCGCTTCGAGGTCAAGGCGAACGCGCTGCCCTCATGTGGCGGCTCCACCCTCATGATCCGGCTCGTCCCCCGCGAGCCGATGCCGATGCACGACGAGCGGCCGCTCCTGGGGCTCGCGCGGGAAGCAGGCCTGACGGCACGCGAGGCGAGCATCCTCGATGCGCTGTCCCGGGGCCGGAGCCACAAGGAGGTCGCGGCGGAGCTCGGGATCGCGTACTTCACCGTCACGACCCATGTTCGCAATCTGTTCTCGAAGCTGGGTGTGAACAGCAGTCCCCGGTGGTGACAGTCGTCCCCCCCTTCTGGAGGCGTCTGGTACCCCTGGGCATCCTTGGACACCAGCGCGGCATCTTGTTGTTGAGCCCCTCGACGAGGCCGTTGCTCAGGCCGGTGGAGACGTAGGCGAGGATGCCTGCTTGAAGGTGCGAATCGTCCTGTTGAGCTTGACGAAGGGCGCAAGCTGGGAGTGGGAGGCCCACTGGGCCCAGCCGTCCAGGTGCCGCTCAGCCCGCCATTTCTGGCGATAGTCGAGCCCGTGGGCCAGGCTCTCCTTGAGGAGGTAGGCGCGGTAGAGGCGCTTGTTGGTACGCGCCACCTCGGACAGCTTCTGTCCCTGACGTTGGGTGAGGTTCCACGGGTTCTTCAGCAGCGCCCAGCGGCTCTTCTTCAAGGCCCGGCCCTCGGCAGTGCCGTTCAGCAAGCCCACCTGTTGCCTGCGCACGGTGTCCACCGCCTCGCTGGCCAGCTTCTGCACGTGGAACCTGTCGAACACCTTCTGTGCCTGCGGCGCGCGGGCCTCGACGGCCGCCCGGTACGCAGCGCTCATGTCCAGGGTGACATGCGTGAGCGCCTGGCTGCGCTCCGGCCCCAACTCGTCGAAGAACTTCAGCAGCGTCTTCTCCCCCTTGCCCTCTCCTACCCACACCACTCGCTTCTTCAGGTGATCCACCACCACCGTCACGTACTCGTGGTGGCGGCGAAAAGACAACCCATCCACGCCGATGACGTACAGTTCCTCGATCCGGGCCGGATCCAATCGGGCCTGCACCACGCGCTAGACGACGGTGCCCACCGTGCGCCAGTTGATGCCCATCAGCCGGCAGGTAGCTGTCCTGTCCATTCGCTGGGCCAGCCACGCCGTCATCTGCTCGAACTCATAGGTGAAGTGCGAGCCTTGGGCCGCCCAGGGCACGCGCTCCACTTTCACCCCGTGCTCGCGGCAGTGCACCCGCCGCGGGGCGTAGCGCAGCCAGAACACCGTGCGCCCCAGCGACAGGTGCCGCCACAACCGCGAGGGGGCCGTGTCGTAGCCTGGGCTGGGACGACCACACTCTGGACACCGGGCGCGACGTTGGCGGGGGCGCACCTCCACCTCCACCCCGTGCGGCTCGAAGTGCGCTCCTCGCACCACGAGTTCTTTGACTCCCAGCAGCCGCCGGAGCACTTCCTCCACTCTCGCCCTCGCCCTCGCCACCACCCCTCTCCTCCAGTCAGTCTGGCCGACACGCCTCCGCCAACGTCGCGGCCAGGCCGACTGCAAAGAGGCTGCCAGGCTCACTGCCCAGCGCTACGCTCGGGCCATCTCCTCGGACCGTCTCCCGCTCTGGACTCCACCGTCCACAGAGCGAGACCCACGGCCCCTGCAGGAGAGCCCATTTGGGGGCGTCGATCATCGCCATGTCTCTTATAAGCTACGCCCGAGTTTTCAAGCGCGACCTGAAGGGACCCTTCGGTTGACGGCCTCATGCCACCAGATGAACTGCGCTCGGTAATCGCGAAGATCCGGCGTTGGGCGACGAAGCCGGACACGATCGCGCACCGGACGATCGGCCTAGTGATCCGCGCGCAGGTCCCCCAGACCCGCCAGCGCCTCGCCCGAGCGATCGAAGAGTCGACCGGCTCCTCCAACGGTTCCGGCGTGGTCGCGAGTCTGCTGACATCGAAGGGGAACGCCTACGGCCGCGTTCTCATCGATCGCGACGGTATGATCGGCTTGCACCCCGACGTGGCGGACGAGCTTGGGCGGCACCACTGGTCGTAGGCCCACATCTGTCCCTGATCGGATCCGCGCGTGCCTCAATCGGCACGCCGTCAGAAGCGACAGCAGCGGCTGGTGCCCCTTGGTTGTTCTGCATGGAGGCGGCGGGAATCGAACCCTCGGCGGGCAGTGCGAAACCTCTAGCAGAATCACGCCCTTACCTCGCAACCGCCCGGAATGATTTGGAGTCGTTATCCCGCCGCATCCCGTGTCGTCCCGTCCTGTCCCAGCACATTCCGCAGGCTCCTGCGACATACGTGCAACAGGGCGGACGTGAGCAGATTGCCGCGAGCCTATTGCCGCAGGCAGGACCAGTGATGGTCGCAGGTAACTCGCCGTCGGATCAGGCGTACCAACCGTTCCTGTCCTCTGCCAGGCACCGCTCCCAGGCGTCGAGCCGTTGGGCCTTGAGGTCGGCGAACGGTGGGACCCGCTCGCCTCTATCCCCAAAGCACCAGCCGAGGAGCCCGTGGTCGTCGTGCTGGCGGAGGTCCTGAACCAACTGGTTGGCGTCCGAGTCTGGGGCCTCGAGGAAGTCGGCGACGATCCTCTTCAGCCTGCTGAAACTCCGCACGTACTCTCTGGCAAGCGCCTCTCGCTCGCCGAGGCGCAGGACAGACACGGTCGCCTCTCCCTTCCTTGAGAAAGCGTTCCGCGCGGGATCGAATCTGGCGGTCAAGTTGCCTGTCTCAGGTATGAAGTCGAGGTGAAGCCAGGGATCCTCCAGCGTGGGATCGACCAGGGACGGGAGACCATTCTCCAAGGGGAAGAGGTCCCCTTTGTACCGACCGCACTCTGTGCAACAGAGCAAGAAATTGGGCCACTCGAACATGTGGCCTGGGTAAGGAGCCTTCGGCCAGAAGTGATCTATGTCGGTGGCGTGGGAATGGTGGCAGTACATGCACCTCTCGAACGAGCCCATCATGCGCTTCAGGACCAACAGGGTCTCCCGCACCGGCTTGGTCTTCCGTGCCTGCTTCCATTCCGCGTTGACGTTCAGCGTCCCCGCCTTGGACTTGGCGTCAGCCCTTGCCTGCTTACGGGCGAGCGCAGCGGAAACCTTGTTGGAGAGCCCGCTCCGAGCCACATAGCGCATCGCTCACTCGTCCTCGGCCGACTCAACGAAAAGCTCAAGCTGCTGCCAGCGCTGCTCCTCTGCGGGGGACAGCCTAGCGCCAGCCTGGGTCTTGGCCTTCAGCCGGTCGAACTCCTTCCGCCTCTCCACGGCTAGCGGCGACCGAGTGTTCTGCAGCCCGAAGGCGGGCGTCAGCAGGATCGTATCCGGACGTGACGCGATGATCTTGGCGTGCTCCTCCGCGCTGAGACGTCTCGGCTCGAGGCCCGATCCCGGCTCCGGGAGAACGAACAGCCCGTTCGGGTCGGCGGCTTGGCAAATCAGCGGGCTGTGCGTCGTTACAATGAACTGCACTTTCGGGAAGTGGCGCCTGAGCCAGAAGCCGATCTCCCGCTGCCACTCCGGGTGGAGGTGGGCGTCCACCTCGTCGATGAGAATGACACCGCTCTTGCGCACGAAGACATGGCCATCGGGGGTCTTCCCCAAAAGCTCCTCGGCGCCGTGCACCTTGATCATGTGCCTGACGATGTCTGCCAGCAGCGCCAGGGAGGACCGATAGCCGTCGCTCATCTCCCGCCACGACAAGCGCACCCCGTTTCGGTCCTTCAGCCATAAGCCGTCGGCGTTGACGCCGTCGACGGTGATCTCGTTGGGAAGCAGGTCGTCGCGCAGGATCGAAAGCAAGATCTCCAGCTGCTGGCCCTCTGCGGTCTGGTTCTCAAGGCTCTTGTGCTTGAGGCGACGCAGCCACTCGTCGACCTCAGCCAAGGAGGCCGCCTCCTGAAACATCGTCACGAACCGCGTCGTAGAGGGTGACACCATCTGGCGGGTCGCCTCTGGCGACGCGCCGAAGACGCGGCGGAAAGGGCCATAGCCGCATGAAAACCAGCCCCTCGCGTCTGGGGCCCAGATGGTTCGCTGGGGTGTCTTGCGCTTCTGCTGGCCTCTGGAGGTGGCCTCTTCGAGTACGACCTCCCCGCCAACGTTCTTCAACAGGATCTTGGCGCTGAACCGGTTATGCGGAGGTGCGCCACCAGTGCTCAGAGAGTCCTCGTCGGGGTTCCTGACCAACCCGACCTCGATGGCCGCCTCCGCGTTGTCGGGCGTACCTTCTCTTATCCAGCGGTGGAAGGTGGGTTCGAGGGATCGCGCCGTGTCCCGCCCCATCAGCGCGACGGCGATGGCCTTAAGCAAGGCGCTCTTGCCAGAGCCGTTGTCCCCAGTGATCACGGTCCAGCCTTCAAAGGACTCATCCGGCCGCTCGAAGTCGAACTCCAAGCGCTGGAACCCACGAATATTGGTCAGCGTTACGCGGCTCACGTACATGACGGGGTCCCAGGCATCGGCTACAGGGGGGGCGCAGCCTACCGCCGACGCGGCATCCCGCCAATCATAGCGGACGGTCGAGCGGCGGTGACCGGCCTTCGGCAGCACACGCATAGGAGGGATGGGGGGCTGTTGAGGGGAGGGTGCTGGAGCAGAGAGGGAACAGAGGGCTGCTGAGGGGTGCCGCAAGGCGGCGAGCCGGGCCTGTGGAGAGGCCGTGCAGCCAGTGTGGGTATACGCCTGCGCAGGCCGCGTTCCCCTCAGGGGCACGGCAGGGAGTTGGGCAACAGCTGCTTTTAGCTCCACACCACGCGCTTACCTCGTAACCGCCCGGAATGACTTTGAGTCGTTATCCCGCCGCGTCCCGTGTCGCCCCGTCCTGTCCCAGCACATTCCGCGGGCTCCTGCGACATTCGTGCAACACGGATGGAGGAAGCCGCTAACCATCCGTAAGCACAGCGTAAAAAAGTGGAGGCGGCGGGAATCGAACCCACAGCTCACCGGGCCACATGAGACCCAGGTGTCAGTTCCCACCACCGTGAGTCAGCGCGACAGCAGGTCCTTCGCCCCGTCGGCCATGAACTGCACGGCGATGGCGGCGAGGATGAGCCCCATGACGCGCTCGAGGATGGCGACGCCGGACTGCTTCAGCACGCGCTGCACCAGGTGCGAGGCGCGCAGGATGAAGTAGCTGGCCACGAAGGTGAGCGCGATGGCCGCGAGCACGGGAATCGCCGCCATCTGCAGCGTCTCCCCCTTGGACATGAGCACCATGGCGCTGGCGATGGCGCCGGGCCCCGCCAGCAGCGGCATGGCCAGCGGCACGAGCGCCACATCCTCCTTGGCCACGCCCTCCTGCTCCTCGGTGCGGCTGGTCCGCGTCTCGGTGGGGCGGGCCCGGAGCATGTCCAGCGCGGTGATGAGCAGGAGGATCCCGCCGGCCACGCGGAAGGCGGCCAGCGAGACGCCGAAGACCTTGAAGATGACGCCACCGAAGAGGGCGAAGAAGATCAGCAGCCCGCCGGCCACCAGGCACGCCCGCAGCGCCGTGCGGCGAATCTTCACTTCCGAGTCCCCCGCCGTGATGGCCAGGAAGATCGGCACCACGCCGATGGGATCCACCACGAAGAAGACGGCGGAGAGCGAGACGAGGAAGTGGGTGACGTACTCGCCCATGCCGCATCACACCGTCAGGCGCAGCTTCCAGACCATGGTGAGCGCCTCGAGGAAGATCTTCCGGCTCATCTTCGACTGGCCCACGCGGCGGTCCTCGAAGACGATGGGGATCTCCCGGACGGTGAAGCCCTTCTTGAGCGTGCGGTAGGTGAGCTCGATCTGGAAGGCGTAGCCGGTGCTCTGCACCTGGTCCAGCCCGATGGACTCCAGCACGCGGCGGTTGAAGCACTTGAAGCCGCCCGTCAGATCGCGGATGTCCACCCCGAGCACGCTGCGCGCGTAGAGCGAGCCCCCGCGGCTGATCACCTGCCGCCCGACGCCCCAGTTCACCGTGCCGCCGCCGGTGACGTAGCGCGAGCCGAGCACCAGGTCGGCGCCGTCCTCGGCCGCGTCCAGGAACGAGGGCAGGTAGCGCGGATCGTGGCTGAAGTCCGCGTCCATCTCGATGATGTAGGTGTAGCCCTCGTCGAGGGCCCAGCGGAAGGCGGCCAGGTACGCGCGCCCCAGGCCCTCCTTCTTCTCGCGGTGCAGCACCCGGATGCGCGGCTCCTGGGCCGCCAGCGCGTCGGCGATCTTCCCGGTGCCGTCCGGCGAGTTGTCATCCACGATGAGGATGTCCACGCGAGGCTCGGCCTTGAGCACCGCCTGGGTGATGGGCTCGATGTTGTCCGCCTCGTTGTAGGTGGGGATGCAGACCAGCGCTCGATTCATGGCGCGGCCGGACATACCAGAGGCGGGGCCGGATCAACCTCAAACTTTGGACGGAGCGGGGAGCAGCTCCAGCACCGCCTCCGCGGCGCGCTCGGCGGCGCCCGGGCCACCCAACCTGCCGCGGACCTCCTCCAGCCCCCGCAGCATCTCCTCGCGGGGTGGGCCTGGATCCCACACGCGGCGGACCTCCGCGGCGATGCGCTCGGGGGTCATCTCGCCCTGGAGCAGCTCGGGCACGAGCCGTCGGCCGGCGAGCAGGTTCACCAGCGCCACATGGGCGACCTTCAGCATCAACCGGCCGACCAGGTAGGTGATGAGCGACACGCGGTAGACGACCACGAGCGGGCGCTGCATGAGCCCCGCCTCCAGCACGGCCGTCCCGGAGGCGACGATGGCCGCGTCGCTGGCGCCCACCACCTCCGGGGCCCGGCCGTCAATGAGCCGGGGGGACAGGCCGCTGCCCTCGAAGCGCGAGGTGACCTCCTCACGAGGGATGGTGGGGGCCACGGGGACGACGATCTGCAGCCCGGGGCGCTCGGCGGCGAGCTGCTTCGCGGCGCGCACCAAGGTGGGCAGCAGGCGGCGGATCTCGCTCATCCGGCTCCCCGGCAGCAGGGCGAGCGTGGGGGCCTCCACGGCGAGCCCCAGCCGCTGGCGGAAGGCGGCGGCGCTGGCGGGGGCGGGGATCTGCTCCACCACCGGGCTGCCCACGTAGCGCGCGTCCACCCCGGAGTCCCGGTAGAAGGCCTCCTCGAAGGGGAGGATGCAGAGCATCCGGTCCACGAGCCTGCGGATGACCTTCACCCGGCCCCGGCGCCAGGCCCAGATCATCGGGGAAACGTAGTAGGCGACCGGGACTCCCAGTGTTTTCAGCTTTGCGGCCAGGCGCAGGTTGAAGTCGGGGATGTCCACGAGGATGGCGCAGGCGGGGCGGCGCTCGGCGGCGGCGGCGGCAATCCCGCGCAGGACCTGGAGGATGCGGGGGATTTTGGGCAGCACCTCCGTGATGCCCATGACGGACACCTCGTGGGCCCCATAGAGCAGCTCCACGCCCCGAGCGGCCAGCCTGGCGCCCCCCATCCCGAAGAACCGGAGGTCCGGACGGCGGGCCTGGAGGGCGGCGACGAGCTCGGAGGCGTGGGCGTCGCCGGAGGCCTCACCCGTGACGACGAGGATCTGCGGGGGGGAGTTCATCGGGGGTGCGCATCGTAACTGAAGCGGGGCGGGCAAATGTGTACACTCCGGGCGCTCGTGAAGACGCTCCTGCTCGCCGAGAGCCATCCTCCCACGCTCGAGCACCTCACGGGGGTGCTCGCGCAGGCCGGTTACACTGTACGTGCGGTGTCCGAGCCTGCCTCGGCCATGGAGCACTTCGTGGCCGGCAATCCGGACGTGGTGGTGGTGGCGGTGGATCTGCCTCGGCTGGAGGGGGTCCACCTGGGGCAGCTCATCCGCAACCACAGCCAGGGCGGGCGCGTGCCCATCGTCGCCATTGACAAGGGGCACCTGGGCAAGGCGCGCGGCGTGGCGGCGGTGCTGGGCCTCAAGGTGAACGCCTACATCCCGGATCCGCTCAAGCCGGGCGAGCTGGTGTCCCGGGTGGACGAGCTGGTGAGTGCGGCGCAGACGGTGGCGCCCGTCACGGGCCTCCAGGCGATGCTCGCCCGCCCGGCGGTGACGGCCGGGGAGCTCAAGGGCTATCCGTTGCCGGAGCTCGTGCACGTGCTCTACCGGCAGCGCCGGGAGGGGGTGCTGGTGGTGGCGTACCGGGATCTCACCCGGCGCGTCTTCTTCGCTCGGGGCGGGGCGGTGAACTACGACTCCTCGGCGCGCCAGGACGCGCTGCCAGGCTTCCTGTTGGCGCGGGGGATCGTCACCGAGGCCCAGGCGGAGATCGTGGTGCAGAACCTGGGCTCGGGGCTGCGCATCGGCGCGGCGCTCGCGGATGCGGGGGTGGAGGCGGCGGGGGAGGAACTGCTGGAGATCCTCCGCGACTACACGCGGGATCGGCTGGCGCAGGTGGTGGCCATGCGCGAGGGGCGCTTCGCCTTCTACGCCGGGGACGAGTTCCAGCGGGAGGTGGCCACGGTGGAGATCCCGGCCCTGGCGCCGATCCTGGACGGGGCCCGGCGGGCGATCCCGCTCAAGGCGGTGGCGGCGCCGCTGCGCAGGTACCTGGGGGAGTACCCGGTGCGCTCGCCGGAGTTCAGCAAGGATCTGCCGGCGCTGGGCCTGGACACGGACGATCTGAAGATCGCCCTGCAGATCAACGGGCGCCTGCTGCTGCGGGATCTGCTGGCCCATGGGCGAGGGGATCTGCGGCGCGCGTACTCGCTGCTGTGGTTCCTCCAGCTCACGGGGGCCGTGACGTTCTCGCCCACGCCGGTCGCCACGGAGGGGGCGGCCTTCGCGGTGGCGCCGGAGGTGATCGCCCCGCGCAAGCGCAAGCCACTGCCGGCGGAGCTGGCGGCCTCCCTGCGCGAGGGGGCGGTGAAGATCATCACCAGCAGCTACTTCCACAGCCTGGGGCTGGACATCGCCGCGGACATGGAGGCGGTGGAGCGCGCCTACCACGAGATGGGGATGAAGTTTCACCCGGACAACTACGCCGAGTACGACATCTCGGAGCTGAGCGATCTGCTCGACTCGGTGCAGGAGAAGCTGTCGGCGGCCTACCGGGTGCTCTCCGTGGAGGAGAAGCGCAAGGCGTACCTCCAGTACCTGCTCTCCAAGCTGGAGGTGGGCAACCGCGTCAACTCCATCAACGTGGACGCGGAGATCCTCATCCGCCGGGGAGAGATCTACCTGCGGCGGAAGGACGCGCGGATGGCGCTCCAGCTCTTCGAGGAGGCGGTGGCGCTCAACCCGCGCGAGCCCGAGTACTACTGCTACCTGGCCTGGGCCACGTACCACGCGGCCCTGGGGCCGCTGCAGGATCGCGCCAAGGCCGCCCAGAAGGTGCTCAAGCGGGCGCTCTCGCTCAACCCCTCGCTGGAGCGGGCGCAGATCATCTGGGCCATCATCGACAATGACCTGGAGGATGCGCCCACGGCGCGCAAGAAGCTATTGAAGGTTCTCGAGCTCAACCCCGACTCCACGCTCGCCAAGGCCGCGCTGCGCAAGGTGGGGCGCTGATGGCGCTGGGGGCGGTGTTGCTACGGCTGCTGCGCTACGGCAGGCCGCACGTGGGCGTGCTCGTGGCGGCGTTCGCCTGCATGGCGGTGCTGGGGCTGGGCACGGGCGCCTACGCGTACCTGATGGGCCCGGCGCTCCGCTTCCTGCTGTCGGGAGGCTCCGAGGGCTTCGGCGGAGCGCACACGGTGCCCTGGCTCTCGGAGCTGCCGCGCGAGGCGGCGCTGTGGGGCTTCCCGCTGGGGGTGGTGCTGATCGGAGTGGTGAAGGGGGTGGGCTACCTGGGGCAGTTCTACTTCATGGGCCTGTTCTCGCAGCGGGTGGTGAAGGATCTGCGGCGTGAGCTCTTCCTGCGGCTCACCGCGCTGTCGCCTTCGCAGCTCTCGAAGGAGCGGGTGGGGGATCTGCTCAGCCGGTTCTCCTCGGACATGACGGCGGTGGAGTGGGCGGCGATGTACACGGTGGGCTCGTACCTCCGCGACTCGCTCCAGGTGGTGGTGCTGGCGAGCGTGGCGCTGGCGATGAGCCCGCTGCTGGGGGGGCTGATGCTCGCGGTCATCCCCCTGGCGGCGCTGCCCGCCTCGCGGCTCACCCGCAAGGCGCTGCGCAGGACGCGCGAGGGGCAGTCCCAGCTCGGGCAGCTGGCGGGGCAGCTCCACGAGGGGCTGGGCGGCCTGCGGACCATCCAGGCCTTCAACGGCCAGGCGGCGGAGCTGGCCCGGTTCGCGGCGCACACGAAGGCCCACGAGAAGGCGGTCGTCAGCGCGGCCTGGGCCCGAGGCGCGGTGCCAGGGTTGATGGAGGTGCTGGCGGCGGCGGCGCTCGCGGGGGCGCTGGCCTACGCGGCGGCGACTCGCGCCATGGAGCCTGCCGCGCTCCTGTCGCTGCTCACGGCGGTGATCCTCGTCTACCAGCCCGTGAAGGATCTGGGCCGCGTCACCCAGTTCGCGATGCAGGCGGCAGTCTCCGGGGAGCGGATCTTCGCGCTGCTGGATCTGCGCCACCCGGTGGAGGATCTCCCGGGGGCCACCCCGGCCCCGCCGCTCCAGCAGGGCCTGCGGCTGGAGGACGTGCACTTCTCCTATGGCCCTCGCCGTGCGCTGGAGGGGCTGTCGCTGGAGCTGCCGGTGGGCAAGGTGACGGCGCTGGTGGGCCCGAGCGGCGGCGGCAAGAGCACGGTGACGTCCCTGCTGCTGCGCTTCGAGAAGCCCCAGGCGGGGCGGCTGCTGCTCGACGGGGTGGACGCGGATCGCTACCAGGCGGAGAGCGTCCGGGCGCAGCTCGCGCTGGTGACGCAGGAGCCGCTGCTCTTCTCGGGCACGGTGCTCGACAACCTGCGCTTCGCCCGGCCGGACGCGACGCGGGAGGAGGTGGAGGCGGCGGCGCGGGTAGCGCACGCGGAGGGGTTCATCCGCGCCCTGCCCCAGGGGTACGACACGCGCATCGGGGAGCGAGGGGTGATCCTGAGCGGCGGGCAGCGCCAGCGGCTGTGCATCGCGCGGGCGGTGCTCTCCCGGGCGTCGGTGCTCGTGCTGGACGAGGCCACGAGCAGCCTCGATCCGGAGAGCGAGCGGGAGGTGCAGGCGGCGCTGGCGGCGGTGTTGCCCGGGCGGACCGCCCTGATTATAGCACACCGGCTCTCCACGGTGACGGGCGCGGACGTCATTCACGTGGTGGAGGCGGGGCGCGTCGTCGAGAGCGGGGCGCATGAGGAACTGTTGCGGGCCGGCGGGCGTTATTACGGGCTGTGGTCCCTGCAGACCGCGGGGGCCGAGAGGGGAGCGGCATGAAGCCGGCGATGGTGGTGATGAAGCTGCTGCGGGCACTCCTGGGGCTGGTGCTGTTGCTGCTCGGGTTCGCGGGCTTCTTCACCTGCGCGGCCGTCGCCGTCGACTACCCGGTGGTGCCTGCCCAGCAGGGAGTCCAGGAGTGGCCTCGCGGCGCCTTCCACGTGCACACCACGCGCTCGGACGGGCACGGGACGGTGGAGGAGATCGCGGCGGCGGCGAAGGCCGCGGGGCTCCAGTTCGTGGTGCTCGCGGACCACAACGACTTCACCCCGCGCGAGCCCGCCTTCGTGGACGGCGTGCTGATCGTGCAGGCCGTGGAGATCTCCACGCCTCACGGGCACCTGGTGGCCCTCGGGATGCAGACCCCGCTGGACGGCTCGCGTGCGCGGCAGGAGGGGGTGCGGGCGGTAGAGGCCGCGGGTGGGATCAGCGTGCTCGCGCACCCGGTGCAGGAGAAGAACCCCTGGCGGGACCCTGAGAGCGCGCGCCGTGCGCGAGCCTTCGAGCTGTACTCGGCGGACACCTTCTTCCGCGAGGCGGTCCGCAGCCCGTTCTCGCGGCTGATCCCGGCGGTGGGCGCATACCTCGGCAACCCCCTGCACGGGGTGATGCTGCTGGTGACGCCGCAGCCCGCGAGCACGGTGGAACTGCTGGACCTCGTCAGCGAGCGCCCTCGGGTAGCGCTGTGCTCGCATGATGCGCACGGGTGGCCCCGGTACAAGGATGTCTTCGAGGGACTGGCCATGTACCTGCCGCCGCAGGCCCTGCCGGAGCCGCTGTCGACGGATCCCCGGACCGCGGCGACCCAGGTGGTTCGAGCGCTGACGGGTGGGCAGGCGATCTGCGCCTTCCGGGGGCTGGGAGAGCCCGCGGGCTTTGCGCTCGAGGGGCCGATCACGAGCCAGCGCGTGGCGCGGGTAGGGGATGTCCTCACGCTCCGCCTGCCACCCCACCCGCCTGGGAGCGTCAAGGTGGAAGTTCTGGGAGCGGGGCGGCTTCGGCCGGACGGGGTGTCGGTGGAGCTGGTGAAGGAGGGCTCGGTGCAGATCGAGGCCTGGGTGGTGGCGCCGGGGAGGTTCTTTGGCACGGAGCTGAAGCCCTGGATCGTCCCAAGTCCCGTGCGCGTGGTGCCGCGGGACGTGGGCTTCTGATAGAGGACGCGGCGCCTGTCCATGCGCCTCCTGTACGTCCTCGCCACCTACGTGCTCTTCGCGGCCCTGTTCCCGGTGCTCTCGGTGTACCGGAAGACGCGGCATGGGCTCCTGCAGCGGCTGGGCTTCTACGCGCCGGGCACGCTGCCGGTGGGCTCTGGGCCGATGTTGTGGCTCCACGGGGCGAGCGCGGGGGATCTGCTGGCGCTCTCGCCCATGTTCGGGCCCCTGCGCGAGCGCTTCCCCGGCTGTCGGATCCTGCTCTCCACGACGACGAACACCGGCTACCTGATGGCGAAGGAGCGGCTGGCGAAGCAGATCGACGGGGTGGTGTACGCGCCCTACGATCTGTGGGGAGCGACGCGCAGGGCGGTACGGGCCATCCGGCCGGAGCTGCTGGTGCTGGAGTACACGGAGATCTGGCCCAACCTCATTCGGGCGGCGAAGCGGAGCGGGGCGCGAGTGGCCCTGACCAACGGGCGCTTCTCGCCGAGGAATGAGGGGAAGTACCGGCTGCTCTTCTCGCTGATCGGCAACCCGCTGAGAGACCTGGACCTGTTCCTGATGCGGTTGGAGGAGGAGGCCGAGCGGGCCCGGAGCCTGGGGGCGCCGGCGGAGCGGGTGTGGGTGACGGGGAACACGAAGTTCGACGCGCTCGCGGTGGCGCCGGCGAAGGAGGATGAGGCGCTGCGGAGCGCGCTGGGGCTCGCGGAGGGGGCGTGGGTGTGGATGGCGGGGAGCACGCACGAAGGGGAGGAGGAGCACCTGCTCGCGGTGTACCGGCGTCTGCTGCCGGCGCATCCCGATCTACGGCTGGTGATCGCGCCGAGGTACATCGACCGGGCGGGGCGGATCGCGGCGCTGGCGCGGGAGGCGGGGCTGACGGTGGGGTTGCGCTCGCGGGAGAACCGGGAGGGAGGGCAGGTGGTGGTGCTGGACACGATCGGCGAGCTGGCCCGGGCGTACCGGCTGGCGACGCTGGTCTTCGTGGGGGGCTCCTTCACGAAGCGGGGTGGGCAGAACATCCTGGAGCCGGCGGGGCAGGGCAAGCCGGTGCTGTTCGGGCCGCACATGGACAACTTCCGGGACAGTGTGCAGGTGCTGGAAGGCAGAGGAGGCCTCCAGGTGCGGGACGCGGAGGAGCTCTTTCAGAGGATCTCGGAGCTGCTGTCCCAGCCGGACCGGTTGAGGGCGTTGGGTGAGCAGGCGCGCGCGACGGTAGGGCAGATCTCCGGAGCGAGCCGGCGCAACGTGGCGCACATGGCGAAGCTCTTCGAGCACACTCCATGACCCTGGTGATCCACCCTCACTTCCATCGGAGGTACACGGGCATCACGCGCCACGTGGAGAACGTGGTGCCGGAGCTGGCGCGGGAGCTGGAGACGCGGGCCATCGGCTCCCAGCTCGGGCCAGCGCTGCCACGGATCCGCTGGGGCGAGCTGCTGGGCCGGATTCGACGTGAGCCCGTGGTCTGGCACGCGCACCGCAACAACGAGATGTTGGTGGGGATGGTGCTGCGGCTGTTGGGCCGGCAGGTGAAGCTGGTGTTCACCCGGCACACGTCGAAGGCGCCGAGCACCTACACTCGCTGGCTGGCGAGGAGCGCGGATGCGCTGGTGGCGCTCACGAGCGAGGTGGCGGAGGCGATGGCGCTGCCCTCGACGATCGTCGCGCACGGCATCGATCTGGGGCGCTTCCAGCCGCCCGTGGATCGAGAGGAGGCCTGGCGGAAGCTGCGGCTTGGGGGGCGCTATGGGGTGGG
>JAFGNZ010000365.1 GCA_016926755.1 Myxococcaceae bacterium | reverse complement strand
CTTGCTGGCCGCTGCCTGGGGCGCCACGCTCGTCTCCTCCTCTCCCGCTTGGGGGACCAGAAATGGCCGCAGTTTGGCGCCTGGAGCGCCAGCTTCATCGTCTCCATGTCATCTCCCCCCTCAAGGTGAGGCCGCAGGCTAGCGGTTCAGCTCCAGGCAGCCAATCCCGGATCAGCGCTGGTCGCCACGCTCCTGCCAAAGGAGCCCGCCCCGGCCATGCGCCTCGCGCCCGCCCCGAGATCTTGATTAAATGGGCGCATGCCCGCCACGTTGCAGGAACTGCAAAAGTTCATCGGGGCCTTCTGCGGATGGCCGAGCACGTTCAGCTTCTCGTATTACCTGTCGTTCCTCCAGCGCATCAACGAGACGACCGAGGGCGCGGTGGAGTTCCTCGGTCGCGTCCGCGCGTCGGAGGCGGCAGAGGCCAAGAAGGCGATCTTCCGGCTGCGCGGCGCTCAGGCCTGGAACAAGTACATCACCGACTTCTTCGTGAGGGTGGACTGGACCTACGTCGGCGACGACATGGTCAAGCTCTCCACGTGGCCCACGCTGTTCTCGGTGGCGACTCAGATCTCGCTCAAGCTCGGCGCGCTGCCCCTGTCGGCTCCCTGTCGCGAACTCTACGCGCTCCTGCTCTCGGAGCTCCTGCCCATCTACTTCGTGAAGGCGGCGAACATCCGGCCCGCCGTCACCTTCCTGGAGCAGGTGCTGCCCGACCTCGTCCTGAGGGCCTGCGGCGAGGCGGTGGACGCCCCCGCGATCAAGGTGGCGCACAGCGGGTTCACGCCCTGGGACTACCGCTATGACGCCTGCCGTGGCTTCCTGCCCAAGAGCGCCTACGGCGTGAACTGCCTCGCGCTCATCTACAACCCCGAGGCGGACTCGGTGCCGCCGCTGGCACACGCGAACCAGACGCGCGCGCTCGATCAGATCGGGCAGCGCGCCCGCGCGATCTCCGCGCAGCTCGAGCCCGACCCGGTCCCGGCACTCACCCGGTTCCTCGCTGCCTTCCGCGGCTGGCAGCGGCTCCGGGCCCCGGCCATCCGTCGGCACGCGCTCTTCCTCTCGGCGTTCCACAAGAACCTCGAGCCGGCCATGGACGCCCTCCAGCGCGCCTCCCCGCGCCAGCTTGCGGCGGTGCGGCGCGAGATCTACACGCTGCGCACCGAGCTCGCCTGGAACGTGGACATCTCCGACTTCGATGTCCAGGTGGACTGGGACTACGGCGGAGACGAGATCCTCAAGACGCCATGGTCCACGCTCCGCCCGCTCATCGCCAAGATCGCCGAGAAGGTCAACGCCCGCAGGCTCGACGACCGCTCCCGGGAGATCTTCGCCCTCCTGCTCTCGCAGCTGCTGCCCCTCTATGTGGTCAAGGCCGCCAACATCGGGCCGGCGATCACCCTGATCACCGACTACCTGCCTGACTTCGTGCTCCAGGCCTGCGGCGAGCAGCGCGACTTCCCTGCTTCCAAGGCCCAGCCGGTCTCGCGCGATCACCGCTACGACTCCTGTCGAGGCTTCCTGCCGATCTCCGACGGGGGCACCCACTACCTGGCGCTCATCTACAACGAGAACGCCGAGGCCGTGCCGCCCAGGGAGCTGGTGCGGCAGCGGGAGGCGCTGTCGATGTTGGGGGAGAGGGCCCGCGCCCGGGTGGGCGCGCGGACCACGGTGCACTTCGTGTGGTTCGGCACCGGAGATCCCAACCGCGCCAACACGGGCTTCGCCAACGCCATCGCCGATAACCTCCCTCATATCACCGTCTGTTACTGGTGCTTCGAGGGGAAGATCCCTGCGTTCCGCCTGAGCCTGGCGCCCTCGGTGCAGGTCCGCTCCATCGATTCGCTCGAGGAGCCGATCGCCCGGCGCTGGGGCGCGCCGTTCCTGCGGGAGGTGCAGGCGATCTTCGACTTCTACGCAAGGAACAAGGGGTTCGCGCCCGCGAAGGATCTGGTGACGTACCTGGTCCTCGCCCTGTACGGCGGGTATTTCTTCGACGCCAACTGCGACACCGTCGACTGGGCGGAGTTCGGCGAGGCGCTCCGGCCCCGGCCGGTCCCGGCCTTCCTCTCGCTGCCGGGCGTCCTCGCCTTCAGCCCGCAGGATCCGCGGACGATGAACGAGGACGATCTCATCTATCCCATCGGGGACGACGTCCAGATGTTCCACGAGACGGACATGTGGGCGATGTACTCGCCCGCTCGCAGCGAGGCGCTCAGCAAGGTTGTCGAGCAGTACGTCGACCGGGCCGCGGCGTACGGGTTCGCCAAGGCCTCCGGGTTCAACACCTTCCAGCGCAACGCGCGCACCCAGTTCAGCACGGGGACCCAGATGGAGAAGCGCTCCCTCGCCGGGACACTCGGGGGGCAGGCCATCTTTGCCGGGCAGTACCACCTCAAGAACCGGCAGCGCCACGATCCGGACACGTCCAACTGGAGCGTGACCAAGACAGGCCCGGAGTCCTATTTCGTGTCTGCGCTCAAGCTCACCAAGACACACGGCGGGTCGTGGTAGGCGCTGGTGCGGAGGAGGACACCTCCTCGGTGCGGTCCTTCAACCCAGAGGGCGAGTCGTACGTGAGCCTCCCAGGGAGCGCCTCCAGCATCTCGTCCTTCTTCAGCCTCATCCCGGGGTTGAAGAGCCTCTCCGGTCCGGCTGGCATGCATGCGCCAAGATGTTGCTCGTTCGCGCCACCGGGCGTCAGGGCGGCGCTCCACTTACCGGGCCGATAGGCACTGTGGGGGTTCTCCTGCCCAGTTTGGGCGCCTCCTGAGGACACCCCTTCGGCTCGCGCTGTCCGCAAGTCGGGTAGACCGGGGAAGTTGCCCTCCCCGGCCCCCCACGGATCCGGACGTGCGGAATTCCCGCATCCGGCTCTTCGGCACAT
>JAFGNZ010000061.1 GCA_016926755.1 Myxococcaceae bacterium | reverse complement strand
AGCCGCTCCTCGAGGATCGACGTGCGCTGCGAGAGCGAGCGGTTCTTGAAGTCGTCGAAGTACCCGTGCGCCCAGTACGTCGCGTCATCGATGTCCGAGACCATCTCGGAGATGTACGGGTTGAGCCCGTAGTAGGGATCGTTGATCGTGTCGAAGGCCTGCGACTCGATCCCGCCAGGCGCGCCGTCGCTGTTGGGGATCACCGTGTCACACAGCTTCTTGATCGTCGCGATCTCGTGGGAGCTGGGGACCTCGGGCGTGGTGTTCGGCAGCATCCAGGCCGCCGCCTCCGCCCTGGGCGCAAAGGCCGTTGTTCCCGCCACGGTGCCCAGCACGGTGACGCCCCCCTTGAGGAGAGCCCGGCGCCCGAGCACCACCCGACGTCCTTCTCCCTGTTGCTCTTCTGCGCTCATCTGGCTTACCTCGCTGAGTTGGCGTGGGAGTCATTTCAAGTCAGCCCCAATAAGTCAATTAGGGATCTCCCGAACAAGTAGTAAACCCACATAGGTGAGGGTGCATGCGCGAGGTGCTGCGGTGACGATCGATCTTGACCGTGCGCGTCATGAGGCCAACTGGGCGCGGCATCGCCCGGGGCAGCGGGAGGGCCATTACGAGAGCTGGTTCCAGCGCGCCAACCACCCGACGCGGCCGCTGGCGTTCTGGATCCGCTACACGATCTTCAGCCCGGCGCACCGCCCGGAAGAGGCGCTGGGCGAGCTGTGGGCCATCTTCTTCGACGGCGAGGGCGGCCACCATGTGGCGGTGAAAGAAGACTTCTCCCTCCAGCGCTGCGCCTTCGCCCGTGATCGCTTCGAGGTCCTCATCGGGGATGCGCGGCTCGACAGCCAGGGCCTGCGTGGCACGGCGACCTCGCGCGAGCGGCGCATCTCATGGGAGCTGGGCTACTCGAGCGCGGGCGCACCGCCGCTGTTCTTCCTCCCACTCGCGTACTACGAGCGCTCCCTGCCGCGCGCCAAGCTGCTCGTCGGTGTGCCCGACGCGCTCTATCGCGGCTTCATCGAGATCGATGGGAGGAGGCTGGAGATCGACGGCTGGCGTGGCACCCAGAACCATAACTGGGGCGAGCGCCACACGGACCTCTACGCCTGGGGCCAGGTGGCCGGGTTCGACGGGGCCCCGGAGTCCTTCCTGGAGGTGGCGACGGCGCGGCTCAAGTTCGGCCCGCTGTGGACGCCGCGCCTGACGTCGCTGGTGCTACGCCACCGGGGCGAGGAGTTCGCGCTCAACACCGCGTATCAAGCGCTGCGCGCCGAGGGCGAGTTCCGCTACTTCGACTGGCACTTCCGCTCCGAGAGTGATGCGGTGCGCGTCGAGGGCCGCATCCACGCGCCCGCGAGCGCGTTCGTCGCCCTCCCCTACGCCAACCCGCCCGGCGGCACCAAGCACTGCCTGAACAGCAAGCTCGCCGCCTGCGAGTTGAGCGTCACGGGGCTCGGAGCGGGCGGCCGCACCGAGCGCCTCACCACCACCCACCGCGCCGCGCTCGAGATCCTCACGGATGATCGGGGCCACGGCATCCAGCTCGGGGCCTGACGTGAACCGCTCAGCGCTGCCGGCGGTCCATCTACTCGGCACGGACCCAGTGCTGGGTGCGCCCAATGAGTGACAAGCCGATGTAGCCGCGGACCTTCAGCTTCTTGCCCCCGTCCTCGACAGCGATCTTGCACTTGTAGGTCTTGCCATTGCCCGGGTCGAGGATCTTGCCACCCGACCACTCATCGTCGTCCTTCTCGAGGTCGCGCAGGATGACCATCCCGATGATGGGCTGGTTCTTCAGCGCCCCCTCGCACTTGTCGCAGACCGGGTTCTGCTCCTCGTTGGGCTCACGGAAGAGCTTCTCAATCTTCCCGAACAGCTTGCCTCCCTCCTCGTAGATGACGATGACGGACTTCGGCTTCTTCGTTTCGTCATCGATGGTGGTCCAGCGCCCCAACGCGCTCGACTCCTGGGCCAGGGCGCTCGTGGCGAACAGCACGGTCAGCATGGCCAGTCCCAACCAACGGCTTGCAGTCATTCTGAGCTCCTCCGGCGCCGGGGGTCACCTGTCAGGAGGGGCCGTGCGCCGCGGTGGCGTCCCCTCTGCGTTCCGTCTGCACTCAGCGGTGGAGCCTATCCCCCAGAGAGGTGTCTCAGGAACCCCGGACTGAACCCTCACGGGAGCCGGTCCACCACGCGCCACTCCCGCGGAACCTTGTACCGCGCGAGCCGATGCCTCAGGCTGGATTGCGCGGACTGGGGGAGCGCCTCTGGATCCGCCCCCGGCGCAGGGACAAGGAGGGCCACCAGCCTCTCGCTGCCGGCCCCCGTGGGCTCGCCCACCACCCGGGCCTCGGCAACGCCAGGAACCTGGCGGAGCGCCTCTTCGATCTCCTCGGGATAGACGTGGTAGCCGGTGTTGATCATCCGATCGAGCCGTCCCCGGTAATAGAGGTACCCGCGCTCGTCCTGCCACATGATGTCCCCGAGCGAGCACCAGCCTCCGGCATCCGCGTACGCCTCGGAGACCATGCCATTGCTCACCCAGAGCTCGCCCTCGCCCGGCTCCCGGCCCGCCAGCGGGCGCAGCCGGATCTCGGTCTCGGAGATGGGCCGTCCGCAGCTGCGCGCCAGCAGCTCATCGCCTCCGGCAATGGCGCGATGCTCGGCCGCCCCCAGCACGCAGAGGGGCCAGCCGCCCTCGAGCCGGCCATAGAGCTGGACCATCTCCGCGCCCAACACCTGCATGGCCTGCCGCAGCTCCGCCACGGGGAGCACCCCTCCCCCGTAGAGGATGCGGCGGAGGGGGAGCGCCACGCCCTGCTGGCGCGCCACAGCCTCTGTCAGCCGAGTGAGCATGCCCGGGACCAGGAGCGACGTCGTCACTCGCTCGCGGGCAATGAGGGGCAACAGCTCGTTGGCCTCGAAGCGGCGCGCCACGACCTGCGGCAGCCCCATCATCAGGAAGGGGAATGTCCCCATCAGCGAGGTGCCGTGCATCAACTGCTGTGCCATGAGGTAGCAGTCATCCTCCGCGATGGGCGGCCCGTACCCCCCCTCCCGGTAGAGCCGGATGTTGATCTCCATGACCGCTGCCCAGTTCGCATAGGAGATGGGTACACCCAGGAGCTGGCCGTCCACGACGGAGCGCGGATAGAGCAGCAGCGCACGGCTGCCCTCCACCATCAGCTCAGGCCAGACGGGAGGGCCCGTCAGCTGCGTGCCGTCGTCGTGGACGATGGCGCCCGCGGAGGAGCCCGCGTGCTCGGCATCGCACAGCACCGCGTCTACCTGCGCCGCCGCGAAGACCGCCCGGGCCTCCTCGGCGGTGGCCCCCGGATCGACCGGCACCCGCGTGCCGCCAATCCACTCCACCGCCAGGAAGGCCTCGATCGCGGCCAGGCTGTTCCAGAACCAGAGCCCGATGCGGCGGTGTGCCAGCCCTCGCTCGAGCAGCGCGCCCGCCAGGCGGTCCACCCGCATGGCCAGCGCGCTGCCCGTCCGGGAGCTCCCAGCGGCGTCGGTGAGCAGGCGGCGCTCTCCGGCCTGAAGCAGGGCCTGCCGCAAGGCGTGCCCTGCCCGGACGGCCGTCATGACGCCTGCTCGAGCCGCTGGCGCAGCACCTCACGCTGGACCTTGGCGCCACCGAGGACGGTGGGCAGCTCCGTGACGAAGACGAGCCGGCCCGGCCGCTCATGCTCCTTGAGCCCGGAGGAGGCCGCCTGTTCGATCTCCCGGCGCAGCGCGTCACCCGGGTGCTGGCCCTGCTTCAGCAGCACAGCCGCGACGATCTCCTCGGAGCCCGGCGGGCCCATGCCGACAACGCCGCAGTTCGCCACTGCCGGGTGCCGCAGCAGGGCCACCTCCACCACGTGCGGGTACACCACGCCGCGTGCCGTGCGGATCCGATCCTTGGCGCGATCGAGGTAGTAGAAGAACCCGTCCTCGTCCATGTAGCCAATATCCGCCGGGCGGAACCAGTCGCCTGGGAGGAAGGAGCTCCGGGTGCGCTCCGGCTCCTCCCAGTATTCGCTCGTCGACATGGGGCTGCGCACCACGAGCTCGCCGGTCTGCCCTGGCGGCAGCCGGTGGCCGTGCTCGTCCACGACGGCCATCTCCAGGAAAGGCGAGGCGGGGCGGCCCACGCTGTGGAGCCGCTCGGGCTTCTCCGCCGCCTCGCTCTGCAGCAAGCGGGCGCTGGGGGCCCCCTGCTCCGTCGAGCCGAAGCCATGGCACCACATGGGCCCCACCACCCGGGTGAAGCGCTCCAGCATCTCCGGCGAGGCGAAGAAGATCACCGCGCGGCGCAGGCGGTGCTTCATCCCCCCGCGCGCCTCGATGACATCCAGCAGGGGGATCAGCATGGGCCCGGGGATGAGCACGCCCGTCACCTGCTCGCGCTCGATGGTCTCCACGATCTTCACGGGATCGAACCCCGAGTCATCCAGGATGACGTTGCGCGCGCCGCGCAGCAGGTACGGGTACATCGTCTGTGCCCCGGAGGCCCACTGCAGCGCATGCAGGTGCAGGTTCACGTCGTCCGGGCCGACCTGCGGGATGCCCGGCCCGAAGGTGTCCAGGTGGTGCAGGTTGTGGCTGACGAGGGAGGACCAACCCCGGTGCGAGATCACCCACGACTTGGGCAGACCGGTCGTCCCCGTGGTGGGCTGCACCCAGCACGGCGCCGTCTCCTCCACGTCGAGCTGGGGATCCTCGGGGCTGCCCCTGGCCATCACCTGCTCCAGCCGGGTGGCCCAGGGCGGCGGGCTCTCCCCTATGGCGATGAAGTGCTGGACCGACGTCAGCTCGCTCCGGTGCCGCTCCACGGCCGCGGTGAAGGCGGTGTCGAACACCAGCGCGACCGGCCGCACCTTGCGCAGCGTCTCCACATGCACCGCCATGTCGAAGTGGCTGTGCATCGTCAGCCGCAGGAGGTTGAAGCGCTCCAGGCCCAGCCAGAGGTGGACGACCTCCATCCGGTTGTGGGACAGGACGCCCACCCGCTCACCGGGATCGATCCCCCAGGCGCGCAGGCCTGAGCCCACCCGGTTCGCCGCCGCGTTCAGCTCGGCGAAGGTCTGGCTGCCCTGCGGTGTCGTGATGGCCACCCGGTCAGCGAACTTCCTCGCGGCCCGCATCATCGGGCCGCCTGCGGTCATCTTCATGGCGGTCTGCTCCTCTACACCAGCTCACTGCCAAAGGCGCTGGTCAGGTGGGCACGAGCATCGCTGATGCTCCGGCCAATGACACGCGCTGCCTCGCGAGCCTCCCCCGGCTCGTGGGAGGCCTGCACCTGCAGCCGGAAGCGCGCCGCCCCGATCGGCGTCACCGGGAACTCCACCATGACGGCCAGCACGCCCCGGTCGAAGAACAGCCGGTAGACGGTCCGCGCCAGCTTCTCGTTGCCGATCAGCAACGGGACGATGGGCGAGGGCGAGCCCATGCACGTCAGCCCCTGCCCTGTCAGCTCCTCGCGCAGCGCATGGACGGCCCCGAAGAGCTTCGCGCGCAGCGTGTCCCCTTCCGGCGAGCGGATGAGCTCCGTCGCCTTCAGCACCACCGCCGTCTGCACCGGAGACAGGGCGTTGGAGAACATGTGGGAGCCGCCGAACATCTTCACGTACTGCTTCACCGCGGGCGAGTGTGAGGCCAGGAAGCCCCCGTTGGAGGCGAAGCTCTTCGAGAAGGCGCCCATCACCAGATCCACCTTCCCGAGCAGGTCCTGCATCCCGAGCACGCCCGTGCCGCCCGGCCCCATCGAGCCCAGATCGTGCGCGACGTCCACCAGCAGCGTGGCGTCGTACTCACGGCAGACCGCCTGCAAGGTGATGAGGTCCGGCCAGTCAGCGTCCACGGAGAACAGGGCGTCGGTCACCACGAGGATGCCGTTGCGCGAGTCGCGGGCGCGGATGTCCTTGAGGCTCTGGCGCACCGCCTCGCTGTTGAGGTGCTCGTAGCGGATGACGTTCTTCGTCGCCGCGCGCGCGCCCTGCTGGAGACAGGCGTGCGCCAGCCGGTCGATGAGGACATGGTCCTCCGGGCGCACCAGCCCCACCACCGCGCCGAAGCCTGCCGCCCAACCCGTGGGGAAGAGCGTGATGTGCTCCATCTGCACCAGGCTCGCGAGGGCCTGCTCCAGCTCCTCGGAGATCCGGGTGTTGCCGACCGCCATCGCCGAGCCAGCGCTGTGCGGACCGAAGTCATGGAGCGCGCGGGCCGCCGCTTCTCGCACCGCGGGGTGGGCATTGAGAGACAGGTAGTCCTGCGAGGCGAAGTTGATGCCCTGGGTGCGGCGCCCCGCCTCATTGGTGACCTGGGCCTTGCTGCCGGGCGTCACCTCCAGCGTGCGCGAGTACGGCCAGGTCTCGGTCTGGCGGCGCGCCTCCACCCAGCCGTAGTACTCCTCCGTGCGCTTCAACAGATCGCGCCCCGCCGGCCGGAAGAAGTCGTAGGTGTTCTTGTCGAGCGCGTACTCCTCGACGGGATCGGCCTTGCGGCGCAGGTGCGCCGGCTGCCACATCTCCTGCAGCGCCATGCGGACGGGCGGGAACTGCTCTTGGAAGAAGCTCCACAGGGCGCGCACGGCGTCGTCATCGCCCAGGGGCTGAGCGCCGTCGCGCAGGGAGATGAGCAGCTCCCAGGGGATATGGCTGGCCCAGTTCCGCATCATCTCGGAGACCTGCAGCGCGGCCTCCCCCATCTCGGTGGCGTAGTGCCGCAGGGTCTCCCGAGTCTCGGGGGTGGAGAGCAGCTCCTCCAGGGAGCGCCCCTTCAAGCTGTGGGTGGCCTTCTCGGCGGCCATGAGGAGGCCACCAATGATCTCGTCGTCCTCGAGCGGTGTCGTCGTCGTCGGGTTCATGGGTTTCTCCTGGAGAGGGCTCAAGCCGCGAAGAGGTTCTGCTGGTACATCCGGGACGTGGCCTCGAAGTCCGCGAAGACGGCGTAGTCGCGCGAGGACTCCTTCGCCGCATCGCTGAGCAGCATCAGGTTGGAGGCTTGGAAGAACTCGGACAGGGGGGCGATATCCCCGTGCGTGGCGATGAAGCGGTTGGTCTCCTCCTGGTTGCTGCGCAGGACGACGAAGAGCTGCAGCTCGTCATGGCGCAGCGGGCGCATCTCGGCCTGGGTGCAGACGTAGTCGTAGTAGGCGGCGGCGGACTGGCTGCGGCGGCGGCTCTCGTACTGCTTCAAGGCCACATCGAGCGGCTGGCGCCCGGACAGCCCCGCGTCGAGGGCCGCGGACACCAGCTCCGCGTCGCGGAACGCGTGCGTCATCCCGGTGGCGGTGCACTGATCCTTGGAGCTGCCGGCGTCCCCCACCAGCACCCAGCCGGGCCCGAACAGGGGGCGCAGGAAGGCGGCCTGATCCACCGTGCCATAGAAGCGCTCCTCGCGCTTGCCCTGGGTGCGGACCCGCTCACCGATCTCCGGGCTCACGAAGTCCAGCGCTCGCTGGAAGTTGCCGGCCACGTCGCGCCGGAAGCTCTCGAACCACTCGCTCGGCCCGAACACCAGCGTCATGTTCTGGTTGAAGTTGGTGGGCACCACGGCGATCGACACGCGTCCGCGCCGGTGCATGTGCGCGGTGCCCAGCGAGAAGCCGGAGA
The DNA here is from genome assembly GCA_016926755.1 of Myxococcaceae bacterium. Lineage (GTDB taxonomy): Bacteria > Myxococcota > Myxococcia > Myxococcales > Myxococcaceae > Hyalangium. The sequence goes on along the minus strand of JAFGNZ010000061.1, from coordinate 17,218 downwards.
AGTAGCTCCAGTAGGCGAAGGTGCACTTGAGGCGCTCGTCGTACTTGGGCAACTTCAGGGTGCGGGCGACAAAGGAGTGACGCCCGTCCGCGCCGACGACGACACGCGCCCGCTCCTCCACCCGAGCCCCCTGGCGCGTCCGCCCCCGGATCCCCACCACCTGGTCGCCCTCGGAGATCAGCTCCTCGACGACAAACCCCTCGCGCACCTCGGCGCCGGCCTCCACGGCCGCGTCCACCAGGAGCTTGTCCAGCACGAGGCGCCGCACCGAGGCGTAGCGCTGCACCACCCCCGTATCGTCGCCGTGGAGCTGCTGGAAGTACTGGCGCAGCAGCTCCACCGGCACGGTGCCGGCCAGCGGGATGCCGTCGTTCACCAGGTGGATCTCCGTGTGGGAGGGCGTCTGCGCCAGCACGCGATCCAACAGCCCCCAGCGGTTCAGGTACGAGGTGCCGTGAGGCCACAGGAAGTGCGTGGAGATCACGTCGCTGGGAAAGGTGGAGCGGTCCACCACCAGCACCTTGTGTCCCTTGCGCGCCAGTTGCAGCGCCGTCGCCGAGCCCGCGCAGCGTCCTCCGATGATGATCGCGTCAAACATGTCTCACCCACGCCAAGAGAAAATTCCAACTTAATAGGACAAGCAAGCAACTCAGGTCCAGGTTGGCCTCCCAAGTAGGACCCATCTGGTCCGCCTCGGGGGAGCCTCACCAGGCTTCATGGCGCCTTCGCTCCGGGCGCCCTCGGCGAGGAAGTGAATCCTTTTTTTGCCGCTCTGGCTCTCAAGCGATGCCCCTTAGCGCCAGGACCCGTGTGGCACGACGCCTCACACGGGAGGCGTGTACCAATTCTAATCCGACACATAAGATGGACTATTGACACCCACTGGTACACGTGGTCCATTCGTTGAGCAGGAGGTCTGCAATGGCAGTCACCGACGCCCCCGAGAAGGGGCAGTCGCCGCAATCTTCCGAGGCCACGGGCTCCCGTGGTCGCATCGAGCCAGCGGCCGAAAACTTCTTCACGGCCGCGGAGCTTTCCCGGCGCAAGTTCTTTGGCAAGGCGCTCGCGGCGATTGGCGCGGCGGCCACCGCCGGAGCGGTGACTCCGAGCGCGGCGGAGACGGCCAGGCAGGCCGTGCAGGAGGGGCTCGAGAAGAACCTGCCGCCCAACGTGCCAGAGTGGAGCAAGATCCTCGGGGCCCCCATCCTCGCCCATCCGTACGGCCTGCCCTCGCCGCACGAGAAGAACATCGTCCGGCGTGAGAGCCCCGGGCTGACGCGGACTCCGCACTCGTCGGTTGCGTTCACGCCGCTGCAGAACCTCTTTGGCATCATCACGCCCAGCGGGCTCCACTTCGAGCGCCACCACGCCGGCACTCCGGAGATCGATCCACACCAGCACCGGTTGATGATCAACGGCCTCGTCAAGCGGCCGCTGCTCCTCACGATGGAGGACGTGCTCCGCTTCCCGTCGGTGTCCCGCATCCACTTCATCGAGTGCGGGGCGAACTCCGGCATGGAGTGGGGCAACGTCGCCGTGCCGACGGTGCAGTACTCCCACGGCATGCTCTCGTGCAGCGAGTGGACCGGCGTGCCGCTCTCGGTGCTGCTCCAGGAGGCCGGCTACGACGCGAAGCGGGCGAAGTTCATCCTCCCCGAGGGCAGCGACGGCGCGGGGCTGACGCGCACCATCCCCATCGAGCTGGCGCTCGACGACGTGCTGGTCGCCTATGGCCAGAACGGCGAGATGTTGCGGCCCGAGAACGGCTACCCCTTGCGGCTCCTCGTCCCGGGAGTCCAGGGCGTCTCCAGCGTGAAGTGGCTGCGCCGGATCGAGGTGGGCGACCAGCCCTGGAACACGCGCGAGGAGTCGCTCCACTACGTGGACCTGATGCCCAGCGGCCTGCACCGCCAGTACACCTGGATTCAGGAGGCCAAGTCGGTCATCACCTCGCCCTCGGGCGGGCAGCGGCTGCTCGACAAGGGGTACTACGAGATCACGGGCCTGGCCTGGTCTGGCCGCGGCAAGGTGAAGCGCGTCGATGTCTCCACCGATGGGGGGCGCAACTGGCGCACCGCCAGGCTGCAGGAGCCGGTGCAGACCAAGGCGCTGACCCGCTTCCGCATCGACTGGCGGTGGGATGGCTCACCGGCGCTCCTGCAGTCTCGCGTCATGGACGAGACCGGGTACGTGCAGCCCAAGTACAACCAGCTGCGCGCCGTGCGCGGCGAGAAGTCCATCTACCACAACAACTCCATCCAGACCTGGCGGGTCGCCGAGTCCGGTGAGGTGAGCAATGTCCAGGTCTCCTGACGGCTCCCCCCTGGAGCGGAGCCAGGGGCGCGGCTCGGGCCTCCTGTGCCTCTGCGCCGCGTTGGTGCTGTGGCTGCCCTCCCCTTCCCTGGCCGAGGAGCCGAAGTTCGGCTTCGGGCGGCTGGCCACGCCGGAGGAGATCGCCGCCTGGGACACCGACGTGCGGCCGGACGGGAAGGGCCTGCCGAAGGGCTCGGGCTCGGTCTCGTTCGGGCAGGAGGTCTACGACGCGAAGTGCGCGAGCTGCCACGGCACCTTTGGTGAGGACAACCAGTACATGGCCATCGCCGGCGGCGTGCAGCCGGGTGACATCGATCGGGGCCGCGCGTCCATCCTCGCCACCGGCCAGCCCCTCCGCACGGTTGGCACCAAGCTCAACCACGTGTCGACGCTGTGGGACTACATCAACCGGGCGATGCCCTTCGCCCAGCCGAAGACGCTCACGCCCAATGAGGTCTACGCGCTGACCGCGTACGTCCTCCACCTCAACGACATCCTCCCCGCTGACGCCACGCTCGACGAGAAGTCCATCCTCGAGGTGCGGATGCCGAACCGTAACGGCTTCACGACCGAGCACGGCTTCATGAGCAAGGCTGGCAAGCCGGACGTGAAGAACGCCGCGTGCATGAAGGACTGTGTGGCCACGGTCACCATCGCCTCGGAGCTGCCGGAGTCCGCACAGGGCATGCACGGGAACCTGGCCGAGCAGGTGCGCTCGTTCGCGCCGACCAGCGGTGTCAAGAGCGGCCGGGCCCCCGCCGGAGCCTCCGCGGCCGCGAGCCCCACCAGCCCCGGGCTCGATCTGGCGAAGAAGTTCGCCTGCATGGCCTGCCATGGCGTGGACAACAAGGTCGTCGGCCCGGGCTTTCGTGAGATCGCCGCCAGGTACAAGGGCAGCGGCGGCGCGGAGCCTCAGCTGCTCGCCAAGCTCAAGGCGGGTGGCGCCGGCGTCTGGGGGCCCGTCCCCATGCCGCCGCAGGCACATGTCTCCGAGCAGGATCTGAAAACCATCCTCACCTGGGTCCTGTCCGGTTCCCCCACCCGGTAATTTCCCCAAGGAGCGCGTCACACATGAATGAACAGCGTCGGCTCGTGCTCAAGGCTGGCAGCAGCCTGAGCCTGCTCGCACTCGCGTATTCCTCCGGCCTGCTCAGGCCGGGGGCTGCTTTCGCCGCTGACTGGAACAAGGCAGCGTTCGAAGGCAAGAACCTCGACGAGGTGATGAAGGCCTTCGGTGGCTCGGCGCCGGCCGAGAGCAAGGCCATCGAGATCACCGCGCCCGACATCGCCGAGAACGGCGCTGTCGTCCCGGTCACGATCGAGTCCAAGCTCGACAAGACCGAGTCCATCGCGCTCCTGGTGGAGAAGAACCCGAGCGCGCTCTCGGCGCAGTTCGACATCCCCGCGGGCACCGATCCCTACGCCATGGTCCGCGTCAAGATGGGCCAGACGTCCAACCTGATTGCGCTGGTCAAGGCTGGCGGCAAGTACTTCTTCGCCACCAAGGAAGTCAAAGTCACCCTGGGCGGCTGCGGCGGCTGAGCAGGCAGCGGACGACGGACAAAACCTCGCACCCCAAAGGAATTCCCACCATGGCAGATCCAATGAAGATCCGGGCCAACCTCCAGGCCGACGGCAAGGTCCTGGTCAAGGTCCTGATGAGCCACACGATGGAGACGGGCCAGCGCAAGGACTCGGGCGGCAAGCTTGTTCCCGCCCACTACATCCAGAGCGTGACGGTCACCCACAATGACAAGACGGTCCTCTCCGCGCAGTGGGGGCCGGCCGTCTCGAAGAACCCGTTCCTCGGGTTCCGCTTCTCGGGCGGGAAGAAGGGAGACAAGCTCATCGTGAAGTGGGTGGACAACAAGGGAGAGACGCGCACGGACGAAGCCGCCATCGGCTGAGGAGGCGCCATCTCCATGCGCACGCCTCGCCTCACGCTGCTGGTGCTCTCGTCCCTCCTGCTGCTCTCCCCTGTCGCGGGCGTGGCGGGTCCCCCCAAGGCTGGGGCGCCAAAGGAAGACGCGGCCCGGGGCGGCCCGGTCAAGGTCGTCTACCACCTCAGCGAGGACCTGGAGCAGGCGACCCAGGCCCTGCGCTACATCCGCAACCACCTCTCCGTCGACCCCGGCGCGAAGATCGTCGTTGTCGCCCACGCCAGCGGCATCGACTTCCTGCTCGAAGGCGCCCAGGACGCACACAAGAACCCCTACAACGTCGCCGTCGAGGATCTGGCCATGCAGGGCGTCGAGTTCCGCGTGTGCAACCTCACCTTGCAGACCCGGAAGATAGACAAGGCCAAGGTCCTGCCCGAGGCGAAGATCGTCCCCTCGGGCGTCGCCGAGATTGCGCGCCTGCAGACCCAGGAAGGCTACGCGTACATCCGCCCCTAGCCGCCCCGGGGCCGCGGCGCGCGGCCCCACGCTTCACACGCCCATTTCGTTCGCAGAGAAGGAGGAGACAGTGATTCGCCGGACACGCATCGCGCTGCTCGCCGTCGGGTTGGCCATGGCCTCGCCCACCGCGCTCGCCCAGGACCAGGCCGCCGAGGGTATCGCGCAGTACCGAGACATGCTCGAGGACGACAACCCGGCCGACCTGTGGGAGCTCCGGGGCGCCGAGCTCTGGAAGACCCCTGGCGGGCCGAAGGGCGCCTCGCTCGAGAAGTGCAACCTGGGCCTCGGGCCGGGGATCGTCAAGGGCGCCTACGTCCGGCTCCCCAGGTACTTCGCCGACACCGGCAAGGTGCAGGACCTGGAGTCGCGCCTCATCACCTGCATGATGACGCTGCAGGGGCGCTCCTTCGAGGAGGCGACGAAGCAGCATTTCGGCTCCGGGAGCGAGAAGAAGTCGAACATGGAGGCCCTCGTCACCTGGATCGCGGCGGAGTCGCGCGGGATGAAGATCCAGGTCTCGACCACACACCCGAAGGAGAAGGACGCGTACGAGGTTGGCAAGCAGATCTTCTTCTTCCATGGCGGGCCCCACGACTTCGCCTGTTCGACCTGCCACTCGCAGGATGGCAGGCGCATCCGCCTGCAGGATCTCCCCAACCTGACCACGCCCGAGGGCGCCCGCAAAGGCTTCGGCACGTGGCCCGCGTACCGCGTCTCGCAGGGCGAAGTCCGGACGATGCAGCACCGGCTCTACGACTGCTTCCGCCAGCAGCGCTTCCCGGAGCCCCGGTATGCCTCGGACGCCATCACCGCGCTCACGATGTATCTCGCGGTCAGCGCGAACGGCGGTGAGTTCGCCGCGCCGGCCATCAAACGCTAACCGGAAGGACAGACGACGATGAGCAAGCGCAGAGCATTCTGGCTGGGTGCGGGAGCCATGGTGGCGGCGATGGCCGTCAGCGGCGCCGCCTTCGCCGCGGACAAGAAGCAGCCGAAGAAGAAGGACTACCGCGCAGCGGCGCTCGAGGTGATGAAGGCGTCGTTCCAGGCCCGCGGGCAGGCCACGCTCGATCGGCTGAACCAGGACGAGGCGCAGGCGGCCTGCTCCCGGTCCGCGGCCGGCGAGCCCCTCGCGAGCGACCTCAAGAAGAAGATGGAGGAGGCGCAGAGCGCGACGGTCAAGTACCCGGCCGACAGCAAGTACCTCGGGAGTTGGAAGTCCGGCGAGCGCATCGCGCAGACGGGCCGCGGCCTGCAGTTCAGCGATGATCCGTCCGAGCCCGCGGGCGGCAACTGCTACGCGTGCCACCAGCTCTCGCAGCAGGAGGTCGCGTACGGGACCATTGGCCCCAGCCTCTACCGGTACGGGAAGCTGCGCGGCAACAGCGAGCCCATGCTCAAGTACACCTGGGCCAAGCTCTGGAACGCCCAGGCGTTCAATGCCTGCTCGGACATGCCGCGCTTCGGCCACAAGGGCATCCTCACCGAGGAGCAGCTCAAGGACGTGATGGCGCTCCTGTTCGATCCGGAATCCCCCGTCAACCAGTGAGCCTCAAGGGCACCATGAACCGCCGCGAGTTCCTCTCGACCCTCGCCGTCGCCACCGCCGCCGGCTTCCCGCTCCTCCGCTCCGAGGCGCTGGCCGCCTCCCCCAAGAAGCCGAACGCGCTGTATGACGCGCCGCGCTTCGGCAACGTGCACCTCCTGCACTTCACCGACAGCCACGCCCAGCTCCAGCCCATCTACTTCCGCGAGCCGCATGTGAACCTCGGCATCGGCGAGGCCTCGGGCAGGCCGCCGCACCTGGTGGGCGAGCGGCTGCTGAAGCACTTCGCCATCGCGGCGCGGACACCGGAGGCGCACGCGTTCACCAGCCTCGACTTCGAGAAGGCCGCGGCCACCTACGGCAAGGTGGGAGGGTTCGTCCACCTGGCCACGCTCGTGAAGAGGCTGCGCGCCAGCCGCCCCGGCGCCCTCCTGCTGGACGGCGGCGACACCTGGCAGGGCTCCGGGCTCTCGCTGTGGACCCGGGGGCAGGACATGGTGGACGCCTGCAAGCTGCTCGGGGTCGACGTGATGACCGGGCACTGGGAGTTCACCTACGGCGCCGAGCGCGTCCAGGAGATCATCTCCAAGGACTTCAAGGGCAAGGTCGACTTCGTCGCGCAGAACGTGAAGACAAACGACTTTGGCGACCCGGTGTTCCCGCCCTACGTCATCCGCCAGCTCAACGGCGTGCCGGTCGCCATCATCGGCCAGGCCTTCCCCTACACGCCCATCGCCAACCCGCGCTACTTCGTCCCCGAGTGGACCTTCGGCATCCAGGAGGAGGGCCTTCAGCAGATGATCGACGAGGCCCGCGGCAAGGGCGCCCAGGTCGTCGTCCTCCTCTCGCACAATGGGATGGACGTGGACCTCAAGCTCGCCTCGCGGGTGCGGGGGCTCGACGCCATCCTCGGCGGCCACACCCATGACGGGATGCCGCGGCCCACCCTCGTCAAGAACGCCGGCGGGCGCACGCTCGTCACCAACGCCGGCTCCAACGGCAAGTTCCTCGCCGTGCTCGACTTCGCCGTGAAGGGCGGCAAGGTCGCGGACTTCCGCTACCGGCTGCTGCCGGTCTTCTCCAACCTGCTGCCCCCGGACGAGGAGATGGCCGCGCTCATCTCCCGGCACCGCGCCCCCCATGAGGCCAGGCTCGCCGAGAAGCTGGCCGTGACGGAGGGGCTCCTGTACCGGCGTGGCAACTTCAACGGCACCTTCGACCAGCTCATCCTGGACGCGCTGATGGCCGAGAAGGACGCCGAGCTCGCCTTCTCGCCCGGCTTCCGGTGGGGAACCTCCCTGCTCCCCGGCCAGGCCATCACCCTGGAGAACGTCCTCGATCAGACGGCCATCACCTACCCCTTCACCACCGTCTCCGCGCTCACCGGCACGCAGATCAAGACCATCCTCGAGGACGTCTGCGACAACCTGTTCAACCCGGATCCCTACTACCAGCAGGGCGGCGACATGGTGCGGGTGGGAGGCCTCAGCTACACCTGCGATCCCGCGGCCAAGGCGGGGGAGCGCATCCAGGAGCTGCGGCTCGGCGGCAAGCCGCTCGAGGCGGGCAAGAAGTACAAGGTCGCGGGCTGGGCGCCCGTCTCCGAGGAGGCCAAGGACGCGGGTGGCGAGCCCATCTGGGAGCTGCTCGCGCGCTACCTGCGCGCCCAGAAGACCCTCAAGCCGCGGCAGCCCAACCTCCCCAAGCTCCTCAACGTCGCTGGAAACCCGGGAATGATAGGGTAGCCACCATGTTCGAGCCCCTCTCCCGCGCGGGGCGGGCCGCCGTGATCGCTGCCCTGCTGGCCGCGCCCTCCGCGGCCCTGGCCGATGGGCGCGTCACCGTCGAAGTGAAGCCCGTCCAGGTGGGCCCGCACTCGTACTACGTGCAAGGGCTGGCGAGCGAGGCCTCGCGCGAGAACCAGGGCTTCATCTCCAACGCCGGCTTCGTCGTCACCCAGGCCGGCGTCGTCGTCTTCGACACCCTCGGCTCGCCGCCCCTGGGCGAGGAGCTGCTCCGGCAGGTTCGCAAGGTGACGAAGCAGCCCATCAAGCGCGTCATCATCAGCCACTTCCATGCCGATCACTCCTACGGCCTGCAGGCCTTCAAGGCCGCGGGCGCGGAGGTATGGGCGCACCGCGATGGCAAGCTCTACCTCGCCTCGGACCTCGCCCGCGAGCGGCTCGAGCAGCGCAAGCAGGCGCTGGCGCCCTGGGTGGACGACGCCACCCGGCTCATCCCCGCCGACAAGTGGCTGGAGGGGGACACCTCGTTCGAGCTGGGGGGCCTGCGCTTCGAGCTGTTCTTCCTCGGCCCCGCGCACTCGCCCGAGGATCTGATGATGAAGGTGGGCCCCGACGGGGTGCTCTTCACCGGCGATGTGATGTTCACCGGCCGCATCCCATTCGTCGGCGAGGCGGACAGCGGGCGCTGGCTCACCGCCATCGACAAGCTGCTCGCCTTCAAGCCCAAGGCGATGGTGCCGGGCCACGGGAAGGTCTCGAGCACGCCCGCCGCCGACCTCGAGCTCACCCGCGAGTACCTCACCTACCTGCGCCAGGAGATGAAGAAGGCGGTGGACGACTTCATCCCCTTCGAGGAGGCGTACGCGAGGACCGACTGGAGCCGCTTCTCCAAGCTGCCGGCGTTCGAGGCGGCGAACCGGGTGAACGCGTACAACACCTACCTGCTCATGGAGAAGGAGTCGCTCGGGCGGTAGCGGTGCGCGCCGCGTCGTCCTCGCGCTCCTGCTCGCGCATCCGGCGCCGCAGGTAGACGGCCAGGCCGATGAGCATTCCCAGCGGGAGCAGGGTGAGCAGGAGGGAGCCGGCGATGTACGCGGCGCGGTTGCTCTCCTGCGTCGACATGCACATGGGGCACGCCGACGCGGCCGAGGACAGGAGCAACACCCCCGCGGCCAGGCCGCGGCGCAGGGCCTCTCTCGCGGCGCTCAAAAGTACACCCTCAGGTAGAGCACCGGCCAGACGGCGACGACGAAGTACCAGAAGGCCTGCGCGGCCCCGAAGAAGGCCCCCTCGAGCGTGCCGCGCATGAGGCGCGCGAGGCAGACCGCCAGGGCCACGAGGGCCGCCACCGCATGGGCGGCGTGCATTCCGATGATGAGGTAGAAGAACCCGCCGTGCGCGCCCGAGGTGAGCGTCAGGCCCTCCTTCAGCAGTGCCACCCACTCCACGCCCTGGAGCGCGACGAAGGTGAGCCCCAGGAGCACCGAGGCCAGCAGGGGCCAGCGAGCCGAGCGCGCCTCGCGCCGGAAGCGCCACGCGGCGAAGAGCAGCAGGAGGCCGCTCACCAGCAGCGCCGCGGTGTTGAAGGCGGTCTGCCCCACGGGCAGGCGCGGCTGCCCCGGAGGAGGCCACAAGCCACCCATCGCCGAGGAGCGCACGATCGTCAGGGCGCTGATGAGCCCCGCGAAGAACATCGCCTCCGTGACGATGAAGATGAGCATCCCCAGCACCGCGTTGGGGATGAGCGGCCGCCGGCGGGCCCCCACTGCGCTCCTGTCCTTCACGATGACTGCATCCATCCGCGGGCTCCTCAGTGCACCTTCGCCGCCGGGGCGGCGTCTCGCACCACCTTCTGGGCGGCCTCGTTCTTCCACTGGTGCCCCTCGTGCTTCATCACATCAGGGGCCACCCCGGCGAAGAGCAGCAGCATGAGGGCCACCATCCCCACCAGCAGGTACGTCACGTACCTCCGCTCGATGTGGAGGTGCATGAAGTTACGCGCCACCAGGTAGGCCTTCAGGATGGCCACCCCGAAGGCTGTCACCAGGGTGACGAGCTTGATCTCGAACATGGGGCCCACCACGCTCACCGCCAGCAGCGCGACGAGCACTCCCCAGACCTTCACGTAATTCGGATGCGACTGCTCGGCCACGGTCGGCTCCCGGGTCATTTGGCGATGTAGAGGAGCGGGAAGAGGAAGATCCACACGATGTCAACGAAGTGCCAGTAGAGCCCGATCAACTCCACCCGCTGCAGCTCGCGGTTCTTCGCCGCGTCGGCGGCGACGACGAGCATGATCACCAGGCCGGCGATCACGTGCACGGCGTGCAGCCCCGCCGCCGTGTAGTAGAAGCTCCAGAAGGTGTTGGAGGTGAGGGTGTAGCCCGCGGCGATCTCATGGCTCCACTCGAAGGACTTCACCACGAGGAAGACGAGGGCTCCTCCCGCGGTGGCCAGCAGAAGCCGGGCCGCCTTCCTGCCCTCGCCGTGCTCGGCGGCCTGGTGCGCCAGGACGGCGAAGAGGCTCGAGGTCAGCAGGACGAGCGTGTTGAGGGCTCCCAGCCACGTATTGGTATGGATGGCCTGGTTGGACCACTCCGGGTGTCCCAGGCGATGCATCACATACGCGGCGAGCAGGCCCCCGAAGATGACGATCTCCGAGGCCATCACCCACCACACCGCCAGCCGGCCAGTGGGGATGCCTGTCGCGCTCCGAGTGGTCGCAATCGGTTTCATGATCGGCCCCTCGCTCCCCGCTAGCCCGGCATGTGCTGCGGCCAGTAGTCATCCGGACGGTCGGGCACGCTGTACTCGTAGGGCCCGCGGTAGACGGTGGGCAGCTCGGCGAAGTTCCCGTGCGGCGGCGGCGAGGCCGCGGCCCACTCCAGCGTGTTCGCCTTCCACGGGTTGGCCTCGGCCTTCCGCCCCTTGCGCATGCTCCAGAAGAAGTTCACGAGGAACACCAGCTGAAAGGCCAGCAGCACCACGAGGGCCACCGTCGCGAGGACGCGGAGGTCCTGCAGCTCGGGCCGGGCCAGATCCGGGAAGTGGTTGTAGTTGTAGATGCGGCGGTGGTCCCCGCTCGCGCCGGTGATGAACAGCGGGATGAAGATGAAGTTGAAGGGGATGACGGTGCCCCAGAAGTGAATCTTCCCGAGCGTCTCGTTCATCATCCGCCCGAACATCTTCGGGAACCAGTAGGTCAACCCGGCGAAGACCGCGATGAAGGCGATGGGGAAGAACGTGTAGTGGAAGTGGGCGACGACGAAGTAGGTGTCGTGGAAGTAGATGTCCGCCGCGCTCGCGCCGAGGAAGATGCCCGTGACGCCTCCGAGCAGGAACTCGACGAGGAAGGCCAGCGCCCACAGCATGGGCGTGGCGAGCCGGATCGAGCCGCCGTAGAGGGTGGCGATGAAGACGAAGAGCATCTCGGCGATGGGGACGGAGATGAGCAGCGTGGTGACGCTGAACACGTTGGCCATGCGCGGATCGATGCCGGCGACGAACTGGTGGTGCGCCCACACGAAGAACGAGAGGACGCACGTCCCGATGGCCGTGTAGAGCACCGTCTTGTAGGCGAAGAGCTTCTTGCGCGCGAACACGGTGATGACCTCGGCCACGATGCCCAGCGCGGGGAAGAGCACCACGTAGACCTCCGGGTGGCCGAAGAACCAGAACAGGTGCTGCCAGAGCACCGGATCCCCTCCCTGGGTGGGATCATAGAAGTGGGTGCCCGCCAGCTGGTCCATCAGCATCATCATCGCGCCGGCGATCAGCGGCCCGATGGACGCCATGAAGAGGATGCTGGCGGCGATGATCATCCACACCACGATGGGGACGTCGAACATCTTCATCCCCGGCGCGCGGGAGTTCATCACGGTGGTGACGAAGTTGATGCCCCCGATGAGGAAGGCGACGAACTCCAGGGCCACCGCGATGAGCCACAGCGGGGCTCCCAGCGGCGTCAGGCTGTACTCCGGCTTGGTGGACAGCGGCGGGTAGGCCGTCCACGCGCCGCCGAACGCGCCGCCGTCCACGAAGAAGGTGGCGATGAAGACGACGGCGCTCAGCAGGAAGATCTGGTACGAGAGCCGGTTGAGGCGCGGAAACACCATGTCATCGCAGCCAATCATCAGCGGGATGAGGTAGTTGCCGAAGGCCGCGATGAGCACCGGCATGGCCACCCAGAAGATCATCACCGTGCCGTGGCTGGTGACGAGCGCGTTGTAGGCGCCGGGCGTCACCTGCCCGAAGCCCGGCACGGACTCGCCGGGGAAGGCCACCTGCATGCGGAAGGCGTAGACGGTGAAGCCGCCGATGAGCGCCATCGCCATCCCGGTGAGCAGGTACTGCATGGCGATGATCTTGTGATCCGTGGACCACAAGTACTTGCGGAAGAAGCCCTCCTCGGGGTGGCCATGGGGGGCGGAGGAATCCGTCCCGGCGGGTGCTGAGGCGCTCAAGTGAGTTCCTGTGGATTGGGTCATGGTCTGCTCGGCTACTCGGCGCCAGCTCCGGCGGAGGCGCCCTCCGCCGGGGGTGTGTTCTCCTGCTCCGCCTCCGCCTGTGGGGTGGGCGCCCGGGCCACCGGGCTGAGCTTCTCCATCCACTTCTGGTGCTCCTCGGGCGTCTCGACGAAGAGCCGCGCGGCCATGATTCCGTGGCCGATGCCGCAGATCTCGGCGCACTGGATGTCATAGGCGCCCGGCCGGGTCGGCTTGAACCAGCCGGTGATGAGCCGGCCCGGGACGGCGTCCTGCTTCAGCCGGAACGCGGGCACCGAGAAGCTGTGCAGCACGTCTCGCGAGAGGAGCTGGAAGTGGTAGGTGGCCCCCTCCTTCACGTGCAGCTCGTCAATGGTCTTGATGTCGTCCTCGGTGTCGAGCTTGCCGTCGGGGCCGGGCTGGATGAACGTCCACGCCCATTGCTGGGAGACGATGCGGACGGTGTGATCCGCTGGCGGGAGCGTCTGCTTCACGTCCGTCCACACCCGCACCGCCCCGACGATGATGAACACGTCGCAGACGAGCACCAGCATGTGGGGGATGGTGACCCAGCGCTTCTGCGACTTCTCCTCGCCGCTGATGTACTGGGCCTTGACGCCCTGCTTCGCGCGGAACCGGAAGATGAGGCCGAAGAGGACCGCCTGTGCGACGAGGAACCAGAACCCCACCAGCACGGTGATGAGCGTAATCAGGCCGTCGATGTCCTGGGCGTAGGAGGACGCGGCCTCCACATAGCGGGTCAGCATCGGGCTCTCAGAGGACGAAGAGGAAGATGGTGGAGATGAACAGCGCGGCTCCACCCATGGTCAGCCAGAAGATCGTCTTCGCCAGGGTGTCGGGTGAATTCTTCTCGGTCATGTGCGGTTCCTCGCCCTGCCCTACCTGGCGAGCGTGCGGACATAGGCCAGCACGTTCTTCATCGCCTGCTCGTCCGCGAGCATGAGCGCCATCGGGCGCATGGTGGCGCCGCTGGCATCCTCCGGCCGGGTGCCGCGCACGCCCGTCTTGAACTTCGTGAGCTGGGCCATGAGGTACCAGTCCTGCGTCTGGGTCAGCGGAGGCGACTTGAGCGCCGGGTTGCCCTCACCGGCGGGCCCGTGGCAGGCCGCGCAGACCGCATAGGTGGCCTTCCCGATGTTGGCGTCGCCACCGCTCAGGGTGGCGGCGGGCCGGACCGGCGCCAGCGCCGCCACGAAGGCCGCGACCGCGGAGATGTTCGCCTCCCCCTTGACGGTCATGGACATGGGCCGCATGCGCAGGCCCTCGATGTCATCGGGGTGGGCGCCGCGCGCACCGGTCTGGAACTTCTGGAGCTGCGCCTCCACGTACCACTGAGGCATGGCGGCAATCGCGGGCGCCTTCAGCTTCTCGTTGCCCTCTCCGGACGCACCGTGACAGACGGCGCAGTTGGCGAAGAGCTCCTTGCCGCGCGCCGCATCGCCCGCTGCTCGCCCGCTCGCCCCCACCAACAGCAAAGCAGCCACCGCGAGGTGAAACGCCGACCGTGGTAGCTCGTACCCGGCTCTCGACATGCGCAAAGCTCTGGCTCCCGGCGCTCGACGGAAAAGAGGCGCCCGGCATTTGGAGCCAAATTCCCGGGAAAAGGATTCACCCCCACCGGTCCGGCGGTTGACACGCTGCGTCGCCCGATTTTGACGCAGCAAGTCAATGGAAGGCTGAATCCTTTTCCGAGGGGCGGTGCTCTAAGCCTCGTGCGCCTGGAAATCCTTCAACCTCGGCGCGCTGCAACCAGGAGAGCGCAAGATGAATCGGATGTCGAAGCCTTGGGTGGTGGTGCTGGGCGTTCTGACCGCGAGCATGGCTTTTGCCGATGAGCCCAAGCCCACCGCGGAGATGCTCGAGAAGGGAAAGAGCACGTACAAGACGGTCTGCGCCAACTGCCACGGAGAGAAGGGGGACGGGGCCGGTCCGGTGGGGGCGGCGCTCAACCCGAAGCCGCGCAACTTCGCGACGGAGAAGTTCAGGCAGGGCGAGAAGCCGGCGGAGGTCTTCAAGACGATCTCCGAGGGCGTGACGGGGACGCCGATGGTGGGCTACGCCTACCTGCCGGAGGGCGACCGCTGGGCGCTCTCGTATTACGTGCTCGACCTGAAGAAGCCGGGCTCGGTGCTGGGCGGTGGCGAAGACACGGCGAAGAAGAAGCCCGCCGAGAAGAAGAAGAAGTAGTCGGGACGGCCCCGCGGAGCCGTTGACGCACCGCCGCGCGCACGGGCGTGTGCAGGCTGTCGGGTCAACCTTCTGGGCGGCGCCGCTCGGGAGTCATTGGGCACGCTCCGGGCATCTGGGGCGCTGCCTCGTGCCCGGTGCGCAGGAGCGCGGCCAGGTGGTCGCGAAGCTGGGCGCGCGCCCGGTGCAGCCGGCTCTTGAGTGCCCTCTCCTCGATGCCGGCCTCGCGCGCGGCCTCCTCGCCACTCAGGCCCTCCAGGTCCCGGAGGATGAGGGCCTGACGGTAGGTTTCAGGCAAGGTGAGGATGGCAGCATGGAGGACCTCGCCCATCTGCCGCGCGTAAGACATCTCGTCCGGCCCATCCTGGACAGAGGGGATGCGCTTCGCGGCTGGAGAGTCGAGCGGCTCGACCTCCTTGGGAGCCCCCGCGCGCAGACGCTTCGTCCGATAGCAGTGGGTGCGCGCCACCTGGTACAGCCAGGTGGACAGCCGCGCCTCTCCCCGGAAGGAGTGAATGCCCCGGAAGGCAGTCAGGAGCGTCTCCTGGAGGACCTCCTTCGCCTCCTCCTCCGAGTCGCACATGCGCAGGCCGAAGCGGAACACCTGCTTCTCATGGCGGGAGAGCAGCTCGTCGAGCGCGCGTTCATCCCCAGCTTTTGCCGCCACCACCAGCTCCGCATCGCTCCTCTCAGCCATGACACGCTCGCATGGCGCGGATGGTAGTCCCCGCGGACTGCAATTGAGTAGCAAATGGGCAGGCAGCCGCTGCCCACCCTGTCTGGCTGCTCGGTCGCTCTGGAGCCGCTCGTGCGCGAGCTCGAGGAGTCCATCACCGTGAGGCGGGCGCGCCGACGGCCACCGGGCGCACCTGTGCGGTCGCCGCGCCCTTGATCCGCAGCGGCAGGATCATCGTGCAGGAGGTCCACACCTTGTCTGCCGCCATCTCCGCCAGGTGCGCGTTCTCCACATGGTGGACGCCCGACTGCGTCAGGTTCTGGTGGTGGATCGAGAACGGAAGCCCGGGCGGCGTCCCCTCCGTGGGCGCGACCTTGCCCTCGAGCTGTCCGTCGATCACCGGATCCAGGAACGGCGCATCCAGCGCCAGCGCCGTTACGGCCTTCTCTCCCAGGTACTTCGCCGCGTCGTACGAGAGCCCGGGCCCTTGCTTGTAGTAGCCCTTGCCCCCTTCCGGATCCGCCCAGTTCTCCTCCCAGCCCGTGTAGACATAGAGGACGTCGCCCGGCAGCAACCCGCGCCAGCCGAGCCCCTGCGCCTGGAGCATCCCCTCGATGTCCTGGGCGGTGATGAGCTGGCCCGGCTTCAACGGCTGCCCCTTCCCCAGGTAGCTGCGCGCGTCCAGCAACACCGCCTCGGTGATGATCGGGGGGACCTTGTCCATGCCGAGCTTCAGCAGCGGCGAGTCCGGCGTGGGCTTGACGTCCTTCTGCTGGAAGCCGCCGAAGTACTGGATCGCCTCCTCCGGCACGGGCCCTTGCCCGCTCCAGGGCTCGGGCAGGACGCCGAAGTGCCCCAAGCCGTCGAACTGCGTGCCCTGGTTGCTGGGATCCCCCTGCCCGAGGATCTCGCCGTTCACGACATGGCGCGTGCCCGGCATGGGGGCGCTTGGCCGGTACTGGTAGCTGAGCGGTGGCGCGAACGGCGACATCGGCATGGTGTTCGAGGACACATGCGCCAGCTCGTACACCTTCGCGTTCGGATCATTCAGGTGCCAGGCGCAGCGCAGCCAGGTGCCTCGGCCCTGGGTGTTGGCCATGCCTCGCTCGTCTCCCGCGGGCCACGGCGGCGTCGGCACCTGGGCGCGCGAGCGCTCCACCATGGCCTGCTGCGGCTCACGCCCCGCCGTCGTCGCGCACGCCGTGCTCAGTCCCAGTCCAGCCAGCATCATCCGTCTCATTGCTCTCTTCATGGACTCCCTCCCGCGCCGGAGATTAGCGCTGAGGGGCGCCTCGATCATGCCTTCAGTGAATGATCATGGCCGCTCCGAGGTGGGCTCCCGTGGGGCGTCGAACGAGGCGAAGTAACACCCGTCCTCGTAGTCGAACATCTTTGCGCCGCAGGGAGGTCGCTCATTCTTGACGGCTACCCAGCAGGCACCATTGATAGCCGTCTCCCCTCGCTCGCACGGGGGACGGCGTTGCCCTGGGCGCGGCTTCTTCGGCATTGGAAGGGCAATGGCGTAGTTGGGGACCCCAGCGCCTGGCACGTCTTGAATGGTGAGCAGCACTTCATCGCCTACACCTGCATCAGGGGCTTCCGGAGGTGGCTTGTGCCTTGCCACGGCAATAGGAGGAAGGGTCATGTCGGGCGCCCCCTCCCCCTCTTGCAGGTGCTGCAGCGCCGAGGCGGTTGCAATCAGCACGAGGGCCACGGCTGCCACGCCCACCAAGGCGAGCCCCGCTCGCGCCAGCATTCGCGCGCGCCAGGCCCACTGCCCCCGGAACCGGGTGTGCTCGGTGGGGAGCACGGACCGACTCGGCAGCACGGGCTTGTCCAGGCTGCGT
>JAFGNZ010000364.1 GCA_016926755.1 Myxococcaceae bacterium | reverse complement strand
GCGCCGTCACCTGAAGGAGTTCCGGGTGACGCCGGATGACGCCGCGAAGTTCAACGTGGGCGATCCGGTGAAGGCGGACCTGTTCACCAAGGGGCAGCTGGTGGACGTCACGGGCACCACCAAGGGCCGCGGCTTCTCGGGCGTCATGCGCCGGTGGAGCTTCAAGGGCTCGCAGACGAAGACGCACGGTACGCACGAGTATCAGCGTCACCCGGGCGCCATCGGTCAGCGTAAGACGCCGGGCCGCACCTACCCGAACAAGAAGATGCCGGGCCACTACGGCGTGGAGCAGGTGACCACGCAGAACCTGACCGTGGTGGACGTGGACGTGGAGAAGGGGCTGCTGCTGGTCAAGGGCGCCGTCCCGGGCCACAACGAGGCCATCGTCTACGTGAAGCCCAGCGTGAAGGTCGCGCTGCGCGAGCAGCACAAGGCCGCCCGCTAGGCGCTCGCCTCCCGCTGTCTCAACGCCCCGCGCTGGAGCCCCCGAGGGCCCCAGGCGGGGCGTTCGTGTTTCGGCGCTACCTCTGCCGCTTGGGGTGGAGGCGCTCGATCTCCTTGCCGAGTCGGCCGAACTGCTTCTCCTTGCGGTGCTGCTCCTGGCGGGCCCAGCCCTCCTGGCGCGCGGCGTGGTGGGCCTGCTCGCGGGCGAGCTTGTGCAGGCTCGACAGGCGATCCGCGTCCAGCTCGCCGCGTGAGACGGCCTCCCGCACCGCGCAGCCCGGCTCGTGCGCGTGGGTGCAGTCCCGGAAGCGGCACTCCGTGGCCAGCGCTTCGATGTCAGCGAAGACGCCGCCCAGGGTGGAGGCAGGGGCCCAGAGCTGAAGCTCTCTCAGCCCGGGGGTGTCCACCAGCACCGCCTGGGCGCCATCCTCCAGCGGCACGGGGAGGAGCTGGCGGTGGGTGGTGGTGTGGCGGCCCTTCTCGATCCCCGCGCGGAGCTCGCCCGTGGCGAGCGCCTCCTCACCCAGCAGCCGGTTGATCAGGGTGGACTTGCCCACGCCGGAGGAGCCCACCACCGCCACGGTGCAGCCCGCGTGGAGGTGGACGCGAAGCCCCTCCAGCCCCGAGGCGTGGAGCGCGCTCACCCCGAGCACCGGCACGCCGGGAGCCACCGCTTCGAGCTCGGCCCGGAGCGAGTCGATCTCGGGGCACAGATCGGCCTTGTTCACCACCACGATGGGCTCGGCGCCGCCGCCCTGGACGGCGACCAGGTAGCGCTCGACGCGGCGAGGGTTGAAGTCGTGGCCGACGGCGGTGACCACGAACACCTTGTCCACGTTGGCCGCGAGGATCTGGGCGTGCGTGCGGCGGCCGGCGGCCTGGCGGACGAGCCAGCTCCGTCGCTGGAAGAGGTGGACGATGCGGGCCGGGTCGCCAGGCTGGATCGCGACCCAGTCCCCCACCGCGGGCCGCTCTTCCGAGGCGAAGTCCAGGCGGCCGGCGAGCACGGCTTCGCTCTCGCCGGAGGGGGTGAAGATCAGGTAGCGCGATCCGTGCTCCTGGGCCACTCGGGCTGGAGCGAGGGAGGGATCGGAGAGGGAGTCGAGCTGCGATTGAAAGTCAGGGCCGAAGCCCAGGTTGGAGAGGGAGTACAAGGCGCACTGCTCCTACGGACGGCTGGTTCAGGACCTGAGGCCGTCGGGCAGAGCGCGCCCTCCGTCAGCGCATGGAAACGTCAGCGCACGGCGGCGGTGCCCGGAAGAACGGCCTCGAAGCGGAGGAGTGTGTGCTGGGCATCCATAGGCATTCTCCGGGCGTACGTCGTGGAGGCGTGGGGTGACTTCCCCCTGTGTAACACCGGGCGATGCTCGAACCAATGCACAGAGGCTGTGAGACGGTGTAAGTCTTGGCGGGGGAGGGGGAGGCGCTGAAACGTCATGCACCGTGCGGTGGGTGAGGCGGCCGTGAAAAAAGTGCACGGTTCGGATCGCGGCGCACCTTGCCCCAGGGGCCTCGGATGGGCAGATGGATGCGCCACACGGGACCGCTCGTCGCTGGGACGCTCGGTCGCCGAGGGGGCACTGATCCACCAGCACATCGCGGCCCGTCCCTACGGCCGCACCTGAACCCTATGTCGACCGTCCGTTCGCTTCGCGTGCTCGCTTGCCTGATCCTGAGCCTGACGGCCCTGAGCGCCGCCGGGCAGGAGGAGCAGGTGCTGGAGGAGGCTGTCGTCCGCAACCGACTCTACCGGCCCGCGGGCAACCTCGAGCTGTCTCCCAGCGTGGGCATCTCGGCGCTCACCTACCTCACGGCCCACTACACGCTGGACGTGGGGGTGGCCTACAACCTCTTCGACACGCTGGCGGTGGAGGGGAGGGCCGGCTACGCGCTCAGCCGCCACACCGGCCTGGCGCGCTCCATCTCCGAGAGCTTCCTCAACCGCGACGACAAGAAGCTCACCGACGAGCTGGAGGATCTGTGGCGGATGAACCTCCACGGCGTGGTCGGCGTCCGGTGGGCGCCGGTGTACGGCAAGCTCTCGCTGATGGCGGAGGTGCCCGCGCACTTCCAGGCCTACCTGTGGGCCGGCGGCGGCGTCGCCTCCTTCGAGCGCGAGTCGCTGATCCAGTGCACCCAGGTGGTGAACCGGGATCTGGGCATCTGTGATGACCGGACGGAGCCGCTGGATCGCGCCACCGCCACGGAGAGCTTCTGGGTGAAGGACAGCCGCGTGTCGCCGGTGGTGAGCGCGGCCGTGGGCTTCCGGTTCTTCGCCTTCGCGCGGCACGGCGTGAAGTTCGAGCTGCGGGACTGGGTGTTCCGCGACGCCTACCGCGTGCAGCTCTCCCGGGACGACTGGGAGGTCGGCCGCGAGACGGGCACTCCCGCCACCAGCCCCGGCCTCACGCACCTGGTCCAGTTCGACATCGGCTACACCTTCCTCTTCTAGAACCCATGCGAACGATCCTGTCCTTCGCGGTCCTGCTGTCGACGGTCGCCGGAGCGCAGCCCGGCCCCACGCAATCCGAGCCCACGGTGCCCGCACCGGGCGCGGAGAGCTCCATCCCGCCTGAGCCATCACCTCCGGCGGAGCCCCCGCCACGCCCCGAGGAGGCGCCTCGGCACGAGATGGGGACGAGCGTGCCGGAGCAGGCCGCCGAGCCCGCCGCGAGGACGCCCGCCGCCGCCGAGGCTCCCGCGCCGCCATCCGAGCCCGCCGCGCCCCAGCAACCCGCGGACGCGCCCACGGCGCTGGCCGAGGCGGATAACGAGCTGCGCACGACGACGGCCGAGCAGCAGCGGTTGGTGCACGGCGCGCCGCTGTACAACCCGAATGTCTCCGTCCACATCGTCCAGAAGAAGCGCTTCGCGGACGAGGGCCGGCACGAGCTCACGCTCTACCCGGTGGCGGTGCAGGTGAACGGCAAGTTCACCAACCATGCGGGCACCGCGGCGCACTACACGTACCACCTGCAGGAGAACTTCGCGTTCCAGGTGTCGGGCCAGTACAACTGGTACTCCAACGAGAGCGGCTTCAACCTGGAGCTGATCGACAAGGTGCGCGAGCAGGCGCAGGCGGCCTCCTCGCTGCTGTTGACGTGGGGCGCGCAGGCGGGCGTCGAGGTGACGCCGCTGTACGGCAAGTTCGCCTTCTACGACAACCAGCTGGCGCAGTTCAGCCTGGTGCTCACGGGCGGCGCGGGCTTCGGCGGGACGCGGCACCTGATCCGGCCGGAGGTGGTCAACGAGGTGGGCGGTGAGCAGTTCATCGTCCCCGCGCGCTTCGGCTACACGGGCACCCGGTTCCTCGGCTCGGTGGGCGGCGGCGTCCGGCTCCAGTTCGGCGACGCGTACGCGGTGCGGCTCGAGGTGAAGGATCTCGTCTACACCGCCCGGGTGGATCGGGTGGACGGCTGCAACCGGGCCGACTTCGAGAAGATGGAGGCCGCGCGCGCCAGCGACGAGCCCTTTGGCGGGCTGGGGCTCAGCGGGGGCTGCCAGTTCCAGAAGTTCGACGGCGTGGACCCCGACACGAAGAAGAACTACCGCGAGGACATCATCCTCGGGAGGGATCTGGTGGCGGAGCCCTCCTCGGACGTCCTCAACAACGTGAGCTTCTACGCCGGCTTCTCGGTCCTCTTCTGATGGGAGCCCCTGCCATGTCCCGACTGCTCGCACTCTTCGCCGTCGCCCTGGCACCGCTCGCGGCGTCCGGCCAGGACGTGAACACGTACAACCGCGCGCTCTCCGCCTTCAACGCGGGGGAGCTGGACACGGCCGCGCCGCTCTTCTTCGAGCTCTCCGAGGGCGCCGCCGAGCCGGAGGTGAAGGGCAAGGCCGAGTACTACCTGGCGCAGACCTTCGCGAGGAAGGGGCTCCCGGTGAGCGCCTTCATCACCTACGCGGCCATCGTGAACGCCGGGCCCCAGCACCCCTCGTACCTCAAGGCGGTGGAGGGGCTCGTGGACATGCAGCAGCACCTGGACGAGCAGAACCTGATCCCCAGCCTGCTCAACCAGGCCTACACGGACGAGGTGAGGGATCGCTGGGTGACGCTGCCCAAGGAGGTGCTCGCGCGCATCAACTACCTGGTGGGCACCATCAGCCACCGCCGCGGCCGCTTCGAGGAGGCGCGCTCACTGCTGGAGGCGGTGCCGCCGGACAGCCGCGTCTACGCCAAGGCGCGCTACCTGCTGGGCGTGGTGCTGGCCGATCCGCGCTTCCCAGGGCGCCCGGGGGAGGCCGAGGAGCTGGATCAGGCCGCGATCGCCGCCTTCAAGGCCGTGCTGGCGCGGCAGGGCGAGCGGCAGCTCGAGCTGAAGGAGACGCGGGAGCTGGCCCTGCTGGGGCTCGGGCGCCTGCGCTACGGGCGCGGGGAGTACAAAGAGGCGACCGCCGCCTACGAGCGCGTGCCGCGCTACTCGCGCTACTGGGATCAGGCCCTCTTCGAGAACGGCTTCGCCCGCTTCCAGAACGAGGACTTCGGCGGCGCGCTCGGCAGCCTCCAGGCGCTGCACGCGCCCCAGTTCGCCGGCGCCTTCCAGCCCGAGTCCTGGATCCTCAAGTCCACCATCTACTACTACAGCTGCCTCTTCGACGAGGTGAAGACGACGCTGGCCGCCTTCGACGAGGTGTACGGGCCGATGGCCAGGCAGCTGGAGCCCTTCACCGGCGAGGACATGGAGCTGATCCCCGCCTTCAACCTGGTGTCCGCCTCGGAGAACCGGCGGCTGCCGCGCCCGGTGTACCTGTGGATCCGCAACAACGAGCGCATCCGCGAGGTGATGCGCGTGCTGGGGCACGTGGATGAGGAGAAGCGGGCGATCAGCGGGCAGGGCGCCTGGAAGGGCAGCGCGCTGGCGACGCAGACCATGGCCTCGCTGGAGGAGGTGCGCAACACGCTGCTGCAGGTGGGCGGCACGCTGGCCCGCAGCCGCCTGCGCGAGGCGGCGGACAACCTGCGCGCCTTCTCGGATCAGGCGGAGATCATCCGCGTCCAGACGGCGCTCGACGAGAAGGATCTGCTCCAGGCCGGAGTGGATCAGAAGGCGCAGCTCTCCCGCCAGTCGCTCTACCGGCCCGCCATGCCCGGGCCTGCCTGGAACTACTGGAAGTTCCAGGGCGAGTTCTGGATCGACGAGATCGGCTACTACCAGTACACGCTCAAGCGCGGCTGCCCGGCGAAGCCGGGTGACGGGCGCAGTGGGGAGACCCCTCAGTAGGCCCGGTCGACATTTCGACGTCCCTTCGATGGCAGGAGTTCGCATGAAGGCGTTCCTTCGTTTCGGTGCGCTGGCGGTGGGTGTGGCGCTCACCGCGAGTGGGGTAGGGGAGGCGGCACCGCTGAAGAAGGCGGCGGCGAAGAAACCTCCAGCGGCGGCCAGGGCGGCCCCGGGGGCTCCGGAGGAGAAGGCGCGGCGCCAGGGGCCCGCGCGGGTGCGCCCCGCCAGCGCGAAGTTCGCCGAGTTGCCGCGCATCGCGGACAGCAGGAAGGACGCCCTGGCGGACAAGAAGCGAGACGAGGCCATCGAGGGCTTCAAGCGGCTGATCCCGAAGCTCCAGGACGGCACCTCGCGCAAGGCGGATCTGCTCTACCGGCTCTCGGAGCTGTACTGGGAGAAGTCCAAGTACCTCTACCGGCTGGAGATGGACCGCTTCCTGGAGGCGGAGAAGGCGTACGACGCGTCGGTGGCGCGCGGGGAGAAGGTGGAGCCCCCGAAGCAGGATCACACCGAGAGCGAGCGCTACCGCGCGGAGACGATGAGCCTCTACGAGGACATCCTGCGCGACTACCCGAAGTACGAGCTCCGCGACGAGGTGCTCTTCTCGCAGGGCTACAACCTCTACGAGCTGAACCGTCGCGAGGAGGCGGTGAAGCGCTACGAGGAGCTGATCCGCGACTTCCCGAAGTCCCAGTTCGTCCCGGACGCGTACATCCAGCTCGGCAACCACTACTTCGAGAACAACAAGCTCATCCCCGCGAAGCAGAACTACGAGAAGGCGCGCGACACGGGGGTGCCGAAGATCTACGCGTACGCCATCTACAAGCTGGCGTGGTGCGACTACAACAGCGGGGACTACGAGGCCGGCCTCGAGAAGCTGCACGAGGCGGTGGACTTCGCGGAGACGCGCGGCGAGGAGCTGGGTGATCTCAAGACGGAGGCGCTCAACGATCTGACGATCTTCTACGTGCAGCTCGATCAGCCCAAGGAGGCCGTCGCCTACTTCAAGCTGAAGGCCCCGGTGAAGCGGCAGCAGCGGCTGATCGCCAAGACGGCGGTGGGCCTGGCGGATGCGGGCCACTTCGACAGCGCGATCCACCTGTTCCGCGCGCTGATCGAGGACGCGCCCATGGGCCCCAGCGCGCCCGAGTTCCAGCAGGCCATCGTCCGGGCCTACGAGGGGCTGCGGCAGCGCAAGCAGGTCCGCGCGGAGATGGCGCGGATGGTGGAGCTGTACCGGCCGGGCGGCACGTGGTGGCAGGCCAACGCCGGCGACACGCCGGTGCTGCGCAACGCCTTCAACGTCACCGAAGAGGCCATGCGCGTGATGGTGACGGAGTACCACCAGGAGGCGCAGAAGACGCGCCAGGTGGAGACGTACCGGCTCGCCCGCGACATCTACAAGCAGTACGTGGACGCGTTCGCCGCCAGCGAGGATCCGAGCTTCGTCTCGGACTCGGCCTTCAACCTGCGCTTCTTCTACGCGGAGATCCTCTGGGCGCTGGAGGAGTGGGAGGCCGCCGCCGCCGAGTACGACAACGTGGTGGCGTTCCAGATCCCGGATCGCGACTCGGCGCGCGAGGTCTCCAACGAGGCCTACCGCAAGAGCGCCTCCTTCGCCGCGGTGCTCGCCTACGACAAGCTGGTGAAGATCGAGCGCGGCCAGATCGCCCGGAGCGATCTGAAGGACGGCCAGAAGGTCGACGAGAACAAGTACAAGGGCGACGTCGAGAAGAAGCGCATCATCAAGAAGGACGCGAAGGAGCGGCAGGAGGAGAAGCTCACGCGCTTCGAGGCGCGCCTGGTCGCCGCGTGCGACACCTACAACACGCTCTACCCGAACAACCCGGATGAGGTGGACCTGCGCTACCAGGCCGCCGTCATCCTCTACGATCGCAACCACTTCGTGGACGCGGCGCGGCGCTTCGGGGAGATCATCGCGAAGTTCCCGGAGGAGCGGCGCTCGCGGGACGCGGCGGACCTGACGATGTTCGTGCTGGAGAGCCGCGAGGAGTGGCTCGAGCTCAACAAGCTGTCGCGGCAGTTCCTGGGCAACAAGAAGCTGACGAAGCCCGGCACCGACTTCGCCGCGCGCGTCTCCAAGGTCGTGGAGGGCAGCCAGTACAAGTGGGTGGATGAGATCGTCTACCGCCAGGAGAAGAACCCGAAGAAGGCCGCGGAGCTCTTCCTCGCGTTCGTCACCGAGTTCCCGAAATCGGAGAACGCGGACCGCGCGCTCACCTACGCGATGATCATCTTCCAGGAGGCCGCCGAGCTGGATCGCGGCGCCCAGGCCGGCGCGCGGGTGCTGAAGGAGTACCCGGACAGCCCGTTCGGCCTGAAGGTCCGCTACACGCTGGCGGGCTTCTACGAGAAGATGGCCGAGTTCCGGCGGTCGGCCGAGATGTACGAGTCCTTCGTGGAGGCCTACGACGCAACCACGGGCGCGCAGGTGCCTGGCGCCAAGAAGGGCAAGGCCGCGAAGAAGCCCGCCAGGGCTGCGGCGAAGAAGCCGGCCGGGCAGGGCGAGGACGCGAAGCTCGCGCAGCAGGAGGCCGAGCGCCAGCAGCTCGTGAAGGAGGCCGAGGCCTGGGTGGCCGACGCGATCTTCAACGCGGGCCTCTGGTGGGAGGGCGTGGGGGCCTCGCAGAAGGCGATCGCCGCGTACGAGGCCTATCTGGCGCGCTTCAAGGATCGCAAGGACGTGCCGCAGATCGCCTTCAACATCGCGCTCATCCACGAGAAGGACGGGCGCTGGGCGGAGGCGGCCCGGGCCTTCGCCTCGTTCGCGGAGACGTACGCGCGGGACGCTCGCACCTCCGGCGGGCAGCTCTACCTGGCGAAGTACCGGGAGCTGATGGCGCACCGGCAGCTCAAGGACCCGCGAGGCATGGAGCGCCTGCAGGGCGAGCTGGTGCGCGGGTGGGCCCGGCTCTCCGCGGCGGACAAGAAGGATGTGCGCCTGCTGGACGCCTACGCCCACGCGCGCTTCCTGGAGCTGGAGCCGGTGTGGAAGCACTACACGGACATCCGCTTCTCGCGCGTGTCCACCATCCGCAAGGATCTGGCCGCCAAGCAGCGGGAGATCCAGCGGGTGGAGAAGGCGTACGCGGCGGTGCTCGCCATCGGCTCGGGCGAGTGGGGCATCGCCGCGCTCACCCGGATCGGTCTGGCGTACGCGGACTTCGCGCGCAACATCATCGACTCGCCGGATCCGAAGGGGCTGGATGAGGAGCAGCTCGCCCTGTACCGCGGCGAGCTGGAGAACCTGGCCCTCCCGCTCGAGGAGAAGTCCAACGAGGCGCTGGAGAAGGCGCTCGAGAAGGCCTACGAGCTGGCCATCTACAACGAGTGGACGCTGGCCGCGCAGGAGCAGGTGAACCGCTACCATCCGGGCGCCTACGCGCAGGTGCGCCAGGTGCCCTTCCGCGGCAGCGAGTTCTTCGCCACCTCGGACGTGGCGAAGGATCCGGGCATGTCGGCGGCCGCCTCGGCGGAGCCCGCGCCCGCCGCTCCCGAGCGCCCCGCGCCCGCTCCGGCGGCCCCTGAGGCGCCTCAGCCTCCTCAGGCCGCTCCGGCGCCCGCCGCCACGGAGGGGGAGGCCCGGCAGTGATGCGCACCCATCCGAAGGCATCCGCAGGGAAGACCGCCATGACGATCGCCCGCATGCTCACCGCCGCCGCGCTCGTCTTCACGACCGCGTGCGCCACGGCTCCCGACGTCAAGCCCGCGCCTGTCACGGCGGTGGCCCCCAGGCCCGCTCCCGAGCAGGCCGCCGCGCAACCGGCCCAGCCTCCCGCGCCGAAGGAGCCGGAGCCTCAGGCGCTGTTCCTCGCGGCGCTCGCCTCGTTCGACGCGGGGGACTACGAGGCGGCGCGCAAGGGCTTCGAGCAGGTGGTGGAGAGGGCGCCGCGGAGCCACAACGCGCGGTTCAACCTGGGGCTGATCGCCGAGCGCCAGGGCCGGCTCGCGCACGCCCAGGCCGCCTACGAGGAGATCCTCTCGCTGGAGCCCCACCACCAGCCCTCCTTGCTGAACCTGGGCCGGCTGTACCGGCTGCAGGACCGGTTCGACGCGGCGATCAGCCTGTATGAGAACGCGCTGAAGGCGCCGGGCCGCGAGCATGACGTGGCGCTCCTCAACAACCTCACCGTGGCGTACCGGCTGGCGGGCAGCTTCGAGCGGGCGGAGGCCACGGCGCGGCGCGTGCTGTCTCGCAGCAAGGACAACGCGGACGCGTACAAGAACCTGGCGCTCATCTACTACGAGCAGGGGCAGTACCGGCTGGCGGAGCTGGTGAGCGCCAACGCGCGCAAGCTCGCGGAGAGCGATCCGGGCGTCTACAACAACCTGGGGATGATCTCCCTGAAGCTGAACGATCGCCCCCGCGCGCTGGCCCAGTTCCAGAAGGCGGTGTCGCTGGACGAGAAGTTCGCCCAGGGCCACCTGAACATCGGCGCCATGGCGCTGGCCTGGCGGGACTACGCGGGCGCCGAGCGCTCCTTCGCCAAGGTGGTGGAGCTGGATCCCACCTCCTACGAGGGGCACCTCTACTACGGCTTCGCGCTGGACGGGCAGAAGGGGCGCGATCCGAAGAAGGGGCTCGCCGCCGGTGAGGCCTTCGAGAAGGTGCTCTCCCTGCGCCCGGAGCACCCGGAGGCCCTCTGCGGCGCCGGCTGGGCCTACGCGGCGGACCGCGCCGGCTGGGACAAGGCGCTCGGCTTCTTCGCACGCTGCAAGGCGCTGCGGAGCCTCACGCCGCAGGAGCGGCAGATGATCGACGCCAAGATCCAGGGCATCCAGGCGATGAAGAAGAGCGGCCAGCTCCAGCCCGACGCCGAGCAGAAGAAGGAGGCCACCCCGGCCCCCAGCGGCGACGGCTCCCTGCTGGACAAGGTGTCGGAGGAAGCCGCGCGCGAGGAGGGCACTCCGCCGGAGGAGGCCCCTGCCACCGCGCCCGAGAACTCCGCGCCGGCAGCTCCAGCCAGCCCGCCTGCTCCCCCTCCTTCGCCGTGAGCGGATCCGGGGCGGGACAAGCTACCGGAGGGGGTGGGAAGTTTTTTCCACCCTCCGGGCGGGCGGGGTGGCGGGTACAGGGCAACTTCCTTACGATCCGAGGGGTTGGACTTGGACCGGCTCCTGCAAGAACCTGCGGGAACCTCACCTTGGACCCGCTGTCTCAACCGATGGGTGAACGGAGGCTGCGAATGAAGCGACTGGCATCGGCGGTGGTGGCGGCGGCGTTGTGGGCGGGGCCAGCGGCGGCCCAGGAGCAGGACCAGGTCAAGATCATCCAAGAGGAAGACAAGACCCTCTATCGCAAGAAGACGGTCATCGACTTCACCGACGTGACGGTGGAGGGCGAGCTCACCAAGCCGGAAGGCTCGTACGTCCTCAACCGGAAGAAGACGGACTTCGACAGCCTCATCAAGGTCCGGGACAACTTCAGCCCCGAGCTGCAGAAGTCGGTGGACAACCTCTAGCGCTGGAAGGGGCGCGCGTTTTTCTGGGTGCGGACGGGCGGAAGGGAAAGATCCTCATGGCGGCGGCGAAGAACAACGGACTGAGGTTGCGCATCACCGGACCGGATGGGTCCACGATGGAGACCATCGCGGACGCGGAGAGCATCATCGTCGGCTCGGGCGCGCAGGCGGCGGTGAAGCTTCAGGATCCCAGCGTCTCCAACCTCCACGTGATGCTGAAGGTGGACAAGGAAGGTGGGGTGACGGCGATCGATCTCGGCAGCGAGTCCGGGACCCAGGTGGGCGGCCAGCGCCTGCTGGTGCCCAAGGCGCTCGCGCCTGGCGATGTGCTGACGGTGGGCGCCTGTCGGGTGGAGGTGCTCTTCGAGCAGGCGGAGGACTCGGCGCCCAGGACGCCCGCGGGCGCGCAGGTGAGCGGGACGGGCTTCCAGGGCTCGGTGACGCAGCGCGGGCCGGTGGCCCCCGTGTCGCAGGCCCGGCCCACGGCGCCCGAGGTGCTCGTCCCGCGCTCGGGCCGGACGGTGACGCCTCCGGGGCTGAAGCTCAAGGGCGTGGCGGCCCCGGTGGCGCCCAGGCCCGAGACGCCGGCGCACCTGCAGGAGCCGCTGCCTCCCAGCGCGATGCCCACGCTCGAGGCGAAGCTGCTCCAGGTGGCGATGCTCTGGGGCGACTCGCTGCTGGAGGTGCAGCACTTCCGGGACGGGGTGCCGGTCACCATCGGCGAGGGCCGGGAGAACTTCTTCCACGTCTTCGTGCCCGAGCTGGGCGCGCGTCACGTGCTCGCGGTGAGCCAGGGGGGCAAGGTGGCGCTGCGCGTCCCCGCGGGGGCCGGCGTCATCGTCACCTCGCAGGGAGACGTGCGGACCAAGGACGCGCTGCGCGCCGCCGGGCAGCTCACTCCCGCGGTGGCGGACCCGGGGCAGGTCTTCACGCTGGGCCTGCACGATCGCGCGGAGGTGTCGCTCGGGACGATCTCCTTCGTGGTGCGCTACGTGCGGCCCTCTCCGCGGGTCAAGGTGAACACGCTGAACGAGGCGGACTTCACCTACTTCAAGATCGCCTGCATCTCGCTGATGGTGGCCGCGGCGGTGGTGGCCGCCTTCCTGCTCACGCCGCGCTCGGAGCTGCCCTCCCCGGACGACATCCTCCAGGATCAGCAGCGGGTGGCGAAGTTCCTGGTGAAGCCGGAGAAGAAGATCGAGCTCAAGAAGCTGAAGCTGGCCGGAGTGGAGGAGGGCGCCAAGGCGAAGGACGAGGAGGGCAGGTTCGGCAGGGAGGAGGCGAAGAAGCCCGAGGCGGATCCCTCCAGGCCGGGCACGCCGGTGCTGGATCCGGGCAAGAGGGAGAAGGACCGGCAGGTGGTGGGCAAGGTGGGCCTGCTGGGCGCCTTCAGGGGCCTCAAGGGCGGGGCCTCGGACGTGTTCGGCCCCGGCGGCCTGGGCACGGGCATCAACAACGCGCTCGGCGGCCTGAAGTCCGGGGCCGGGCTGGGGGATGCGCAGGGCGTGGGCGGGCTCGGCTCGCGCGGCAATGGCTCGGGCGGCGGTGGCACGGCGCTGGGCATCGGCGGCCTGGGCACCCAGGGCACCGGCCGCGGCGCCGGCGGCAACGGCGGCATCGACCTGGGCGGCAAGGGCAAGGCGATCACCCGGATCATCCCCGGGAAGACGACGGTCATCGGTGGCCTCGACAAGGACGTCATCGCCAAGGTCATCCGGCGCCACCAGAACGAGATCAAGTACTGCTACGAGTCCGAGCTGAACAAGAACCCGAGCCTGGCCGGCAAGGTGGCGGTGGCCTTCACCATCGATCCGACGGGCGCCGTGTCCGAGGCGGCGGTGACGGAGACGACGCTCGACAACTCCACGGCGGAGAGCTGCATGCTGTCGCGCATCCGCCGCTGGAAGTTCCCGGAGCCCAAGGGTGGCGGCGTGGTGGCGGTCACCTACCCGTGGATCTTCGCGCCCGCCGGCGCGGAAGGTGAGTGAGGGCTGTCGGACGTTCCCCGGCGGGACTCTCCGCGGGGAGCGTTGCCGCTCCCAGGGGGCATCATTAACGTCCAGCCCGCCTCCAGAGGTTCCCTGGGAGGTGTGCATCGGGAGGTTTTGTGAGGAAGTCCCTGCTGATCGCCGCCCTCGTGCTGTCCTCGTCCGCGCTGGCGGCCACGCCTCCGGAGGGCGTGGAGTACAAGCCTCGCCGCGGCTTCTTCACCGAGACGGACATCGGGATGTTCTTCACGCTGGGCGGGGAGAACCTGTACTCGAACGCGCAGTCCTATCTGCAGCTCGGGGTGGGGTACGACGTGACGGAGACGATCTCGCTCGGGGGGCACTTCGGGCTGGGCTCGTCCGCGGCGAACTGCTTCGCGGGCTACCTGCCGGACTCGGACATCTGCGCGCTGTCTGACAACTTCACGGTGGCCTTCGGGGACGTGACGGCGGCCTACCACGTGCGGCTCACGGACCGGCTCTACCTGACGCCGAAGCTGGCGGCCGGGTACACGCGGCTGGATCCGGCCCCGGTGGACATGGGCGGCGAGCCGGGCCGGGCGATCAACGCGTTCAACGCCGGGGCCGGGATCGGCATCGAGTACGGGACCCTGATGGACCACTTCTCGCTGGGCGCGGACTTCCTGGCCCGCTACGTCATCGGCCCGAACATCCCCACGTTCGCCCTGTTCCCCCGGGTGAAGTACACGTTCTGAGCCGCCCCCGCAGGGCCTCGACCGTCTCCGCCTGGAGACCCCCTGTGCCACTCCGGAAACGTCAGACCGGCGTGTAAAGGTTGGATCTTCCAAGCGAAACACGTTGGCGCCGCGGTTGCATTGGCGCTCCGGACTCTATCCACCGGAGTCATCATGAGAGACCTCCTGCACCTCACCCGCTTCCTCCTCACCCTGGGCGCGATCCTCATCGTCGAAGCGCTGGCTTGAGCGGCCAGGGTTTTTTTTCCGACGAAATTCACATCCCTCCTGGCATGCGTCCACCCCAGTGCGGGCCGAGAAGGCCCTTCGACACCGAGGGTTGCCATGCGCCGATGGGTGGGTACGAGCACGATCCTGATCGCGGTCCTCCTGACCGCTTGTGGGGAGTCCACGGAGGCTCCTCCTCCGCTCGAGGCCCCACCTCCCACCTATCACCGGGACATCGCCCCGCTGGTCCAGGAGAAGTGCGGGGGGTGCCATGTCGAGGGGGGGATCGCCCCCTTCCCGCTTCAGCGCTACTCGGAGGTCTTCCTGCTGCGCACGGCCATCCAGGCCGCCGTGAAGGCGCGGATCATGCCGCCCTGGATGGCGGATTCGGACTGCACGGAGTACCTGCATGATCGCTCGCTCTCGGACGAGCAGATCGAGCTGATCTCGCGCTGGGTGGAGGAAGGAGGCGCGGAGGGAGACGTGGCGGAGGCGACCGCCGGCCCCGGGCCGATCCAGGGGGGGCTCTCGCGCGCCGACCTGGAGCTGGCGCTGCCGGTGGAGTACTCGCCGACGCGCTCCCCGGACGAGTACCGCTGCTTCGTGCTCGACTGGCCCGAGTCCGAGGTGCGCTACGTCAGCGGCTTCCGTGGCAACCCGGGCCGGCCCTCGATCGTCCACCACGTGATCGCGTTCCTGGCCAGGCCCGACGAGGTGGCCACCTTCCAGGCGCTGGACGCCGCGGATCCGGAGCCGGGGTATACCTGCTTCGGCGGGCCCGGCGTCGCGGGCAACACGGTGACGTGGCTGGGGAGCTGGGTCCCCGGCAGCAATGGCTCGGACTACCCGGGTGGGACGGGCATCCGCGTGGACCCGGGCTCCAAGGTCGTCCTGCAGATCCACTACAACCTGAGCGGCGCGAACGCGGCGCCCGACCGCACCTCCATCTCCATGCGGCTGGAGTCCAGCGTGCAGAAGGTCGCCATCATGCAGCCCTGGGCCAACCCGGCCTGGGTGCGGGACGGCGGCATGTCCATCCCCGCGGGGCAGGCGGATGTGCGGCACCGCTTCTCGTTCGATCTGGTGCCCGTGCTCTCGAACGTGACCCGAGGAGTTTTCCGCGACAACGAGCCCATCACCGTGCACTCGGCCGCGCTGCACATGCACACCCTGGGGACGCGGGCGCGGCTGGAGATCGAGCGGAAGACGGCCACCACCGAGTGCCTGCTCGACATCCCGCGCTGGGACTTCCACTGGCAGGCCAGCTACGGGTTGGCGGAGGGCAAGGTGGTGAAGCCGGGAGACCGCATCGCCGTGGAGTGCCACTGGGACAACAGCCAGCCTGGGGCGAAGGACGTGAGCTGGGGAGAGGGGACCGAGGACGAGATGTGCCTGGGGACCTTCTACATGACCCAGTAGTCCAGGAGGTAGTTGTATTCCACTCAATGTAGGATGAGGCCGGAGCCCCTTTGCTTCCAGATGCCCATTGTTAGGACAGAGAAAGACTGGATTGGTCTTATTTTAAGTCGGATAACTATATCGAGCTTGAAATTAAGCTGAATCATCGCCATGATGCGTCGCGTCGGCTCTTTGACGGAGGCGCTATGAAGAAGTGGTTGGCGGTCGCTGTCCTGGCGGGAGTGGGGGTGTTGGGCCTGGTGGTGACACCGGGGGCCCAGGCGAAGCAGGGAGGGCCCATCAACGCGGCCGATACGGCGTGGATCCTCACCGCGACGGCGCTGGTGCTGTTGATGACGCCGGGCCTGTCGTTCTTCTACGGCGGCATGGTGCGGCTGAAGAACGTGGTGTCCACCCTGCTGCAGAGCTTCATGGCCATGGCGGTCATCACCCTGCTGTGGGTGGTGGTGGGCTTCAGCCTCAGCTTCGGGGACAGCTTCCACGGGCTCATTGGTGATCCGCGCACCTTCTTCATGTTCAACGGCGTGGGTGGGGAGACGCATCCGGATCTGGCGCCCACCATCCCGCTGCTGCTCTTCGCGCTGTTCCAGCTGAAGTTCGCCATCATCACGCCCGCCCTCATCACCGGCGCGTTCGCCGAGCGCGTGCGCTTCAAGGCGTACGTGCTGTTCATGGTGCTCTTCAGCCTCTTCATCTACGCGCCGCTGGCGCACTGGACGTGGCACCCGGAGGGCTTCCTGCGCCAGTGGGGCGTGCTGGACTTCGCGGGAGGCACGGTGGTGCACATGTCCGCGGGCTTCGCGGCGCTGGCAGGCGCGCTGGTGCTGGGGCGCAGGCAGGTGCACCTGGAGAAGGCCGCCCACACTCCCGCCAACCTCCCGTTCGTCCTGCTGGGCACGGGCATGCTGTGGTTCGGCTGGTTCGGGTTCAACGCGGGCTCGGCGCTGTCGGCCTCGGCCGCGGCCACGCTCGCCTTCGCCACCACGAACACGGCCTCCGCCGCCGCGATGCTGGGGTGGCTCGCCTTCGACAC
Source organism: Myxococcaceae bacterium (assembly GCA_016926755.1). Classification (GTDB taxonomy): domain Bacteria; phylum Myxococcota; class Myxococcia; order Myxococcales; family Myxococcaceae; genus Hyalangium. The sequence continues at coordinate 4,726 of JAFGNZ010000364.1, read as the reverse complement.
GCTGCGCGGCCGCAAGCCGACTGCCATGAGTGCCTGCGTGGGCGCGGTGGTGGGCCTGGTGGCGGTGACGCCGGCGGCCGGCTTCATCACCGTGGGCCAGAGCATCATGGTGGGCCTGGTGGCGAGCCTCGTGAGCAACGCCGCGGTGCACTTCAAGAGCCGCACCTCCATCGACGACACGCTGGATGTCTTCCCCTGCCACGGGCTGGGCGGTGCGGTGGGCATGGTGCTCACGGGCGTGCTGGCCAAGGACGTGGGGCTCTTCTACGGCGAGACGCGCACGTTCCTCATGCACATGCTGGCGCTGGTGCTCGTGTCCGTCTTCTCGTTCGTGGGCTCCTATCTCCTGTACAAGCTGGTGGACCGCATCGTCCCGCTGCGCGTCACGCGGGAGCATGAGGAGCAGGGGCTCGATCTGAGCCAACACGGGGAGATGGTGGGCGAGACGGCCGAGGCTCCCGCGGCGCCGGAGCCCTCCCGGAGCGCGCCCTCCAACCCCCAGGGGCCCGCCGTCCCGCTCCCCGCGTAACCGGGCCAGCGCGAGGCGCGGAGCTATTGCTGAGGGCGGGGACGGAAGGGGACGACGGGGCGCGTGCGAGGCGCCTCGGCGCCCTTGTGCACGCGGAGGCTGAAGGGGCCCGGTCCGAAGTAGGTGATGATCAGCGCACCTCCCGCCATGGAGAGGTTCTTCATGAAGTGGGCGAGCTGATCCTGAGCCAGCTGGGGATCCGCCAGGCCCCAGAAGCGGTGCATCGTGAAGGCGGTGGCCAGGAGGAAGAGCGCGAGGAGCGCCGCTCCCAGCCGCGCGAAGACGCCCAGCAGCACACACAGCCCACCGAGGAGGATGATGACGCCCGAGGCCAGGATGGCGAACCTCGGTGCGGGCAGCCCCGCGCTCGAGGCGTACGCCGTCATCGAGTTGACCTGGAGGAAGTGGTTCACGCCGCTGGAGATGAAGATGGCCGCGAAGAGCAGCCGGCCGATGGGAGCGAGCGCATGCATGACGTTCTCCTTTCCCGCGCTGACGCTGCCGGGCGCGGGCATGCCCTTCCCGCCGCCGCGAGGCGGACAGGAGGTCTCAATCTCAGGGTGGACATGCGCGGCGGGACCGCAGCGAGCCTCAGGTCGGCTGCCCGGTAGCACTGAGCGAGCGCTCAGCCGCCCGTGACCGAGCCAGGGCACAGCGCGCGGCGGCGCTCATGGGCTGGGGCGGCGGGCCGTCCAGGAGCCGCGCCAGCGGCCTCCCTGGGGATCCTGGGCCTGGGCGATGCCGTGGAGCGCCCCGTCCTTCAGCACCGCGCGAAGCTGCACCGTGCTCTCCAGCAAGGCGGCGTCCTCGAAGGAGAAGGAGAGCGGATCACCCTCCAGCCGCGAGGTGAGCGGTGCCTCGATGGATCTGCCGTTGCGAAAGAGGACGCGCACGCGCCCGGACAGCTCGGTCCCCTGGGCTTCGAGCGACAGGCGAAGAGCCGCCGGCGCCATGCCCATGTCGGAAGGGTAGAGGGACAGGGAGCCGCTCCACTCGCCCGCGAGCTGCTCGAGCCGCAGAGGCGCTCCCACAGGCAGGCTCGGCAGAGGCGGGTGGGCTGGCGCCGTGTCGGTGTTCTCGGGCGGGTGCTCCGCGAGCGCCACCTCGGAGCCCACGCGCTGGAGGTAGCGCGCGGTGTCGTCCGGGAGCGAGACGAGCTTCACCGCGCGAGAGGCGTCAAAGCCCGAGCCTGTCCAGGGAGTACCGGTGAGGGTGCTCGGCGCGCCCGTGCAGGGCCGCTTGTAGATCGAGGCGAACAGCACGCAGGCGGACAGGTAGGTCCCGGCGGGCCCGGGGTGGTGCCCGTCCTCGGCGTACAGCTCGAGCTCGGGCCGTTCACGACGTACGCGCTCCCACGCCACGCCCACCGGCGAGAGCGCCGCGCCCAGCTCGGCGGCGATGCGCGCATAGGCCCGGGTGAGGTGGCCTTGCGCGGCCAGGTTCTCCTTGCGCGACCACGTCATATAGAAGAGCGGCCGGGAGCCCACCGCGGTGATCTGGGCCGCGAGCTGGCGCGCCGCGGGGAAGAACGAGTCCTCGGGGAGGCCCAGGTACGCGACGCCGTCGATGCGCAGCCCTCCGAGCATGCTCTGCTCCTGCAGCACCACGTAGCGCCAGCCGCCCTCGCGGATGCGCTGGGAAGCCACCCCGTGTGCCTGGTGCGACCGCAGCGTCGCGCCTCCGACGAGGACTCCCTCCGTCTGGAGAGGAGCCTCGGGGACGAGGGCCTGTGCGAAGGCCTCGAGTACCTTGGGGAGGCTGTTCTGAAAGGTGTAGCTGTTGCCGATGAAGAGGACTCGGCTCATGGAGGATGGGCCCGCATCGGCGGTGTTCCGCGGGGGGACATGTTCGGACCTGGAGGTACACGCCACCAGGAAGAGGAGACACCAGCACAGGCGGGACATGGATGGCGGAGCCTCAGAAGCGCCCGGCGAGTCCGCCGATGAAGCCGCCGCCGGGAGTGGCGGTGACCAGCGGTACCACCTGGGGCCTCGGCGCGCGTGACGCATACCGCTGGGGGACGGGGGGCGAGTTGGAGGACTCGTAGCCGATGATGCCTCCGAGGACGGGGCTCAAGAGCACGGCGAGCAACGAGGCCTCGCCCCCGTCTTCCGCGAGCGCTCCCCCGACGAGCACGCCCGCGAGCGTCCCCAGCGCAGCGCCAGCGGCTGTGGGCAGGAACCGCCCGTGCCCGCCCATGAGGCCACCCGCTGTATAGACACCGGCCCCCGTTCCGACCGCGACGCCAGCGAAGGCCAGGCCCAGGCCGAGCAGGGCTCCAGACTCCGATCCATTGCTACACGAGTCGATGCAGAGATTGCTCAGGAAGATGATCCCGCCCGGGATGACACCCAGGGTTCCTCCCAAGCTGCCGCCCAGGAACTCGACCAGGAGTCGGGGGGCGGTGGGGCTCGGGGCCTTCGCGACGGGCCATTCGCGAGGGATGAGCTCGCCCTGGCCCTCCTCGTTCGAGCCATGGCGGGGACTGTCCGCGGGCGCCTGGGGCTCAGGGGGCGCTGGGACGAGTGGAGGAGGCGTCACGGAAGGCGCCTGTTCCATCTCGGGAGGTGAAGTCTGAGCAAGCCCCTGGAGCGGCAGCATCAGGCAGAGCAGCAGCAGCGCGAAGCGAGCAGGGAGCATGCTCGCAGCCTAGTCGGCCCCCTGAATCCTGTCTGCTTGTCAGACAGGTTGTCGGGCAACGCCTCGAGGTTCTGCTCACTGAGTTTTGGGAATGAAGCCCTCTGTGTCCGAGCAGGCGCTGCGGAAGCGGCCTCTTGCGCTTCGTTTCTGCCAGAGGCAACCTGGAGGGTAGGAAGATAGGAAGTGACGTAGAACGTCAGACCGCGATGTTAGAACCGCCCTCATGGAAATGGGGACGGGCGTTGGGGAGTATGGGGAAGCAATGGGACGCAAACCAGCCAGCCACGCGGATCTGGAAGCGTTGCCCGAGAACGTGGTGGGGGAGATTGTCGCCGGAGAGCTGTACGTCAGCCCTCGGCCAGCCTCCCGCCACGCGTTGGCCTCCTCTCGGATGGGCGCAATACTTCTGGGCTCTTTCGACTTGGGAGCGCGGGGGCCTGGCGGCTGGGTCATCCTGGACGAGCCGGAACTTCATTTCGGAGAGGACGTGCTGGTGCCGGATCTGGCCGGCTGGAGGCGCGAGCGGATGCCCGTGTTTCCGGACGTCGCCGCCTTCGAGTTGGCGCCGGACTGGGCATGCGAGGTGCTCTCTCCCTCCACGGCCCGGCTGAACAGGGAGGCCAAGCTGCCGGTGTACGCGCGCGAGGGCGTAGGCCACCTGTGGTTGCTGGATCCTCGTGCGCGGACGCTGGAGGCCCTTCGGCTCGAGGGAGGCCGGTACATGCCGCTCGCCGTGCATGAGGGCACGGCCCGCGTACGGGCTGAGCCCTTCGAGGCGCTCGAGCTGGAGCTGGCCCTGCTCTGGGGATAGGTCGCCTGCGAGGTGAACGGGCGGGCTACGCCTCCTCGCGCTCCTCGCGCTTGCGGTCGCGCTCGGCCCGGTAGCGCTCGCCCACGGACAGCGCCTTCTTGCGCAGGCGCACCGACTTGGGCGTCACCTCCACCAGCTCGTCGTCCGCGATCCACTCCAGCGCCTTCTCCAGCCCCATCTCTCGCGGCGGGGTGAGGATCACGTTCTCGTCCCGGCCCGCGGCGCGGATGTTCGTCAGCTTCTTCTCGCGGCAGCAGTTGACGTTCAGCTCCGAGGGGTGGGCGTGCTCGCCGATGATCATCCCCTCGTACACCGTCACGCCCGGGCCCACGAAGAGCTGCCCGCGCTCCTGGATGCTGAACAGCGCGTAGGGCACCGTCTCGCCCAGGCGATCCGAGACCATCGCGCCGTTGCTGCGCTTGGGGATGTAGCCGAACCACGGCTCGTAGCCGTCGAACTGGCTGCTCATGATGCCCTCACCGCGGGTGATGGTGAGGAACTCCGAGCGGAAGCCGATGAGGCCGCGCGCCGGGATGCGGAACTGCAGGCGCGTGCGCCCGCCGCCCAGCTGCGCCATGTCCACCATGCGGCCCTTGCGAGGCCCCAGGCGCTCCGTCACCGCGCCCACGCTGCCCTCGGGCACGTCGCAGAAGAGCAGCTCCATCGGCTCGTGCACCTGGCCGTTGATCTCCTTGGTGACGGGCTCCGGGTTGGAGGCGGTCAGCTCGTAGCCCTCCCGGCGCATC
>JAFGNZ010000363.1 GCA_016926755.1 Myxococcaceae bacterium | reverse complement strand
GCCGGGCCATCCAGGAGCTGGAGCGCGCGCTGAAGCTGCTGGGGCGCGCCCCGCCGCGGAGCAAGGTGGGGCTGGTGCTGCGCACCGCGGCCGCCGCCAGCGTCCACCTGCTCAGCCTGATCTTCCCGTGGATCCTCCGGCCGGTGCCGGCCCACAAGCTGGCCGTCTTCATCAAGCAGCTCAACACGCTGATCTCGCTCATCCGGATCTACTACTTCGTGGATCTCGCCAAGCTCACCTGGGCCACGCTGGTGGCCTTCAACATGGCGGAGCGCTCCCGCACGGAGTACGGGTTGAGCCAGGCCAGCGGGTACTACGGCACCATGCTCTTCGGCGCCGGGCTGCTGAAGCGCTCCGCGCGCTACCTCGGGCGGGCGCTGGCGTTCGGCCGGGCCTCGCGGGACGCGGTGGCCGAGGGCATTGCCCTCAGCCGCCTGGGCACCAACGCCCTCTTCACCAATGATCTGGAGCGGGCCATCAAGCTGGAGGAGGAGGCCATCGGCGTGCTCCGGCAGGTGGGCGAGCGGTGGGAGGTGCAGACCTCCATGATGATCCTGGCCACCAGCCACTTCCTCTCGGGCCGCTTCGAGACGGCGGAGCGGTACTTCCGGCAGATGGGGGAGCTGGGGGTGGAGCTCAACGCGCTGATGCACCAGGGCTGGGCCCACTCCTGGGTGCCCTTCTGCCGCTACCTCCGAGGCGAGGGCAAGCTGGCGGAGCTGTGCGCCGAGCTCGAGAAGGCACACCGGATCAGCCTCGAGCTGGATGATCTGGCCAACCAGTGCGCGGCCCTCAACCACCTGGCCAATGTCGCCGTGCGCGAGCACCAGGTGGAGGAGGCGGCGCGGGTGGCCGTCCGGGCCTTCGACACCGTGTGGAAGTACCAGGTGCTGGTGCCCTTCCTGCAGATCGGCCTGGTGGACGCGGCGGAGGCGGCGCTCTTCGCGCTGGAGCAGGGCGCCACCTCGGTGCCGCGCGCGAGGCTGCTGCGGATCGCCCGGCTGGGCTCCTTCAAGGCGCGGGCCCTGTCGCGCATCTACCCCTATATGAAGGGCCCCGCGCTCCGGGTGACGGCCCGCGCCGTGCGGCTGCGCAAGGGCGTCGCCGCGGCGGAGCCCCTCTTCCTGCAGGCCATCGCCCTGCTGGAGAAGGGGCCCAACCCGTGGGAGACGGGCGTGGCGTGCTTCGACGCGGCCGTCGCCCTGCCGCACCGGCGCGCGGAGCTGCTCTCTCGCGCGCGGGAGATCTTCACGGCCATCGGGGCCCGCGCCGAGCTGCGGCGCGTGCAGCGCCTGGAGGTGGAGGGCGCGCCCCTGCTGAAGTCCCCCGCGGCGCTGCCCGCCGCCGCCGCCGCCAAGTCAACTCAGCCGCTGCGGCTCTAGCCCCAGCTTCGCCATCTGCTGGGCGTCCCAGTCCTCCAGCGCATCCTGGCCGGCGATGTAGCGGCGGGCCTTGTTCTGCACCGGGTTGCGGATGCTGAGGATCTCCGGCCCGGAGAAGATCAGGGCGCTCTTGTAGCGCGGCATGCTGCTCATCATCAGCTTGGACGCGTAGTGCCGGACGATGTTGGGCAGGGTGCCCAGCGTGGCGCACAGGCGCTGGAAGTGCTCCACCACCTCCGAGGGGTGGAGGTTCTTCGGCCGGTGGCACAGGGTGTAGCCGTCGTAGTCCCGGCTGATGGTGCCGGGCAGCAGGCGCCCCTCCGCCTGGAGCTCGCGGAAGAAGGGCGTCTCCGGGTACGGGCAGACGATGCCCAGGAAGGTGATGGAGAAGTAGCGCAGGTCCGCCAGGTACTGGGGGATCTTCTCCAGGTACTCGTTGGTGTCCCCGTCCGAGCCGACGATCAGGCCGAAGGACAGGACGATGCCGTGCGAGAAGGCGCGCCGGATGACGGCGTCGATCTCGGACAGCTTGTTCTGGCCCTTGTTCATCGCCTTGATGGAGTCCGGGTTGAGCGACTCCAGGCCGGTGTAGATGTAGCGGCACCCGGCCTGGCCCATCAGCTTCACCAGCGACTCGTCCTTGAGGATGTTGAAGGTGAGGGCGCAGCCCCAGATCTTCTTCAGCGGCAGCAGCGCCTCGCACAGCTCGCGCAGGTACTTGGGCGAGCCGCCCAGGTTGTTGTCCAGGAAGATGAACACGTTGTCCATCACCCCGAAGAAGTTCTTGTTGAAGGTCATCTTCGTCTGGATCTCCTCGATGACCGTGGGGATGGGGCGGTAGCGGTACTTCTCGTGGCCGGTGAGCACGCAGAAGTTGCAGGTGAAGGGGCAGCCGCGCGAGGCCTCGATGCCGGCCAGCCGCACCCGGTTGTTCGTGAAGTCGATCAGATCGTACCGGTACGGCTGGATGGCCGTGGGGCCGGCCGAGGGCAGGCTGTAGCGCTTCTGGAGCTGGCCCTTCTCGAAGTCCTGGATGAGGGCGGGGACGTTGGGCTCGGGCTCGCCGGTGATGACGGCGTCGAAGTACTGCGCCGCGTCGTCAGGGAAGTGGCCGGCGTGCCGCCCGCCGGTCACGGTGACCATGCCGCGCTGGCGGAACAGCGTGGAGAGCACCTTCGTGTGCTCGTAGTACGAGTGCAGGTAGGAGAAGAAGACGAGATCCCAGTGTCGATCCAGCGGGAGGTCCGCCTCCTTCTCGTTGAAGATCTCCACCTCGGCGTGCGGGGGACAGAGCCCGGCGATGAGCTCCGGGACCGCCGACTGCATGATGGACGGCTCTTTGATGCGAAGGCGCGTGGGGTGCGTGTACGTGGCGATGATGGCTATGCGCATAGTGGAGGTGAAAGAGTGTCACATCGTTGAAGAAAGGACAGAATAGGGAAGGGCGCGCAGCGCTCCTGAACCACCGGTTCGAGAACGGGAGGGTGAGCGACACGCGGGTCCGACGCCCCGGAGCCGAGCCGCTGTTCAGCGGTAGGTGAGCAGGCTCGGGTCGCCGGCGAGCTCCAGGTGGGCCACGCCGTTGAAGCCGGCCAGCATCAGCGCGCCGCGGCGCAGGCGCAGCTCGGTGACGGAGGCGTTGTAGATCGTCCAGTTGAGGGCGAAGGTCTTCTCGGTCGTCAGGCCCAGGGCCACCTGGACCGCGAACGAGATGGGGCCCCCCGAGGTGACGATGACGATGCGCTCGTGGCCGGAGCGGGCCAGCCGCTCCAGGCCCTCGCGGAGGCGTGCCTGGAAGGCCTCCCACGTCTCGAAGGGCTCGCGGTCATGGGGCGTGCCGTCCACCCAGTGCTGCATCGCGCGCGCGAAGGCGCGCTGGAACTGGCGGGTGTCCGCGAAGAAGGCGACGCGCTGATCGGGGGTCAGCCCCAGCTCCTCCATGATCCGGGGCAGGTAGGCGGCGAAGATGGCCTCGTGATCGTACTCGTTGAAGGCGGAGTGGGAGTCGATGGCGGGGGGCGTCTCCAGCCCCTGGAGCATCGCGGCGAGCGTGGCGCGCTGTCGGTCCAGGGTGCCGCTGAGCCACGCGTCCGCGCGGAAGGCGGTGCGCTGGAGGTGCTGGCCCAGCAGTCGGCCCTGGCGCTCGCCGAGGGGGGAGAGCTGATCATAGCGGGCGGCGCCGAAGGAGGCCTGGCCGTGGCGGACGAGGTAGAGGCGGGTCATGAGCCTTTCCCGAGGTGCTTCTCGTAGCGCTGCTCCAGCGCGGTGAAGTAGCCGCGCTGCTCCCAGAGGGCCGCGGCGAGCCGGTCCGCCAGCGAGGCCACCTCGGCCTGCTCGCCCTTCTCGGGGACTCGGGGCTGCCCGCGCAGGGGGTTGCGCAGGGCCTGGGTGGCCTCCGTGATCAGCAGCCGGCTGCTCGCCAGGAGCCGGGCCAGGATCTGGTTGACGGGCCGCGAGTCCATCTCCTTGCAGGCGGCGAGGATGGCGTCGTGCACCCGCGGCGGGGCCTCTGCCTCCAGGGTGCTGGCGTCCAGGTCTCCGCGGGCCACGGCGTGCTGGAGCAGGTAGCCGTGGTGCAGCGAGTACGAGGCCATGTCCACGCAGTCCTTCACCCACAGCACCAGGAAGGCCTTGCGGAAGATCTTCTTGAGGGGGAGGAGCGCCAGCGTCTTGAGCGTGCCGAGCACCCGGCCGCCCAGGGTGGTTGATACCTCGGAGCCGGCGAGGACCGAGACCGCCTTGGGCGGGGTGGGCAGGCCATGCTCCTGGAGCACGGCGCGGACCATCCGCTCGCGCACCTGGCGGAGCGCGTAGTCATCCAGGAAGGGGATGGGGATGAGCGGCGTCAGCCCGGAGGCCACGGCGTGGAACGCCACCCGTCCCAGCTGAGGCGGAGGGGCGGAGGGGCGCGGGGTCGGCTCGGTCATGTCCCCTTCATATCTGGAGGTGCCGGCCGCGTTCGAGCCTCGCCTGGGGGGTTGCCGTGCATTGCAGCGCCGGGAGGCGCTCGATAGGCTGCCCACATGGCCGAGGAAGATGTCAGCGCAACGCTCGCGCCGGCGGAGAACACGCCGGCGGATGTCGCCGAGCTCGAGAGCATCGGCTCACAGATGGCCTACGACGCGTTTCTCGCCGCCGCGAAGGCCATCGAGCCGGGCGCCATCGAGGAGTGCTGCGCCGACGTGGCGCTCGCCTACCAGAACGTGACGCGCGGCGTGGAGAGCGTGCTGGGCGGCGGGGCGGTGGTCGTCAGCAAGCTGCCCAACGTGAACATCGAGGAGCTCTCCATGCTGCCTCGGCTCGCCCAGGGCCTGGCCTTCGCCGCGCTGCAGGTGCAGCGCGAGCTGCGGTCCGCCTCTTTCGGGGCGCTGTTCGAGAAGGCGCAGACCCTGCGGCGCAAGCTGCGCAAGGCCGCCGACGCGCTCGCCGAGGCCGGCCTCCTGCCTGACGCGGACGTCGATGAGGTCCGGCTCCAGGCGAGCCGAGAAGTCCTCGAGGACTGCGCGGCGCTCGCGGCGCTGTTTCGCAGGAACGAGGCGAAGATCGCCGGCCGCTCGCCGGTGGCGGCCTCCGATGTCCGCGACGCGGAGCTGGTCTGCGAGAAGCTGCGAGCCATCCTCGGGCAGCAGCGGGAGGCGGGGGAGGGTGGCGCGCCGACCCTCCTCAAGGGCATCGAGATGCGGGATCGGTTCTGGACGCTGCTGACCCAGCGCCACGACGTGCTCTGGCGGTGTGGCGCGTGGCTCTTTGGCCGCGCGGTCGATGAGCGCGTGCCGCCGCTCCCGGTCCGGCAGGCGGTCCGCAAGCCCCGGAACGCTCCCGCCGAGCGGCAGCCCGAGCAGCGGCGGGGCATGAACCCTCCCTCCATCATGCCCGTGCGCGCGAGCAGGCCCGCCAGCCAGCCTGCGCGAGAGACGGGCCGGCACCTGGGGGATCTGCAGCGGGATCTGGAGCGCAAGATGCGCTTCCTGGTCAGGATGGGTGTGCTCCCGCCGGAGAGCTGAGCCAGCGCGAGCCCCCTCGAAGGGAGGGGAGGGTGCTACGGGGCGGGGGCCTGGGTGCTGAGCGACGGCGAGGACTCGGTGATGACGAGCACCTCGGCGCGCCGGTTGAGCTGGTGCTCCTGCTCGTTGGCGGGTTTGGCGCTCACCGGCCAGTCCGCGCCGAAGCCACGGATGCGCACCCGCGTCGCGGGGATGCCTTGATCGATCAGGTAGCGCCGCACCGCCTGGGCCCGCCGCAGCGACATGAACATGTCGGAGGTGTCGGTGCCTTCGGAGTCCGCGTGGCCCTCGACGATGATGGTGCCACCCTGGGGCTGATCCGAGAGCTGGAGGACGACCTGATCCAGCAGGGGGACCACGCCCGCCAGCTCCGAGCTGCCCTTCTCGAAGCGGACCTCTCCGCGCAGCACGAGCTTCTCTTGCGGCGAAGGCTGGTAGGGGCGCAGCGGCTCCTTCGGCGCCCCTGCCTCGGCGGAGGTATCCTGTGGGTCACCACGACTGAGCGAATTGAGCTCCCAGGTGCTGACGGGACGGACCCGATCATCCTCCGGGGGAGGCGGCGGCGTGGCCAGCGAGAGCTGGAGCTCGCGATCCGCGTTCTCGTCGATGAAGGAGAGCTTGGGCGGTGGCTCGTCGTGGAAGGCGACGCCGGCCAGCACGCGGAAGCGCGGCGCACCGGGGGCTCCGCCCAGACCGGGGCCGCCCATGATGAAGGCATCCAACCCGACCAGCAGGGGGAAGCGCGCGCCGCCCAGCAGATCCATCGACACCTGGGGTGCCAGCGTGGCCCGCAGGCCCAGCTCCCCACGCAGCCCCTTGCCCGTGGTGGCCAGCGCGGCTCCCAGCCGCACTTCGGAGCTCGCTCCCGGCTTGGCCTCGGCCTCGGCGGTGTCCAGGCGGATGGCGGGGCGGAACAGCACGCCGGCCTCGAGCGAGGGGCGCAGCCAGCCCAGCGTGGTGCCCGCGACCATGCGCACATGGAAGCGAAGCCCATCATCTCCCGCCAGCGCGGTGCCGTTGCCGAACGGCAGCCCCACGCCCAGATCCGCGGCCAGATCGATCGGCTGTCGGTATTTCTGCGACAGCAGCCCCAATCGAGCCTGGACGACGGGAGTGCCCAGGCCCTGGGCGCTCAGCTGGGCGAGCCCGGCCTGGGTCGGATCATCCCCCTGTTGCCAGAGCACGAAGGGGACCTGGGCGGCCACCTCGAGCCACGACAGCAGGCCGTAGCTGGCCGACAGCTGCGCGGTGGCCCTGTCGCGCACCACCTGTAGGTCTTGCAGGCCATCACTGAGCACCAGGGATCTGCGCTGGTAGTGTCCCAGCAAGGTGACGCTCAGGCCGCCGGGCACCATCAGCTCACCGTTGCCGACGAGGAGCGTACCCCGCCCGACATTGGTCTCCAGGCGCTCCAGATCGAAGCCCGGCAACTGCTCGGTGGTCTGCGCCGACGCCAGCGAGCACGCCAGCAGGGTCGCGACGATTGTCGCCCGAGAGGATGAATGTAAGCTCATGAACGGCTAGAATCCTACCGCTCTTTACGTGGGGAGGGGCAAGTGCTCCGAGTGAACGTCCTTGCCGTGCTGTGCCTGGGAGTGCTGGTCTCTTGCAGCCAGAGTGAGCCGGAGGGACCGGCTCCAGCAGGTTCGCTGGAGCGGCGGGCCGATGCGCTGACCACCGTCGATGTCCCACGCCTGACGTGGACCGGTGGGCAGAGCAACTGCATCAACTGCCGTGGTCTCAACGAGTACCAATGTTGGGGCTCGTCCGGAGACGGAGCGAAAACCTTTACGGACCCGGTTCCAACTGGACGGAGCGTGGTGGGGATCACGACGAAGGTGGTGGGTCGCCTCCTCAACAAAGCCGGCACCGTCGACGTCTTCCTGAATGGGACGAAGCTCGGCAGCTACACCGAGGTGGCAGGTGCGTGCGATCAGGCCTGTCCCGCGGAGCAGACGATCCCGGTCAGCAACCTGGCTCAAAACGTCTATAACCATGGGGGCAATAATACGCTGACGTTTGCTACCCCGAGCGGCAGCGTTTATTGCGTCTCCCACGCCGACATCACCCTCACGACCACGGCGCCCACCATCGAGATTGTCACGCCGGCCCCCCCGGCCACCCTTGACTTCGGCAATCAGAAGGTCGGCACTCCCGGCACCAAGATGGTGGAGATCAAGAACGTGGGTGATGCGCCCCTCACGGTCAGCGCCCTCACCATCGATGCGCCCTTTAAGCTCAACACGAACCCACCGCTTACGCTCGCAGCAGGCGAAACCAGCTTCATCTCGGTGACGTTCACTCCCACTGCAGAGGTGGGTGTCCAGGGGACCCTCGGCATCGCGAGCAATGACCCAGCCAATCCAACTGTGGACGTCACCCTCGCGGGTAACGGGGTGGCTTATGCCTTCGACGTCAGCGCGACTTCGCTCACTTTCGACGCGCAGCGCGTAGACACTTCCAGCACGGCCCAGACGGTGACGGTGACCAACGTTGGCTCGGATCCCTTGACGATCGACTCTGTCGCGATTGGTGCGAACCAGCCCTTCACTGTCTCTCCGGACACGAGTTTCCAACTGGCGGCGGGCGCGCAGCAGGTGCTCTCGGTAGTCTTCACTCCTACGGTTGCAGGACCTGCATCGGGAACCCTCACGATCGGCAGCGACGATCCGCAACGGCCTGAAGCCACTGTCAGCCTGACGGGTACCGGGCAGAAGCCCACGGTGTCGCTGGATGCCACCTCCCTGGACTTCGCGCCGCAGCGGGTGAACACCCCCAGCGCGGCAAAGACGGTGACGGTGACGAATACGGGCGACCTGGAG
>JAFGNZ010000362.1 GCA_016926755.1 Myxococcaceae bacterium | reverse complement strand
CTGGCCTCCGCCGAGCGCCAGCACCTGCGCCGGCTGGCCTTCGGCGCCTACGTGGGCCTGCTGCGGCAGGTGTCCGCCGGGGATGAGGAGGGCCACCGCGTCCGCCGAGACGCCGTGGACCGCGTGGTGAAGCTCACCCAGGAGGGCTTCGCCGGACAGCCCGCCGCCGTGGCCGCGCTCCTGCGCGCGCTGGAGGATCCGCACCAACTGGTGCGCAAGGCGGCCCTCGCGGGCCTCAAGGAGCTGTACCCCGCCGGCTCGGACGAGCCGCTGGCGCTGGCCCTGGCCTCGCTCTCCCAGGACGTGGCCCGCGCGGCGCTGGACGAGCTGGCCACCCGCGGGGACGCCGCCCGGCCCCGCATCACCGCCGCGCTCAACTCGCCGCTGCCGGACGTGCGCAAGTACGCCTTCGAGCTCCTGGAGAAGCTCAGCCCCGCGGGCAGCCTCGAGCCCCTGCTGGCCGCGCTCTCCAGCGAGCACGCGGATCTGCGCATCGGCGTGATTGAGCGGCTGGCCGGCGCCAACGACGCGCGCGTCACCGAGGCGCTCGGCCGCGCCATGGCCAGCGAGCACGAGGACCTGCGGATGCGCGCCGCGGAGCTGCTCGCCTGGCGCAAGGACGACCGGGCCGTGGAGGTGCTGAGCACCTTCGTGCGCTCGGAGAACGCGCCCGCCGCCGCGCGCGCCCGGGAGGCCCTGGCCCGGCTGGCCACCCCCGCCGCGGTGGCCGCGCTCGCCAGCCGCCTGCGCGCCTCCACGAGCCTGGATGAGCGCAACCCGCTGGTGAACGCCCTGGGCCGCACCCACCTGCCGGAGGCGGTGGACGTGCTGGCGCGGCAGGTGCTGGAGGACGAGGCCCCCAGCGTGCGCCTGGCCTGCATCACCGCGGCCATGGCGGTGGCGGATCGGAACGTGAAGCTGCTGCCGGACGGCACCCGGGACATGAAGCTGCGGGACGCGGCGCTGGCGGTGCGCTTCCTCCAGGCGGCCGCCCGCTCCTCGGACGTGGCCGTGCGGCAGGCCGTCCCTCGCGAGCTGGAGCACGGGGCGGATGCGGGCCAGGACGCGCTGCTCCTGAGCCTCTTCACGGACCGCGACGTGACGGTGCGCCGCGAGGCCGTGGCGCGCTATGCCTGGCGCGTGATGCACCAGGGCGCGAAGGTGCAGCCCATCGAGGAGGTGCTGCGCGCCGGCGACCGCGAGCTGATGCTGCCCGCCGCCGAGGCCGCCGCCTTCAAGGGGCTCCCGAGCGCGCTGCGCCCGCTGCTGCTGTACTCGCGAGCCGGTGAGGCAGGCGATCGCGAGCGGGCGCTGCTGGCGCTCGGCACCCTGGGGGATGCGCGGGCCCTGGCCGAGCTGGAGGCCGTGGCCGCCGGTGGCACTCCCGAGGCCCCCGCCGAGCCGAGCATGGTCGTCGCCGCCATCGAGGGCCTGGGCCGGCTGGCCGCCAAGCTCCCCGAGGGCGAGGAGCGCAAGCGCCTCGAGGAGAAGGTGGAGTCCGCCGCGCTGGAGACGGGCTCCGTCGAGCAGCAGCAGGCCGGCGTGCGCGGCCTGCGCTACCTCGGCGGCGAGCGGGCGCGGGTGAAGCTGGAGGCGCTGCTCACCGACGACTCCACCGCCAGCCCGGTGCGCGTCACCGCCGCCACGGAGCTGGGCAAGCTGGGGGACGTGGCCTCCGAGGCCGCCCTGGCCTCGGTGCTCGACTCGCATGACTTCGAGGTGAGCCGGGCGGCGCGCAAGGCGCTCGACGTGCTCTTCCCGAATGACCGCGTGCGGGTGGCGTTCCTCGCCGTGGCGAGCCGCTTCTCGGAGTTCTCCCAGCCTGCCGCCACGTACCTCGCGGAGGAGGCGGATCCCGCGCAGCTCGTCCCCCGGCTGGCCACGCTGAAGGACGAGGCGCTGCGGCGGAGGATCCGCCGGGGCCTCGCGCGGCGTGGGGCCCTGCCCATCCCGGAGCTCGTCGCGCTGCTCGGCCATGAGCAGCCGCAGGCGCGCGAGGAGGCCGCCTCCGTCATCGGCACATGGACGGGCGAGCCCCGCGCGCCGCTGCCCGCCTCGGACTCGGCCGCGCTCTCCCGGGCGCTGGCGGCGGCCGAGCGACGCACCTCCTCCGAGTGGGCCTCCGCGGCGAGCCCCAAGCGCCCGCCGCTGGCCCGCGCGTGGGAGCGGCTGCTGTGGGCCGGCGCGCGGCTGGGCGTCGCGGAGCTGCCCACGGGCCTCCGCGCCATCCTCCAGGGTGGAGAGGCCGGGGCTCCCGCGGGGGTGCGCCAGCAGGCGGCGCGCGCGCTGGGCACCCTGGGCACGGCGCAGGCGGGCGCGAAGCCTGTCCTGGCCACCTCGCAGGAGCGCACCGCCGCCTCCGAGACGCTGCGCACCGCGCTCGCGGATCCGGACGCCCGGGTGCGCGCCGCCGCCGCGGACTCCCTGGCGCGGCTGACGCCGGAGCGCGCCGACTGGGCGCTGGCGGTGAAACCGTTCGACCCGGTGGCCGTGGGCCCCATGGCCACGGGGCTGCGCGACACGAAGTCGCTCACCTCCTCCGAGGGCCGCCGGGTGGCGCTGCCGGCGCTGCTCTCCGCGCACCAGCTGGAGCCTCTGCGCCCGCTGGCCACCGGCGCCGCGCCCGAGGTGAAGCAGGACGCCATGGCCGCGCTGGGGCGCATGGGCGGAGATGACGCCGCGGAGCTGCTGCGCGCCCAGGCCTTCGACAAGAGCCAGTCGGTGGAGCTGCGCAAGGCGGCCTACCGCGCCCACAAACGTGCACGCCGGGCCGCTGAGCGCGCCCGGAAGGAAGGGAGCCCGTCGTGACGACCGCAACCCGTCACCCCGTCGAGCTGCGCTACGCCACCGCCAGCGACGTGGAGGCCCGCGCGGAGGCCTCTCGCGTGCTGCTGGCCCTGGAGGGCTCTCGCGGCACCGTGGGCCTGCGCGGCCGGGTGCGTGAGCCAGCCCTCTTCCGAGACGCGCTGGCCGCCGCGCTCGGCGTGCTCGCCAGCGACTTGCGCTACCGCGGCAAGGACCGCACCGCGTACCTCGCCTACCTGATGAAGCAGGGCAAGCGCGCCACCGCGCAGATCTGGGAGGCGCAGAAGGCCTTCCTGGACGCCTCGCTGCAGACGGACGAGCAGAAGGACACGGTGCTGGATCCGGTGCTCACGGTGGATCCGGATCAGGTGTCCCTGGAGGTGTTCTCCCGCGACGAGAGCGCCTACGCGCGCCTGGCCCTGGACAACTCGCTCTTCGACGGGCGCGAGGCGGCGCACGGCTCCACCTTCCTGGACGTGCCGGCGGACCTGCTGGCCAAGGTGGACCGGCTGCGCACCTACGTGCCGCTGGGGCTGGAGGCGCACGTGGCGCTGCCCTCGCGCGAGGCCCGCGCCCCGCGCAACGTGGAGGTGCCCCACGCGTGGCTGCGCGGCTTCCTCCAGGTGCAGTCGGCGGCCACGCTGCCCTCCAGCACCTGCACGCTGGCGCCCATTGACTTGTACAACCTGCTGTTCGCCCTGCGCACCCGGAAGGCGAAGAAGGCGCCGCGCGCGCTGCGCTTCGAGCTGGTGCCCGGCGCCCCCCCGCGCCTGGTGCTGGAGCCGTGGGAGCTGGTGCTGGAGTGCCACGCCTCCGTGTACACGGGCGCCGCGCCCGCGGTGGTGCGCACCTTCGGCCGGCAGCGCCTGACGGCCCTGGCGCGGCTGCTCCCCCACGCGCAGCGCGTGCGCGTGCAGCTGCTGGGCCCGGGCCTGCCGGTGTTCTGGGTGGTGGACATGGGCCCGGCCACGCTGACGCTGGCCCTCACCGGCTGGACGGAGAGCGGCTGGTCCAGCGCGGCGGCCTTCGACGTGCTCATGCCGCGCGCGGTGCCCGAGGGGCTCGGGGAGAAGCTGCGGCAGCGGCTGCGCTCCGAGGGCCCGCTCCCCTTCGAGGCGCTGGTGGCCGGCGCGGGCGCGCCGAAGGACGCGGTGCACGCGGCGCTGCAGCTCGAGTGCCTTCGCGGGCGCGTCCTCTATGACATTGCCCGCGGCGCGTACCGGCCCCGCGAGCTGATGCCCACGCCCGTGGACGAGGCCGTCATCCGCTTCGGCAGCGAGCGCGAGGCCCGGGCGCACCGGCTGCTGGGCGACGGCGGGCCGGGCGCGGGCGAGGTGAAGGTGACGAAAGTGCATGAGGTGGTGGGCGAGGGCACCCGCATCCACGGCGAGGTGGTGGACCGGGAGGCGGTGCGCACCTTCTTCCCCTCCTTCATGTTGGATTTGGAGGGCCGGGTGCGCGAGGCCACCTGCGGCTGCCCCACCTTCCGGCGCTCCGGGGTGCGCGAGGGCCCGTGCGAGCACATGCTGGCGCTGCGGCTGGCCTACGCCCGGCGGCGCGCGGAGGAGGAGGCGCTGCGGCAGACGCCGGAGGGGCGCAAGCTCATCCGCGCGGAGACGCGCTCCTACGTGCGGCGCGAGGCCTCCGGCCAGGAGCAGGTGTACCGCGTCTCGCTGGACGGCAAGGTGGTGGCGGTGGAGTGGGGCCCGCGCCTGGACGAGCCGCGCCGGCAGAAACTTTGGTTCGACACGGACGCCGAGGCGCGCGCGGCCTACTTCTCGCGCCTGGAGACGCTGGCCGCCGAGGGCTATATCGACGCGGCCTCCGCGCTGGTGTAGAAAACCGGACTGTCTGGCCGCTTGCCTTACGGCCGAAAGGAGGGGTGCGACAGAGCGAAACACAACTCAGCGCGAGCGACCGAGAGAGGTCCCGAAAGTCATCAGCTTTGCGCCTCGAGCGCGGGAGCGGCGCTGCGCCGCTCTGGATGCAATGCAGGACACTCTCCGCAAGGTAGCCTGTTCTTGGCTCTCTTCCCTCCGGCACTACTAGGCCGGGGTGTAGAGCTGAGCCAACGACGCAACCGCCGTTTCTTCACCCCGGCCTAGTAGTGCCGGAGGGGAGAGCCGGTGAGGCTACCGTGCCCCAGGTGAGTAGGTGGTGCTTCTGGACCTCCCTCGACCGCTCGCGCCTGTCGCCCCCTCCGCAGCCGCCTCGAAGTCAGGAGCTGGCATGACCTCCAAGCTGGAGTCCTTCGTCCCCGCGGCACCGCCGCAGCCCACCGCCGCACCTCAGCCCACCGAGGCCTCGCCGGCCGTGCTGGCGCAGCGAGAGGCGCGCCGCCAGCAGCACGAGGCGCTGCTGACGCGGTGGAAGGCCCTCCAGGAGGCGGGCGGCACGGACGAGTGGGTGCGCCAGCAGCTCGTGGCCAAGGGCGTGGCGGCCGAGGAGGTGGACTTCAGCGAGCTCTCCGAGAAGCAGAAGGCGGCCTGGAAGGAGAAGAAGAAGGCCGAGGCCGGGGAGCGCCGCGCGCTGGAGCGCCAGGCGTGGGAGGCGTGGAGGGCCACGCACATCAGCCACCTGGGCGCGGGGGTGCACTGGGACGAGGCGGAGGGGCCGGACACGTTCGACGTGCCGGACCGGGAGGAGCGGGCGAAGGCGAACGGGCTGCCGGCGCTGGACTCGGCGGAGGCGCTGGCGAAGGCGCTGGGCGTGCCGGTGTCTCGGCTGCGCTGGTTCGCCTTCCACCGCGAGGTGGACACGGGCACCCACTACCAGAGCTGGCAGATCCCCAAGCGGGACGGAGGCCAGCGGACCATCACGGCGCCGAAGAAGGAGCTGAAGGCGGCGCAGCGCTGGGTGCTGGCGAACGTGGTGGAGCGGCTGCCGGTGCACGGGGCGGCGCACGGCTTCGTGGCGGGGCGCTCCATCCTCAGCAACGCGCTGGCGCACCGAGGCGCGGACATGCTGGTGAAGGTGGACGTGAAGGACTTCTTCCCCTCGGTGACGTGGCAGCGGGTGAAGGGGCTGCTGCGCAAGGGCGGGCTGCCGGAGGGCGCGGCGACGCTGCTGGCGCTGCTGGCCACGGAGGCCCCGCGCGAGGTGATGCAGTTCCGAGGCAAGACGCTGTACGTGGCGAAGGGGCCGCGGGCGCTGCCGCAGGGGGCGCCCACCTCACCGGGGCTGACGAACGCGCTGTGCCTGCGGCTGGACAAGCGGGTGTCGGCGATGGCGAAGCGGCTGGGCTTCACGTACACGCGCTACGCGGATGACCTGACGTTCTCCTGGCGACGGGCGAAGGGGGCGAAGGGGAAGGCGCAGGCGGCCGCGCCAGTGGCGGTGCTGCTGGCGCGGGTGAAGAGCATTTTGGAGGCCGAGGGCTTCACGATGCACCCGGAGAAGACGCGGGTGCTGCGCAAGGGGACTCGGCAGCGGGTGACGGGGCTGGTGGTGAACCAGGCGCCGGAGGGAGTGCCGGCGGCGCGGGTGCCGAGGGACGTGGTGCGGCGGCTGCGCGCGGCGATCCACAACCGGGAGCAGGGCAAGCCGGGCCGGGAGGGCGAGACGCTGGAGCAGCTCAAGGGGATGGCGGCCTTCATCCACATGACGGACGCGGCGAAGGGCCGAGCCTTCCTGCAGCAAATCGAGGCGCTGGAGAAGCGCGAGCCGCGCTGAGCGCCCGGTCTCCACAAGACGGATCTCCACCCGCTGCTCGAAGCCAGGTTCCCCATCAAGTCCGATTCCTTCTGGCGCGGGTGCCGGAAGAGGGCTTGCGTGCATGTTCCCCTCGGACCTGGAGCCGTACGAGGTGTTGGACCTCGCGCGCCCGCGCGCCGCGGGGGACTTCGCCCAGGCGCTGCTCGGCGCCAAGAAGCGCCTGGGCGGAACTCTTCTCCACACCAGCATTTTGAAGAGGCGTGGAGCAGGAGCGAGCAGTCAGGCTGCAGAGAGAGCCCATGCCGCTGCCGTGGCGACTTCCCAACGGGAGCTACAGGGAGCTGGCCAAAAATGGCGGAAGTCGCCTCTGAGAGGAGCAGGATCTACCGAAATAGATCTCTAGTCTCCGAACCGGACACAGTCGCATTTCTGCGTATCACACATTTCCTTACCTGAGTTGTCGCAGCAGATCTCTTTTCCAGAATCGCATGTACAGTGAAACCGTGTGTTTCCACAGTCATGCTGAAGGATAGGACCTGTTCCGGCTGAGACCTCTACCGGGCTGCCTGCTCCAGCCACGAACCCAGCGAAGAGTCCAACGCTACCTACCAGCAAGTGTAGCTTCAAGGCACCCATCCGCTGTCGCAGCTTCTCAAGAACACGACTTGCCATATTCGCCTCCAACTATGTCGGCCCCCCGACGG
Organism: Myxococcaceae bacterium; assembly: GCA_016926755.1. Taxonomy (GTDB): domain Bacteria; phylum Myxococcota; class Myxococcia; order Myxococcales; family Myxococcaceae; genus Hyalangium. The sequence goes on along the minus strand of JAFGNZ010000362.1, from coordinate 15,846 downwards.
CTTGCATCCTAGGGCGACCGCTGAGTGGCGGGCAACTGGGTGCAGGCGGAGACAGCGCCATCCTGCCGCAATTCAGGTGCTTGGCGGGTGCATCCCGCCGCATGACCTCCCGAAATGACGAGCGATACTTCAGGCCGATCCGCTTCCTGAACAATTCTGGGTTGGTGTCTCTGGGGGCCACAATGTTGGGATAGGCCCACGCGTCCGCGAAGTGCGCCACCTGCACATTGCCCGTAGGATTGCTGCTACCCTGGTCTAGGGTGCCCGCGCGAGAAGATGGGGGAACTAGTAATGAATGAGACAAACCAGGAGATGGCTGAGCAAATCCGGAAGCTCCGCGAAGAGGTGTTGACGCTTCGGGGAGTCATCGAGCGTCCTCCCGCGCCGCCGGACAACGGCACCCTCGAGAAGATGGCAGGACAGCTGAGACAACTTGCTGGCGATATGGAAGTTCTTCGGACAGCACGGCTGGCAGAAACCTCTCAGCCAACTCTGAATACCGCCGATTCACTCCTGAAGGCGCTCCAACTCGATGAGCGGCTCAACGAACTGCTGAAACAAAAGGAGATAGCGAAGCACAATGCAGTGGCGGCTGTAGCTGCGAGTCAGAGCCCTGTGCATGCGTTCTCGCCGTTCCTACGCTGGTCTACCCTGGGATTCGCTGTCGTCGGGGCCGCGACCGGCCTCTTTGCCGGGATGAGCCAGAGCCCCGTCGTCGCTGCCCTTCTACCGCTGCTGTTCGGCCTCCTTGGCGGCGCCGGCGGCCTTTTCATCGCGAAAATGGACCTGCACTCACCCGTAGCGCAGGAGCGCATCCGGGTCATGGGCAGCAGCATCGTGGCCTTCATGGTCTTGTGTATGCTGGGCTCTATTTGGGGTTTGAGCAGGAGAACCGGGCAGGCGCCTACTGCCTTTTTCACCTGGTCGGCTCCAGATCCCATCAGCGTGACGGGTCTGGCGCAGCGGGACGCCGCGATGAATCTGCAACTGGTGCTGCTGCGCAGCCGACTGCAAGCCCTCGGAGCGACCCCTGCCGAACAAGCTGCCATTCTTCAAGCGGTAGCAGCAGCACCCAAGACACAAGAACGGACTCTCGGCGTAGTCGCACAGGCAGCTCTGACGCCATTGAAAGAGGCGGCTCAGTACCTCCAGGCGGCTGCCACTGGGCTTGAGGCGGTCCCCAAAGACAGCGACGCGTACGAGGAAGCCCAGGCGACCCAGCGTGATATGCGGCGTTGGAGCATTGAACTTCGGCAATGGGCGGCCAGGGTGGGAACGCCACAGTGCCCCAAGGAGTTGCTTGAGAACCGGCTGGAGCAACTCGATTTGTCCATGAAGGTGTGGCTGCGCGCTCTGAACGCGCTCGATGACGAGTCCATGGCAGTGAAGTACTTTGCCAATCTAATCGATGCGCAGGTGGCCCTAACAAAAACACTCTATGCTGTCGAGGCAAAGACGGCTGCGCCAGATGTCATTCCCCAAGAGCAACTCGACGCAGCAGATGCCCTGCTGCGCATCATGAGGGCACAGGCAGAACCCCAGAAAGGGGGCTGGCTACCCCTGGCACATGTTGAGCTCTCTGGGGCTACGGACTCCTGATCCGAGAAAGTGTTGAGCCAAGGCACATAGGCAAGCCGGCGGAGCACCCGTTGTACGAAGTGCCAGGAGACGAACGCCGTGGAGCAGCTCCTCCGGCTCTTCTGGCTGTACTGCAGGCAGCCGGACCTGCTCTCGGTCGAGCCTCATTCAAACCTGTCTGACAAGCAGACAGGTTCAGGGAGGGCACCTCCGCCAAGTATCCGCTCGCGCAAGCATCCCGTGCTTTCCTGTGCCTGCTCAACATCCTTTCATGCAACCCCTGATTTTGGGATCAGGCACGGGGGAGAGGGGAGACTCCCAATCAGCCCACCGGCAAGCCCTCCTGGGAATCGAACTTCCAGTAGGATCACCTCGGGCAACCCGCTGACGGCCCCTATCTCGCGAGGAGAGGCTCCTTGGAGACTTCCAGTACCGTGCACCTCCCCTCCCTGCCCCCCGGCTCCATCATTGGCTCCTGGCGCCTGCTGGCCCTTGCCGGGCAAGGCTCCTACGGCCTCGTCTTTCGCGCCGAGCACGTGGCTCGCCCCGAGGCAGGCCCCTTCGCCCTCAAGCTCGCGCGTCAGCCCGGGGACCCTCGCTTCGCGCTGGAGGTGGAGTTGCTCGCGCGCATCCACCACCCGAACGTGCCTCGCCTCCATGACCATGGCGAGTGGGCAGGGCCCGGGGGCGCGCTCTTTCCCTTCCTCGTGCTGGACTGGGTGGATGGCCTGCCCCTCTATGCCTGGGCTCGCCTGCACTGCCCCACGTCCCGTCAGGTGCTGCATCTGCTGGCCCAGGTGGCTCGCGCCCTCCAAGCCACGCACGAAGCCGGTGGACTCCACCGCGACATCAAGGGTGACAACATCCTGGTGCGCCCCGACGGCCATGCCCTGTTGATCGACTTCGGCTCGTGTACCTGGCGTGGCGCTCCCGTCCTCACCCGCCAGTCGCATCCTCCAGGTACGGACCACTACTGGAGCCCCCAGGCCCAGCTCCACCTCTGGCGGTTCCGCCGTCACGCCTCCACCCGCTACGAAGCCACCGTGGAAGATGACGTCTACGCCCTGGGCGTGACGGCCTATCGCCTCGTCACCGGCAGGTACCCGCTCATCGCTGATGATCAGGATACGGACGGAGATGACTCCTTCTCGAGCTTCCCGGCGCTGGTGCCCGCCGAGAGGCTCGTGCGCCTGTCTCCGGAGCTCGCACGCTGGATGGGCCAGATGCTCTCCGAACAGGCTGAGGCTCGCGGCACTGCGGTGGAGCTAGCCATCGGGCTGGAACTCGCCGCCAGGCGAGCCAGACGCGAAGCCGACCGGCCCATCTCCCCGCTAGAAGCTCCAGCCGAGAGTGGACAAGAGGCTCAGGCGGTTCCGCCTCGTCAGCTCCCGAAGTGGCGAAGGTGGCTCGTGGCCGCAGCCGCGAGCGTGATGCTGGCTGCGGGTGTGTGGAGCCTTGTTCGCGCGTCACAGAGCGAGCCCTCCGCCATCGCCCGGGAGAGTGCTCGGGCAGCACAAGCCGCCGCGCAGGAGGGTGATACAGCAGGCCTGGGAGAACTCGGGCCCGCCGAGCAGCAGAGCGCCTCGAAGGCCATGCCTGCGAACCAGGGCTTCGGCGCCGCGGTGCCAGACGAGCCTCTGCCCGGGCAGCGCCTGCCCCCGTGCAAGAGACCCCAGGTCAAGATCAACGGCGGCTGCTGGATACTCGTGGGAAATGAGAGCCCACCGTGTGTCGAGAGCACATACGAGTGGAAGAAGCAGTGCTACCTGCCCTACTTCGGCCCGCCGCGCCCGTCCACCTCGGGGCAGAAGTAGAAGCCGCCGCCATCCAGGCCTCTATTTGGTCTCGCACCGGGAGCAGGTTGCGACGACGGGGCGACGGGCCGAACCCTTCGAGGCGCTCGAATTGAACGTGAACCTCCTCTGGGAACGCTGAAGCTACGCTACAACCCCGCTGAGTCCGTCTCCCCCTCCCACCACGGCCATCTGGCCGCTGCAGCGCCCACGCGCCCCGAGGAACCCGCCCGTGTCTGACAGCGCGCTCACTCTCCTGGAACGACTGGAGCACCGCTTCGCTCGCACCCTCATGGGCCTGCCCCCGAAGCTCCTCGTCCTCCTCTCCGGCAAGCCGCCGGTGAGCAGGCATGGGCTCACCCTCCACCCGGAGCTGCAGCTCCTGCTCGTGCTGCGTGAGCGCCTGGGCGGCATTGCCCTCTCGTCCCTGGCACCGGGTGAGGCGCGCCGCCGCCTGCGCCGTGAGTCCCTGGTGCACGCGGGCGAGCCCATCGCCGTGGGCGCGGTGCGAGAGCTCGTGCTGGAGACGGCGCACGTTCCCCTCAAGGCACGCCACTACGCTCCGGTGAAGAGCGCCCAGCCGAGGCCGCTGCTCGTGTTCCTCCACGGCGGCGGCTTCGTGATCGGCGATCTGGACACGCATGACTCCGCCTGCCGGCTGCTGTGCCGTCACGCCGACCTGCACGTCCTCGCCGTCGACTACCGGCTCGCGCCCGAGCACCCCTTCCCCGCCGCCCTGGAGGATGCGACCGCCGCCTTCGCCTGGGCGTGCGCGCACGCCGAAGCGTTGGGGGCGGATCCCGCGCGCATCGCCGTGGGTGGAGACAGCGCGGGCGGAAACCTGGCCGCGGCCCTCTCACAGCTCACCGTCCGCGAGGGCCCCCGCGCTCCCGTCGCGCAGCTCCTGCTCTACCCGGCGATGGACCGCACCGTGGAGCGGGCCTCGCTGGGGCACTTCGCCGAAGGCTTCTTCCTCACGCGGGCGGACATCGATTGGTTCCAGCAGCACTACACCGGCAGCGCCGACTGCTCGGATCCGCGGATCTCCCCGCTGCTGTGTCGTGAGCTGTCCGGCCTGCCGCCCGCGCTGGTCATCACCGCCGGGTTCGATCCCCTGCGCGACGAGGGCGAGGCCTACGCCTCCGCGCTCCAGCAGGCCGGCACGTCCGCCACGCTGCGCCGCTTCGATGGCTTCGTGCACGGGTTCGCCAACATGGTCGGCGTGAGCCAGGCCTGCCGCGACGCGGTGGTGGAGATCGCCTCGATGCTGCGCCACCTGCTCGACGGACACGCGAGCGGCACAGCGAGGAGCTGAGCTCCCACCTGCTCAGGAATCGGCGAGCGCCAGGAGCTTCGTGACCGTGCTCCAGTTGCGCGCCGTCTGGGTGACGCCCAGGCGCTCCCCAAGGAGCACGGTGGCCAGCTTCGATTTCCCGATGCCGTTCGGGAACCGAGCGTAGATCTCACGTCCGAGCACGCGGAACTCGTCCGGCAGGTACGCCGCCGGGTCGATCGCCTGGAGCCGCTTGCGATCCGGTACGTCCGACAGGAACGTCACGAGGAACTTGGAGGGGGCCTCCTCGGCACCGGGCAGGGGGTTCGCCTGGATCGCCGCGGCCAGCTCGTCCCTCGTCCGGACGATGACGGCGACCTCGAAGCCGAACTCCTCGGCGATGGCGGCCTCGAGCTGCCGGGCAACCTGCGCCGGGCTCTGCTTCTTGCCCGTGAAGACGACGTTGCCGCTCTGGAGGAGCGTCGTGACGTCCGTGTAGCCGAGCCCCTCCAGCAGCGCGCGGAGCCGTGCCATCGGGACCTTCTTGTTGCCCCCGACGTTGATGCCTCGCAGCAGGGCTACATACCTGGCCATGCCATGAGTCCTAGCACACGGCAGCCCGAGAACCCTCTCCGCCCTGGCGCCTCAGCGGTGGGGGCCCTGATGGGTGCAGCGGCCCCTGGGACGGAACCGCAGGGCCCACAGCTCCTCGCCGTGCGTGGGGCTCGTCGCGGTGAAGAAGACGCTCCAGCCTGAGCGGATGAACCCCCGCGGATTCGAGGAGGCCGCCCCGGGAGCGATCTCCCCCAGCGGCACCGTCCCGGACGCCGTGCCGTCGCTCATCCAGGCCTCGCGGCCGCGCCCCGGCGTATCCGCCGAGAAGAACAGCCTGCCGGAGATCGCCACCAGCTCCTGCGGAGAGGAGCCCGCGGCGCCGTACACCAGCTCCCGGAGCAGGGTGGTGCCCCTGGCCGTGCCATCGCTGCGCCACAGCTCACGCCCGCGGGCGCCGTCCTCCGCGGCGAAGTAGAGCCGCCCGCCCAGCGCCGCGAACGAGCCAGGCGCCGAGCTCGCGGTGCCAGGCCGCAGATCCCTCACCAGCGCCGTGCCCCAGGCCGTGCCACGGCTGACCCACAGCTCCTCGCCGCGCGGATCCCCCGGCAGCCCGTCCTCGCCGGCCCCGGCGCTGAAGAAGAGCCTCCGGCCCACCGCGGTCAGCTCGTGCGGGTAGAGGCCCGGGAAGAAGCGCAGGTGCTGCGCGGGCCCGCCCCAGGTGCGCCACAGGCTGGCCTCGCCCTCGCCATTGTCGACGAGGAAGAAGAGGCTCGAGCCCACGGCCGTCAGCGAGAGGAGGAAGGTGTCCTCGGGGCCGGAGAAGACGCTGGTGGCGCCGGGCAGGCCCTTGCTGCGCCACACGTGCACGCCGTCCCCGAGGTTGGCCACGAAGTAGAACGTGTCTCCCACCCGGGTCAGCCGGCGGGGGCTGGAGCTGCCGGGGAGGCCCGGGGTGGAGATGTCGTCGCCGGGGTAGAGATCCTCGAGGAGGAAGGTGCCCTCGGGCGTGCCATCGCTGACCCAGAGCTCGTTCCCGTTCACCCCATCGTTCGCGGCGAAGTAGACGACGTCCCCGATGGCGAGGAGCTGGTCCGGCGCGGAGCCGATGGAGCCCGGCCAGATGTCCTTCGCCATCACCGTGCCCTCGGCCGTGCCATCGCTGACCCACAGCTCGCGGCCGTGCACCCCGTCCTCCGCCGTGAAGAAGAGCTTGCCCCAGGCCACGGTGAGGCGGCGCGGGTTGGAGCTGGCCGAGCCCTGCCGGAGGTCCTTCACCAGGGACGTGCCGGCCCCGCCGATGCCGCTGCTCTTCCACAGCTCGCGGCCGTGCACCCCGTCCTCCGCGGTGAAGAAGAGGACACCGTCGCCGTGGACGAGCTCCCTCGGCCGCGAGCCCGCGGTGCCAGGGCGGATGTCCGCCAGCAGGAGGGGCGCGTTGTTGCAGGGCCTCCAGCCTGCCAGCTCCTGGCTGGAGAGGTCCTCCGCGCCTCCCCCTTCCGTGAGGACGTCCTCCTCCAGGAAGGCCTCGTCGGGGACAGGCCCGCAGGCAGCGGAAAGAAGCGACAGCAGTACGAGCAGACGCCGGATAGCCATCGGACAGCTCCTCCCAGGGACGTTTGCGACGTCCCCTGGTGGAGGTGCGCTCTGGGATCACCGAATGGGAGCATCCCCCCGCGCAGGAGGGCCGAGGACTGGCGCCGATGCGACAGTCTCCCGCCTCCGCGGCGGGGAGATGTGAAGTGCTCGTCCATCACCGCGGGCTCGACAGCGGCCTGCGGGTTGCAGGCCCGCGGAGCAGGCAACATGAGGCCCACGCATGGCCCTCCGGGCGTCTACACTCCCTCTCCGTGAACCTCTCCCGGAGTGCACGCTCGCTGGCGCAGTGGCTCTTGCTCGGAGGGCTCGTGGGGGTGGTGTGCGGCGCGGCCTCCGCGCTCTTCCTCTTCCTGTTGGACGAGGCCACCGCCTTGCGCGAGCGCCACTCCGTCATCGTCTACACGCTCCCGCTGGCCGGGCTCGTCATCGGCGCGCTGTACGCGAGGTGGGGAGCGCCCATCCGGGGTGGCAACAACCTCATCCTCGACACGGTGCACGAGGCGTCGCCGCAAGTCCCTCTGCGCATGGCGCCCCTGGTGCTGGTGGGCACCGTCCTCACCCACCTCTTCGGGGGCAGCGCCGGCCGGGAGGGGACCGCCGTGCAGATGGGAGGCAGCCTGGCGGACGCGATCGCCCACCGCTTCCGCGTCACTCCGGACACGCGCCGGGAGCTGCTCGCCGCGGGCATCGCCGGGGGCTTCGGCTCCGTGTTCGGCACGCCCATCGCAGGCGCCGTCTTCGGCCTGGAGGTCGTCATCGTCGGGCGGCTGGGCTACGAGGCGTTGCTGCCCGCGCTGGTGGCCTCGGTGGTAGGGGATCTCGTCACGCGCTCGCTGGGGATCACCCACACGGTGTACCCGGTGCCCGCCGCGCTGCCGCTCTCGGCGGGGGTGCTGGTGAAGTGGCTGGTCTTCGCGGTGGCGGTGGCGGTGGTGGCCGTCCTCTTCATGGAGGGGACGCACCGGCTGAAGAAGCTGCTGGAGGGGCGGGTGCCTTCGCTGCCGCTGCGCATGGCGGTGGGCGGGCTGGCGGTGGTGGGGCTGTGGAAGCTGGCGGGGACGGACGCGTACCTGGGGCTGGGGGTGCCCACCATCGTCCGGTCCTTCGTGGATCCGGCGCTGCCCGAGGCGGCCTTCGCGTGGAAGCTGCTCTTCACGGTCGTCACGCTGAGCGCCGGCTTCCTGGGCGGCGAGGTGACGCCGCTGTTCTTCATCGGCGGGGCGCTGGGCAACGTGCTGGCGCGCCTGCTGGGGCTGCCGGTGGACCTGGGGGCGGCGGTGGGGATGGCGGCGCTGTTCGCCGCGGCGGCCAACACCCCGCTGGCCCTCTCCATCATGGCCGTGGAGCTGGTGGGGGCGAGCGTCCTGCCCCACGTGGCCATCGTCTCCACGGTGGCGTTCCTGCTCACGGGGCACCGCGGCATCTACCCGGCGCAGCGCATCGCGCGGCTCAAGCACGGCGGGCCGCTGCTGTCCCGGCTCGTCCCGCTGCGCGAGCTGCCCACCGAGCCGCCCGAGTCCCAGGAACCTCCCGAGCCGCGCGAGTCCTCGCGGCGGTGAGGGAGTCCGGAGCGCCGGGCACGGGACGGCCCGGGCTGGCGTAAAATATCCCCATGGACGTCTTCGACTCGCCGTTGGGCGCGGCGCTCGCGCCGGCCCGCCGCATCCTGCTCGCTGGCGCGGGGGGTGGCTTCGACATCTTCTGCGGCCTGCCGCTCTTCTTCGCCTTGCGCGCCCAGGGCAAGGAGGTGCACCTGGCCAACCTCTCCTTCACCTGGCTGCAGCGGGCGAGCGGGCGGCGCCGCTCCCCCGTGTGGCTGGAGGTGACGGCGGACTCCACGGGGCCGGAGCACTACTTCCCCGAGCTGCACCTGTGCCGCTTCCTGCGGCGCCAGGGCATCGAGTCCTCCATCCACTGCTTCGATCGGACGGGGGTGAAGCCGCTCACCGAGGCGTACCGGGCGCTGGTGGCGGAGCTGTCGCCGGACGCGGTGGTGCTCGTGGACGGCGGCACGGACAGCCTCATGCGGGGGGACGAGGCGGGGCTGGGCACCCCGGTGGAGGACGTGGCCAGAAGTTCCGCATGGCGCACCCGAACATCCGCCCGTGGAAGGCGCTGCCCTTCTGAGCGCCATCACCTCGGGAGGGAGAAGTGGACGGGGACGATGAACTCGGCCTCGGGGCGCGGGGCGCTGTCGGGCAGGGGGGCGAAGGGGGCCGCGGCCTCGACCATGCGGAGCGCCTCGGCGTCGAGCACCTCATGGCCGGTGGAGCCCACGAGCCGCGGCGCGCCCACGAGCGAGCCCTCGCGGTGGACGCGGACGCGGACACGGGCGCTGCCCTCCATGCCCAGGCGGGCGGCGCTGGCCGGGTAGCGGCGCTCGCGAGCCACCTTCGAGGACAGCCGCTGCGCATAGGCCTTGAGGTCCGCGAGCGCCCGGGGGCCTGCCCCACCGCTCCCCGGGATGTTCGAGCTTCCCGGACGCGGATCGCCAGACGGGAACGCAGCGCCACCCGGTGAGGTCGGCTCCGCGCCCGGAGCGCCCTGCACGGCGCCGCCGGCCACACCCTCCGCGACGGAGCCTCCCGGCTCGGGCTCGGAAGGAGCCTGCGCTTCCCCCCCCTGCCGCGAGGACTCGGCAGGCGGGGAGGCCTCCGCTGGAGTCGGTGCGACAGGAACAGCCACCGGCTGCTTTCTCGGACTCACTGCCCGAGGGGGCCGCCTCTGAGCCGGGATGCGAGGATCGGGCCTCGCCTCATCCGCCCTCACGACAGCCGAGACAGGCGCCGCGGTGGCGCCCTCGAACCAGATGACCTCCGCGCCCGCCGAGGCAGGCACGGGCGAGGTGCGGCTCACCGGGATCGGAGCTGCCCCCGCGTGCAGGAAGGCCGCGGCCAGCATCCCGTGCAAGGCCAGGGAAGCGCCGAGGAACAGCAGCAACCGAGCTGAACCGCCAGCGGCCTGCTCACTCCCAGCTCTGACGAAGGCCCTTGGCATCATCGGTCGTCCGAGCAGCATGACGGCAAAGGCCGGGCATCATCAACCGGCCGGCTCATGGAGGTGCGCCACCGCGGACCCGGTGCGGGAGCGGCTGGCCGGCTCTGGCGTTCGATGGCGGCCTGGATGTCGGCTCCACGACGCGCCAGGAGCACCCCCAGGTACGGCTCGACGGTCCGTGTGACACGGCAGATGGCTCCGAAGCGGAGGATCTCCTCTGGCGTGCAGCGCCCTGCCAGCAAGGCGACTCGGAGCGCCTGGACCGCAGCCGGATAGCCGAGCTTGCCTCGGTACTTGAAGAGATCCGCCACGGTCTTGGCCACGCTGTAGACGCGCACGGGAACACCTTGATCGGAGTGGTGCTCGATCCCTTCGGAGAGCGCGGGCCCGGAGAAGCGGACGATGCGGAGCGGCGGCTGCTGTCTGCGCGGCCTCCGAGCCTTCTCTCCGATGGCGAGGAACACCTCGGACGGCTCCTCGGAGAGCAGTCCATGGAAGTAGAGCGCGGAGGAGAGGCACACCACCGCCTGGGGCACGCACTTGGCAGCCACGGTCGTCCTGCTGAACGAGCTCCGCCCCAGCCCCCACACGCCTGGCGCGACCTCCTGGAGAAAGCCCAGCCCCAGTCCAAGCCGCACGTGCGTGCGAGGGATACCGCGGGCTTCCAGGTCACGAGAGCGCAGCAGTCCCAGTTGTTGCGCCAGCTCCGTCACAAACGGCCGCGTGAACCGATCCGGCCGTGGTCTCAACCTGTTCCCCATCCTCCACCTCCACGCCACCCAGCCCCCATGCTCTACAGGTTCGGTCCGACATGCTTGTGCCGGAGGTGGAGCCTCGGGCCCACTGTCGCGGGTCACTGTTCGAGAATGTCGGGACTTTTCAGGCTCAAAACCCCCGACCTTTCCGAACAGTGAGCGACCAGGCGCGCCCGGACCGCGCCGCGCTGCCCTCTGTGCGACGTGCAGCCCTCAGCGGAGTCATCCCTCTTGGAGGGTGTCCGCTCTCTTGTCGGGATCCGGGAACTGATGGCTGGCGAGCTGCGCGTTGGCGTAGAGCAGGGTGAAGTGCGCGTGCAGCCGCCCCTCCTGGAATGAGCGCTCGGCTCGAGGCTTGCCACGGATGTAACGAATCGTGTCCTCCGCCATGCGCTTCACGGAGGCGAGTGCTCGTCCGATGGTCTGCGGCGTCACTCTCTTGAGAAAGGGTCTGGGGACCGCGAAGGCGGTCAGCCGCCCGTTCTTCTCCACGGAGACACGGCGGACGGCATCCTTCGAGTCGAAGAGATGCTGCAGGGCAGGCTCGTTCAGGATGACGTACCCGTTCGCGTGGGGCAGCTCTCCCACGGAAGGATGCTGATCCTCGAGGATCACGAGGTACCCGTCCTCCTCCAGCACGTCATGGATGCGCTCGAAGGAGTGCTGCCAATCCCTGACTGGAATCTCGTGGAGCACATTGCACAGCACCACGAGCTTCATCCGCTCCGCGTCTCGGATGGTGAACCCTTCGAGCGTATCAACCAGGTACGCCTCAGGCGCCTTTGGCTGCCCGAGGCTGCGGATGTGCTCCAGGCACTCGTTTCGATCTCTCGGGTCGTCGAAGTTTGGATCCTGGAAGGCGTAGTAGGTGAACCGCTGGTTTGCCACGGCCCCCGCGCTCTTGAGAGCCGCCGCGAGTCGCCCCCGGCCTGCCGCGAAGTCGAGGATGCGAACGTTCTCCTTTCCCGCGCAGAGCTCCCTGGCGGCGTTCACCATCTGGGCCTGCTGCTCATCCCCCTCACGAGCGCTGACCACGCCAGGGGGGAGCAGGCTCTGCGCGGCGAATACAGCGAATGCCAACTCGTCGGCGTTCGCCATGAGCGCGCGGAGCTTCGAGCGTCCCTCCGGGCCGCCCAGCAGCCGGTCAAGGACCTCATCGATCTTGTTGCCCCCGTATTGGATGGAGTTGTCGGCCACGAAGTGAACGGACTCGATGCCGGCGTGAGCGATGAGCGGCACGGAGTGGGTGGCCAGCCAGATCTGGCCCTCTGGGCCCAGGATCTGCTCCTGAAGCGCTGTCAGCGCACGGATGCAGACGTCTGGGTGCAGGTGGGTCTCGGGCTCGTCGATCAAGAGGTGTGCCCCGCGGAGATCCTCCTTCTGCCGGTGGAGGATGATGGCCCAGACCGCGAGGATGAGTTCCCCTTGAGACAGCTCCGCGGGATTGAAGGGACGTCCCCTGAAAAGGGCAACGACCTGAGCGTCGTCATTCAGATCCGGCTCAATCTCCGCGGAGAGCAGCGCGCGAAGAATCTGGTTGAAGGATCGGGCATCCTCAAGGTTCTTCTGGAGCACGGGATGCGAGGCGATCCGACGATTCTCTGCTTCATGCAGGGCCTTCGCGACCTCGTAGAAGTAGGGGTAGACACTCCGTATCGCCTGGTCGAAACCACCCTTCTTGTTGGCACCAACGACCTGCGCCACAGTGGACGGCGTCATATCCCATGGAGAGCTTCCGTAGCCGCTCTGGAGCGAGTACCTGAGTGGGATTGCCCGGGGTCCTCTATTCGATCGCAGCAAGCCCGGCGGAAGTCGCAGCGCTTCCAATTCCTTCCGTGTCGCCTCCAGCCTTTCTTGTGGGGTCCCCATCACGCTCAAGTGGAGTCCCTCGCTACCGCTCTTAATCTCTTGTCGAAGGCTCGCGGCCACGTCCATCAGATGGGCGGCCTGATTCAGCACGATCTCCACGATCCGCAGGTACCGGGACTTGCCAGCGCCATTGGGGCCAGCAAGCACGACCAGCGGCTTGAGGTCGTGCACCGTCTTCGACTGCAACCCCAGTCGCGCGGTGAACTCCTTCGGGAACGTGAACTCGGTGAGCATAGGCTGCGGAGCAATATCACCACGCAGAGCTCAAGGCGCGCCCTGCACCGCGACGCTCTCGGCTGCCTCCTCCCGGCGGCGCAGCTCCGGCGAGGCCACCGCGAACCCCTCCGGCAACATCTTCAAGATGCGCTCGCGCCGGTGCTTCTGCCCCGCCAGCCGATGCTCCAGCACCTTCCGCTCCGCCTGCACCTCCGCCTGCTCCTTGCGGTCCATTGGCTCGAGCCGCCCGTCCAGCAGCACCACTCGCTCGGTGATGGCGTCCACCTCGCGATCGATGAGCACCGGCTGGATGTTGCGCGCCTCCTTGCGCTTGCGCGTGCCCGCGTTGTTCTCGATCCACACCGGCAGCGCCGACACCTCGCCCAGCTCCACCGCTCCCCCCGCCTCGCGCCGCACCCACGACACACGCAGCAGCATCGAGTCCCGCGTGTCCCCCTGCTTGCTCGTGTTGCCCGGCTTGTACGTGTAGAACCGTGACTGGTTCGCCACCAGGTTGCCCAGCGAGTACGCGATGAGCCCCTTGCGCCCATCCGCCGTCGTGTACGACTCCAGCGGCTGCAGCACATGCGGGTGATGGCCGATCACCGCCGCCGCCCCCGCATCGATGAGCGCCCGCGCCAGCACCTGATCCTCCGGCCTCGGCTCCCCCGCGTACTCCCGGCCCCAGTGCGCCAGGACGATCAGCACGTCACACCGCGCCGCCGCCATGCGCACCCGCTCCACCGCCTGCTCCACCTTCACGCCCCGGTGCGCCGCGTGCTCCGCATACGGCACGAACGCCACGTGCGGCTCCTCGGGAGACTTCGGGTTGCTGAAGCCGTTCAGCCACCGCGTGAAGGACAGGAAGCCAAACCGCACCCCCCGCAGCTCCATCACCACCGGCTCCCACGCCGCCGCCAGAGAAGGCCCCGTGCCCACGTGCTGGAGGCCCGCCGCGTCCAGGTGCCGCAGCGTCTCCAGCATCCCCGCCAGGTGCTGATCCCTCGCGTGGTTGTTGCCCGTGGAGACGACCCTCACCCCCGCCGCCGCCAGCGCGCGCGCCATCCCGGACGGCGCGTTGAACAGCAGCGAGCGCGTCACCGCCCTGCGGTTGTCCGTGACGGGCGTCTCCAGGTTCACCACCGCCACGTCCGCCGTGCGCAGCACGTCCGCGATGGGCCCGAAGATGTGATCCCACCCCTCGTTGTTGAGCGAGCGCGGCGGCTCACCCTCCTGCTCGGCCGGCGCGGTGCGCGCGTGCTCCCGCGCCACCTCCTTCACCTCGCCGTGCGGAATCACATCCCCGCCAAAGACGAGCTCCACCCGCGCGGGAGCCGCGGGAGTCGTGGCGCACAGCAGAGGAGCGAGCAGGAGGACGGGCGCGAACACGCCCGCCAGCTTAGTCCACCTCCCGACACTCCCGGAATCGAGGAGAGGCCGGGTTCAACCTCCCCCGCGGCTCAGCTCATCCACGAGCCGTCGGTGCGCGCCGTCCACTTGCGCGTCACCTTCTTCTGGTAGCTCCAGAAGTCCAGGCCGCCCTGGCCGGTGATGTCCCCGTGGCCGAAGCGGGAGTCGTTGATGCCGCCGAAGGAGAACGGCTCGCGCGGCACCGGGACGCCCACGTTGACGCCCACCATGCCCGCCCGGGCGTTCTCCACCACGTGCTGGGCCACCGCGCCGTTGGTGGTGAAGACGGAGGCCGCGTTGCCGTACGGCGAGGCGTGCTGCAGCTCCAGCGCCGCCGACAGCGTGGGCACGCGGACGATGGAGATGACCGGGCCGAACAGCTCCTTCTGCGCCGCCCCCATCTCCGGGCGCACGTTGTCCAGGATGGTGGGGCCCAGCCAGTTGCCGCCGGCCCACGCCGCCCCCGAAGGCTTCTTGCCGCGCCCGTCCACCAACACCTTGGCGCCCTCGGACTCCGCCTTGGCGATGGCGGCCTCCAGGCGCTCCTGCGAGGCGCGGTCGATCAGGGCCCCCATGCCGGGGCCCATCTCGAGCGCGGCGGCGCGGCGCACCATCTCGTCAATCATCGGCTGCACGTCTCCCACCGCCACCATCACGCTGGCGGCCATGCAGCGCTGGCCCGCGCACCCGGTGAAGGAGTCCACCACCGCCTGCGGGGTGAACACCGGGTCCGCGTCCGGCACGACGATCAGGTGGTTCTTCGCGCCGCCCAGCGCCAGCACCCGCTTGCCGCGCGCGGTGCCCTCCGTGTACACGCGCCGCGCCACCGCCGTGGAGCCCACGAAGGCCACCGCCTGGATGTCCGGGTGCGCCAGGATGCCCTCCACCGCCTCCTTGCCGCCGTGGACGATGGAGAAGACGCCGGGAGGGATGCCGGCCTCCAGCAGCAGCTCGCCCAGCATCAGCGGCGTGAGCGGCACCTTCTCCGAGGGCTTGAGGATGAAGGCGTTGCCCACCGTGAGCGCGTTGGGGATCATCCACAGCGGCACCATGGCCGGGAAGTTGAACGGGGTGATGCCGGCCACCACGCCCAGCGGCTCGCGCTTGAACTCGCAGGTGACGCCGCGGCTCACCTCCATGGCCCCGCCCGAGTCCAGGTTCTGCACGGCGAGGGCGAACTCACACACCTCGATGCCCTTGAGGACGCCGGCGCGCGCCTCGGCCACCGTCTTGCCGGCCTCGCTGGCGGCCATGTTGGCGAGCTTGTCCAGGTTCTGCTCCAGCAGCATGCGGAAGCGCAGCAGCTTCGCGGTGCGATCCCTCAGCGGGGTGGCGCGCCAGCCCTCGGCGGCCTTCTTCGCGGCCTCCACCACGGGGGCCACCCCGGCGGCGGGGGTGAGGGGGATGCGGCCGATGACGCCGCCCGTGTAGGGGCTGCGCACGTCGAGCAGCTCGGCGCCGGCGGGCGTCACCCACTCGCCCCCCACGAGGTTGCGGCCAATGATCGGAGTAGCAGGAAGCTGGACGAAGGACACGTGGACCCTCCAAGGGTGCGTCGCCGTGCAAGGGCGCGTCACCGTGAAGGCACGGATCCTACCAGGGGCCCACGGCTGATCCGCAACCGCGCTCCCAGGCGAGCCCCCCTGTGGCGTGTCCGCCACTCAACCTGGCCCGCCAGCGGCCCCCAGAAATCGACACGGCGCGTCATGGCTCAATCCCTGGGCGGAGCCGAGGCTCAGGCCAACCGCTCAATCCGTCCCGCGCCGCTCAGCGTCCGCAATGGCCTGGAGCAGCCACGCCCGGT
>JAFGNZ010000060.1 GCA_016926755.1 Myxococcaceae bacterium | reverse complement strand
GGGACGGAGAAGACAAGGAACGTGCGGATCCCCGTGGCGATGCGTGCCTCTAGCGGGGAGCCTGTCAGCGTGACGGAGCGGCGGCGCGGCTCGCGTGTGGGCGCCGGTTGTGCTTGCGCCAGCGTCCCCCCGAGGAGAAACAGCGCAAGGGCCAGAGTCGCAGGTGAGAGCAAGGGGGCATTACCTCCGAGGTAGGCCACCCTAGCAGACCCGGCGCGGGCGCTGTGAGCGCTCGACGGGGCCGCGCGTCGCGTGCTGGCGCCAGCGGTTCCGGGTGCCTGGCACCAGGCACCCCCGCAGCAGCGCGCCCCGTGTCCTCCTCGCACGCCTTCCAGTGGAAACGATCTTCCAATAATGAGGGATTTCGATCCCGCCGATCGTGACGAAGCGCGGGAACGAATCCCGCGCTCCAACGATCGCCGTCACTTCCGCCTATGGTCATGACGAGTGCGGCTTGCCGCCCGCAGCAGAGAATGAGGTACTCCCTTGTTCAGGAGCCCAGCGGCAGAGCGGAAGTTGGTGCCACGTACACCCATCGGGCGTCTGGAGGTAGAGCAAGGGACCAGGAAGAGCCATCGACAGCGATGCTGATCCGACCCGCGCTCGCCTGATCGCCCCTATGCACCAAGGATCGCGTACCCCGCGATCGAAGCGCCGCGCTTCCGGAAGATCGTCTCCAGGGCGAGGCACGGCTGGACGACTCGGCGCTGCGCGGTGCGGGCCCCGAACCCCTTCTCACCTCCACCGGGCATCCAGCTCCGTGGAGGCAGGGAAACTTTCCCTGCTTCATTTCCCACCCTATCGTCTCACTCCATACAAGGGCTCTTTTCGGCCCTGCAGGAAGGCAGTCGTGTTCCTGCCATGCGCTCGGTCGTCACTTCGACAGACCGACAACCGGGGCGTTCATGCAGCCTGAACCCTCCCATGCAGTGCAAACGACGCAACAGGAGACAACGAGATGAAGACCCTGAAGACTGGACTTATCGGTTTGGTGATCGGCGCTGCCGTAGCCTTGGGGACCGCAATGGTGGGCAGCGAGGAGGCGTCCGCGGCGGCATGCTGCTCGTCGTGTGAGCCGGCTTATGAGGACTGCATGGCCGGCTGCTTCGGGGAGTCAAGCTGCGAGCTGTGGTGCGGCCGGGCGGGGCTCTCGTGCCACCGCACGTGCGTCTCCAACTGCTGAGCGCTCAGCGGCCGGTCCGTTCCTTGAAGTGAAGGGCGGGCTGGAGACCCCGGAGGTCTCCAGCCCGTATGCTCAGGGCGACATGAGGGATGACGAGCTCTGGCAGCGAGGGAGGGCGGCATGGAAGCGCCACCAGGGGGCGCTTGCGCTGGCTGGCGCGGTGGTGACGTGCGTCGTGCTGCTGCGCACCTGTGTCGTGCAGCCGCGGCTCATTTCTTCGGACTCGATGCTGCCGACGCTGATGCGAGGCGACCGGGTGGTGGTGGACCAGCTGTCCTACCGCCTCGGTCCGGTGCGCGCGGGCGACATCATCCTCTTCGAGGCGCCGCCCCGGCTGGTGGAGAAGGACCCACGGCAGCGGGGCGTCACCTTCATTAAGCGGGTGGTGGCGCTGCCGGGGCAGCTCGTGGAGGTGCGTGAGGGGAGGGTGCTGGTGGACGGAGCGCCCCTTCGCGAGATGTACCTCGCCGAGGCTCCGGACTACGCCTGGGGACCGGAGCGCGTGCCCGAGGGAATGCTGTTCGTCATGGGGGACAACCGCAACAAGAGCAGTGACTCCCATGACTGGGGCTTCCTGCCGCGAAGCCACGTCCGCGGCCGTGCCTGGGTGCGCTTCTGGCCGCCCGGCCGCGCGGGGGGCCTCCAGTGACGCCCCATCGCAAGCCCCTCTTCCTCCTGGCGGTGTGAAGTCAGCCTCCTCGGGGTGGACGACGTAGACGAAGTCCCTGACGGCGGCGATCTCCGGTCGCCCTCCCGGCCGCCCACCGATGCGCCTGGTGGGACTGCTCGCGTGGGCCATGGTCGATTTCGACTCGGGCGTTCGAGCGCCTGCGAGGACTGCGTACCCAACTGGCTGCTCTCTCCCTCCAAGGCCCAGGGGCGCTCTCGCCCGCCGATTATCGCCAGCGCCTCAAGGAGCTTGCGGAGCAGGGCGATGTGCTCGAGACAGAGCTCGCCAAGAAATCGGCGCGAATGAGAGAGCTCTCCGACCGGCCCTCCCTCGACGACATCATCGGCCGTGTGGCCGCCGCGCTGCCCAAGGACGGAGCCCTCATCGAGTTCGTTGCGTACGCGGACCGGCCCGTGGTGCCCAAGCTTGGCACTCCCCTGTCCAAGATCCCCTCTGATAATCAGTCAGGATTCTTGCGCTCCGCCACTGCGATCTCCCTTCGAAGCCACTCCAGGTAGAAGGAGATGCTCGTGTACTCCGAGAACTGCACCAGCGCGTGGCCGCCGTAACGTGTCTTGGCGATCCCCACCAGTTCCATGACTCCATCGCGCTCGCGCAGGCAGGGGCCGCCACTATCGCCCTTGAGACTGTACGAGCCCTCCTCCCTCACCAGGAGCGCCTCCTTGGGTTTGTAAGGACGCTGAATCTGGATGGGCTTGCCCACCAGGAAGGTAGCCCCGCTCTCTGAGATGCTGGCGATGTCGTTGAAGCCAAAACGGCGCGTCCCCTCCATTCCCACCTCGGGCGCGTCACTCCCGTACCCCACCAAGGTCACTGGCTGGGTATATTGATCCAGCTCCTTTGCCAGACGTAAGGGTTTGACGCCTTGCGGTGACTTCCTCAAGGCGATCACTGCGATATCTGCATTGCTCGACACCTCAATGAGCGTTCCGCTCCCATCCTGACCAGGCTTCACGGCGCGTTGTGCGCATACGCAGTGCCCTGCCGTCAGGACGCTGTGCGGCGAGGTAAGCACACCGCTGCACGTCCCTCGGCCGCCATCGACCAGAACCACGGCCGCGTAACGGTTGCTCTTGTCAGGGGTGCTCTTTTATCGGGGCCGACCTCTCCCTTCTCTGCCGCCACAACTCGCGCCTGCATCATCGCTCCCCCCTTGCCCGTCAACGTCGTATCGCGTGGCGTCCACGGTGGCCGACCGGGCAGGTTCCTGATCCTCACATCCATCAGCACCCAACCCAGGCTGCATTCGGCGGCTCGGGCCGCTCCACGTCGATCCGCGTGTCCACTTCGGCCGGGCCCATGACGAGCACGAACGCGGCCCGAGCGGGTGCCTTCCCATCCGCGAAGAAAACCTCGAGTTCGTGCCGCTCGTCGGCCCGGTAGTCGGGCGCAGCTTGGACGATGATCGAGCGCGCCCCCGTGTCCACAACCCGGATCCGTGACTGATCGGCCGTGATGGTCTTCTTCTGGATGTCGGCGGGAAAGAGCAGGACCGTGGGCACGTCGGGTGCGACGTGGATCTCGGGCAGGGGCTCGGCGGGGTTGACGGTGACGGCGACGGGCCTATCTCGCTTCGTGCGGCTCGGCGCGGCTTCGGCTCGCGCGGCAGCTTCCAGTAAGAGCGCGAGCAGAAGGGCCAATCTGACGGGTACGATCAAAGGTGGGTGACCTCCTGGATTCGCACCCTACCATCGCCAGCACCCGCGCAGCGCACCCCGAGCTGAGCGGTCACGGAGAGTCGCGCCCACCGATCACCGGGAAGTGCTCGTAGGCCCGCTTGAGCGCGTCCAGGTGGGCGGGGTTGTCGAGATCGAGCGGCGCATCGGTGAGCTGCACGACCCACCCGCCTGATGGCGTGCGTCGCGCCCGCGTGAGCAGCTCGGCGTCGCGGGCAGGATCCGGGAAGCCGATGGCTTTCGCGGCAGCGGCAGACCAGTAGTTCAGCCACCCGAGGTAATGGGGAAACTCAGGCGCGGGGATGTACCGTGAGTGCTTGAGCCAAGGCAGCCCATGAGGCGGCACAGGCCGCTCATCCCCCGGGTGGCGATACAGCTGCGCCACTATCTCACCATGGCCGCTCGGCGACGCATGCCCCCAGAACGCGCGTGCGGCCTCCGCTACCGCTTCCAGTGCATCTGCTGCCGCTGCGATACCGGCGGCATCCTGTGGCAGCGTCGCATGGACTTCAAAATGAGGCGGCCCCCCTGCGGCAAGACCCATCGCGTTCTCCCACCCGGTAAGCGTCACGACGCGGTTGTCATCATCGTTGCAAAGGAAGGGAAAGCCGTTGTCTGTCCTATCTGTCGCGACCCACTCGTCGCGGTGACGCAATGGAATGAGGTCATCCCTCTCAGAAGTCGTCCACTCCAGCCGCAAGCCGGGAACTGCACGCTCCATTCCATGTACGATGGCGAGAGGACGCCCATCGTCGCCCACCAGCGCGGGCGCGTAGACTGCAAGATGGAGGGAACTCTGCGTGGGTGACACGTTAGCACCAATTCATGACGACGATGTTGAGTTTGGGGTCTAATCGGAGCAAGGCGGCTTTGTGCGCGGCGCTCTTGACGCCAACGACAAAGTCATACCCGCATTCTTCCGCGAGCCTCTTCTCGCGTTGTATCTCCGGCAATTTCACTTTGGCGAAGAATGCTTGTGAACGAGGCGAGTGTATGTCGAAGTTGTCAGTCTTAACGTCCCATAGCGTGCGCGTGGTCAGTTGAAGTGCGTCGAATTGCTTGCCATTGACAAGCACGTCCCAGCCCGGGAAGCTGTTCTGCGGAATGAGGTCGGCGCAGTCGTTGTGTGGGTCATTGCCGCCCGCGTGCGGCACCGGGACGGGCCTGCACTCAGGGCGCTCCGAGGGATCGGATGAAATGGGTGGGAGATTGTCCCGCCCCAAGCCCCTCGGCGCGGGATCTCTGTTCGCGACGGGTTCCTGCTCAGTGGAGGGCCGCGTCTGAATCTTGGGCTTTGCGCGCTCGCGGGATGCGTTCCGTTGATAAGCATCAATCCCCTCTTGGATCGCGGCTGCCACCACCACCGCGCCAATAACAACCACTG
>JAFGNZ010000361.1 GCA_016926755.1 Myxococcaceae bacterium | reverse complement strand
GTCGTGGCCTCCTCCACCTCCGTCCAGACGGGTGCCTCCCTCTCCCTGGCTGCCGCGGTTCATGATCCCAACACCGGGGACACCCTCTCCCTGGCGTGGACGGCCTCCGGCGGCACCTTCTCCGCGCCCTCTGCCGCTACCACCTCCTGGACGGCTCCTTCCTCCACCGGCGTTCAGACCCTCACTTTCACCGTGACGGACTCCCAGGGGGCGGCCGCCTCTGTCTCCCTGGCCGTCAACGTCGTCTCCGGCGCCGCCACTGGCAACGCCGCCCTCAACATCTCCTTCAACCTCTGGCCCGTGGTCTCCAACGTTTCAGCCTCTCTCAACCGCCTCGACGCAGGACAGTCCACCGCCGTCTCCGCCAACGCCTCGGATGCCGATGGCGATGCCCTCTCCTATCAGTGGACCGCCACCTGCCCCGGCACCTGGACCAATGAGACTTCCAGCGCCGCCTCCTTCGTCCCTTCCTCGGTTCCGGCTAGCGCGTGCAACAACTGCCAGCTCACCGTCACTGTCCAGGACGGCCGCGGGGGGCAGACCACGGGCTCGCTCAACCTCTGCGTCACCGCCGCCTCCACCGAGCGCTTCCCTCCCGTCTTCACCAACTTCTACCAGTCCGCCACCTCCACCTCCCCTGGACAAACCGTTGCCTTGGACGTCACCGCCATGGACCCACAGTCCAGCTCCTTGACGTTTGCTTGGACTGCCAATACCGGCTCGCTGGCCGCAGCGCAGGACACGGCCAGCACCAGCCGCGTCGTGTGGACAGCGCCTTCGTGTACTCCGCCAGGGGTTACCCCCACCATCTCCGCTGCCGTCACCAACGCCTTCGGCCTCGCTGTCTCAAAGCCCTTTTCCCTCTCCGGCCTGCCCGCGTGCGCGGCCAACGAGTGGGCAGACGCGGGCTCAATGGCCTCAGGACACGACAACGCCACCGCCACGCTGCTCCTCTCCGGCAAGGTGCTCGTCGCGGGGGGCTCCAATGGCAGCGACCCCAAAGCCGCGGAGTTGTATGACCCGGACACCCACTCCTGGTCCTCCGGCGGCTCCATGCGCTCGGTACGCTTCTCCCACACCGCCACGCGACTCCCCTCCGGCAAGGTGCTCGTCGTGGGGGGCGGCGCTGGCAGCGGCACCTGGGCCTCCGCGGAGTTGTACGATCCGGCTAGCAACTCCTGGTTCTCGGCCGCCTCCATGGCCTCGGCACGCTCCCAGCACACCGCCACCCTGCTCGCCTCCGGCAAGGTGCTCATCGCAGGAGGGTTCGGTGGCAGCGGCGCCCCTTCCTCCGCGGAGTTGTACGATCCGGACACCAACTCCTGGTCCTCCGCCGGCTCCATGGTCTCGGCGCGCCGCAGGCACACCGCCACCCTGCTCGCCTCAGGGAAGGTCCTTGTCACGGCGGGCTACGGTGTTTCTGGCGCCACCACCTCCGCGGAGTTGTACGATCCGGACACCAACTCCTGGTCCTCCGCCGGCGACCTGATCTCGGCACGCTTCTCCCACACCGCCACCTTGCTCGCCTCAGGGAAGGTCCTTGTCGCGGGGAGCCAGGCCTCTGCCTGGCTCCTCTCCGCGGAGTTGTACGATCCGGACACCAACTCCTGGTCCTCGGCCGGCACCATGGCCACGGGGCGCTTCCTCCACACCGCCACCCTGCTCGCCTCCGGCCAGGTGCTCCTCGCGGGGGGCAACGGTTCTTCTGTCTACCTCTCCACCTCGGAGTTGTACGACCCGGCTAGCAACTCCTGGTTCTCGGCCGCCTCCATGGCCTCTGCACGCGCCCGCCACACCGCCACCCTGCTCGCCTCCGGCCAGGTGCTCCTCGCGGGGGGCATCAATTTCACCCTCGGCACCCTCCTCTCCTCCACGGAGCTCTACACGCCCTGAGAGTGGAAGCGATCCTCGAGAAACGCGGGCTTTCGATCGCGGGGAGCGCGAGGAAGCGCGGATTTGCGGCCCCAGCGGCTTGAGGATCGGAGTGGGATGAAAAACTGGCGCGGTCTGAAGACCGCGGCAGGGTCCCCGGGTGCAGGCAAGGGAGACGGGGCAGCCCTGCTGCAACAGGACTGCCCAGGCGGTGGACGCCTTTGTCTCGGTTTCCATGATGGACCGAGATGAGCAGCTCACCTATCTGCTCTTCCTGAAGATGGCGCACGAGCAGACGCGGCCTCCCAAGCACCGCGAGTCCCTCGTCCCCAAGGGCTATGACTGGCCCAGCCTCATGGCCCTGGAGCAGTTCGAGGCCCTCCAGACGGATCTGACGCGCTGCTGACGCGCCCTCCCCTGCCTCCTCGGCGGAGCACCACGGGCCGGCGCCGGCCCCTTCGCGAGAGCCGGCGCCGCCGTGAAGCAGATGAACGTGCTACGGGACGGTCGCGGTCACCGACACGCCCGAGTACGAAGAGTAGGCGCGAATGGAGACGTACCAGGTCCCGGAGGCCGGGCTGGCGAACGAGCAGGTCTCGTTGTTGCCGCTCTTGTACGGGCGGCAGTCATACGCGCTCGTCGTCGGCTGCGAGCCCTTGCGGACGTAGAGGTCCGCGTCACCCGAGCCGCCGGACTGCGTCACCGTCAGGCTGGTGGCGCCCGCCGGGACGGTGATGGGGTAGTGCTTCCAGGTGCCGCTCGAGGCCGAGAGGTTGCTCTGCGAGAGCAGCGTCGTCGTGGGAGGAGGCGTGCCGCTGATCTTCGAGGTGATCCAGCTCTCGAAGGACGACACGCGCGCGTACATGCCGGGGTAGCGCGAGTCGGCGCAGCCGTAGCCCCAGCTGACGACGCCCGCCAGCACGCGCGTGCTGCCCTTGAGCACCGTGAGCGGACCGCCGCTGTCGCCCTGGCACGAGTCCTTGCCCGGCGCGGCCGCGGCGAGCTGGTCCGCGGTGATGGTCTCGCTCGGGTAGGACGACTGGGCCGAGGCGTTGCTCAGGATGTTCACGTCCACCGTCTGCAGCGTGTCGGGGCTCGAGCCGCCGCTGGAGAGCGTGCCCCAGCCGGTGACGCGGCTGACATCGCCCGGGTCGGTGTAGCCCGCGGACGCGTCCGCCGCCGTGATCATCCCGATGGCCTTCACGTTCGAGCCGCTCAGGTCCAGCGGCGTGGACAGGCGCAGCAGCGCCACGTCCTTGCCGTAGTTGGCATCCACGTAGCCGGGATAGACGATGACCTCGGCCACCGAGCGGATCTGCCCGGAGGAGCTCATCCCGCTGAGCGTGGTGCTGCCCGCCGCCACGCGCGCCGGCTTGCTGATGCTCCCGCCCGAGTTCACGCAGTGCTGCGCGGTCAGGATCCAGTTCGCGTTGAGCACAGAGCCGCCACAGAAGTGGAAGCCCGAGCTGGTCTGCAGGGACACCTGCCAGGGGTTGGCGCCGATCGTCGTGTTGGTGCCACCGACGATCTCCTGCTCACTGGACGCGAGCAGCTCCTGCGTGTGCGTCTCCTCGACGACCTCCGGACTGCAACCGACCAGCAGCGACAGCCCACTCGCGACAGCCCAGCGGCGCACGACCATGCCTGAAAGCATTCGAACCTCGGTGTTGGGGGATTTGAAGCGCGCGCACTGTGAAGGCTCGCGATATCACCGGTCAACAGAGATTTCGTATTGCCCATCACTTACACGCTTCTCAACTTGTATTACATTTCCGCGGAAAAATTGAGCTGCAGATTCACTCATCGCGTTGGAGTAGCGGGCCCGGGGCTGCCTACGGCTCGTGCTACGAGCCGACGATCACGCCCTCCGCGCCGCAGGAGTGCCGGTGCTTTTTTTTCGTGCCGGCACTCAACGAAATCGCTCATGCGGTGTTCCTGAGGGCGATGTCCCACCGCGATCCAAAACTGTTCGTCGCACCTCCCCCGGATGGGACGGCCGAGGAGCGCTCCGATGCGGAGCTGATGCTCCTGGCCAGCGCCGGGGCAGAGGACGCCTTCGAGGCGCTCGTCAGGCGTCACCTGGCTCGGGTGCAGCGGTTCGCCACGAAATACCTCGGGGCCCCCGCCGCCGGCGCCGAGGTGGCGCAAGAGGCCTTCCTCAAGATCTGGCACGCCCGCCGGGACTTCCGACCGGCCCGTCCCTTCTCCGTCTACCTCTTCACCGTCGTCCGCAACCACTGCCGGAACCGGTACCGCGACAGCCAGCGCGCGAGCCACCGCCACGCGCTGCCTGATGGCGGAGATGCCTCGCGCTCGCCGCTCGACGCGCTGCTCGAGGCCGAGCGCCACCGCCGCACCCTGGCCGCCCTGCACGAACTCCCTCCCAAGCTGAAGGAGGCCGTGCTGCTCCGCTTCGACCAGGGGCTCGACTACCCGGAGATCGCCCGGATCCTCGATGCGCCCGTGAGCACCATCCGCTCGCGCGTCTTCCTCGGGATCCGCCAGCTGCGCGCTCGCACCCAGGAGGACGAAGAATGAGCCCCCCCTGCCCCGAACCCATGGAGCTGTTCCAGTGGCTGGACGGCGAGGCCACCGCCAACCGCGCCCGGCACCTCGAGGCGCACCTGGCTGGCTGTCAGCGCTGCCGCAGAGAGCTGAGCGCCCAGCAGCGCCTGGTGGCAAGGCTCAGCGAGCCGCTCACGCCTCCGGACGAGCGTGATGTCCAGGCCGTCATGGCCCGCATCCGCACCCAGCCGCCGCTCCGACACACCCCCTGGAAGCCGGTCTGGCACGCCGCGCTGGCCGCGGCCTGCCTGCTGGCGCTCGGAGTGGCGCTCTGGCGGGTGGACCCGAAGAGCCCTCCAGAGCAGTTCGCCGCGCGCGGAGAGCGATCTCCACCCTCGCTGCACCGGCACGTCGGCGTCGACCTGCTCTCCGCGGGCCAGCCCCCGGTGCTGCTGCGACCCGGCGCGGTGCTCCCGCCGACGACGCCGCTCTTCGCCCGCTACCGCAACCTGGGGGAGCTCCCCGCCTTCCTGCTCCTCTTCGCCCAGGACGCGGCCGGGGAGCTGCACTGGCTCTACCCGGCCTACCTCACGCCGGGTGACGAACCGCGCTCCATCGCCCTGCCACCCACGACGCGTGACACCCCCATGCCCGAGGCCGTGGTGCTCGAGCGCCCCGCCGCCGGCCCGCTGCAGGTCTTCGCCCTGGTGAGCTCCGAGCCGATCCGTGTCCTCGACGTGGAGGGGCTCGGGCAGGGCCCGCTCACCGAAGCGCTCCTGCGCGCGCGTTGGCCCGAGGCCGCCCTCACCCACTGGACCCTGATGCTGGAGCAGAAGCCATGAGCCGCCCCCGCTGGATGACAGCGTTCCCTCTCCTGTTGCTCCTCCTCCCCACCCTCGGCATGGCCACGCCGCGCGAGCGCTTCGTGTTGATCGTGGGCAACAACGCGAGCGCGACGCTCGACCGTCCTCCGCTGCAGTTCGCCGATGACGACGCCGCCAAGTACGACACCCTCTTTCGCCTGCTGGCGCCCGAGGCGAACGTGCGGGTGCTCACCGAGCTCGACAAGGACACCTCTCGCCTGTTCCCCCAGGTGCGGCAGAGAGCCGAGCCACCCACCCGCGCACGGCTGCGCCAGGCGTTCGAGGAGCTCTCCGCGCGCGCCCGTGAGGCCGCGGCCCAGGGCCGGGAGAGCGAGCTGTTCTTCCTCTTCGCGGGCCACGGAGACGTGGAGAAGGGCAAGGGGTTCCTCGAGCTGGCCGATGGCGCCTTCACCGCCGATGAGCTCGAGGAGGCGCTCTCCCAGCTCCCCGTGCAGCGGGCGCACGTCGTGCTCGACAGCTGCAACTCGTTCTTCGTGCTCAACCCTCGCAAGCCGGGCGGCCGGCGCTACGCCACGCCCGTGGACTCCGCGGAGGCGATGACGCGGCGGCTCCCGCACGTCGGGGTGCTGCTCTCCACGAGCGCCGAGGCCGAGGTGTACGAGTGGTCCGAGCTCCAGTCCGGCATCTTCAGCCACGCCGTGCGCTCGGGGCTGCTCGGCGCGGCCGACGCGGACGGGGATGGCGCGGTCAGCTATGAGGAGCTCGCCGCCTTCGTGGACACAGCGAGCCGGGAGGTGAAGAACCCGGCCTTCCGCCCGCGCGTGTTCGCCCGCGGGCCCGCGGGTGACAACCGAGCCCGCTTCATCGAAGCCGTCTCCTCCGGTGCGGCCGTCCTCGACGTCAACGAGGAGGACGCCGTCCGGCTCGTCGTCCGAGACGCGGAGGGGCTGCGCTGGGTGGACAGCCACACCGAGGCGGGGCATCGCGTCCGCCTGAGCCTGCCCCCGGCCACCCAGGGAGGCAGCATCGAGCGGGTTCTCGCGGACGGGAACTCCGAACGCCTCGCCTTGCCCGCGGGCGAGGTGACCCTCTCGTCCCTCTCCGCCGTGGCGGGTGGCCCCGAGCCCCGAGGCGCCGCGGAGCCCCTGCGCGCGCTCTTCGCCCAGCCGTTCGGTCCTCAGGCGCTGGCGGCCTACCAGGAGGAGCAGGCCAGGGCGCCCGCGCCCGTGTACGGCATCTCGCGCGAGGACAGCGAGCGCATGGGCCTGCTCCTGGGACACCTCAGCCTGCTGCAGCGCCAGAGGCGGCTCTTCGGAGGCACCTTGCTGCTGGCATCAGGGGCAGCGATGGGGCTGGCAGGCGGGCTCAACCTCCGCGCGGGAGGTTACGAGGGCGCCACCTGGAGCTACCTGGCGGCGGGAGCCCTCAACGCGGGGCTGGGCTCCTGGACACTGCTGAGAGGCACGGAGGGAGAAGAGATAGAGGCCGACTACCAGCGGGGGCTCCTGGCCCATGAGGACCGCGCGCTCCTGGTGGCGCGCACCGAGGAGCGCCTCCGGAGGATCGCGGAGACCGAGGAGCGCAAGAGGTTCTTCGGCAAGGTGAGCGGTGCCATCACGCTCGGCACGGGGGTGGCATTGACCCTATGGCTGGAGGCCGAGACGCACGCTTCGCCCGAGCACGACGCGCGCGCGCTCAACCGGCTGCTGGGGCCGGCGTTCATGATCGCCGGCTCTGCCGCCTTGCTGGATGCCTTCCTGCAGCGCTCCCCGACCGAACACGTGCTCGAGGTGTGGAACGCCGACCCCCGGAGCCGCGACCTCCCCCGGGTGTCGGGGGTGTCGATCATGCCTCTGCCCAAGGGCGGGGCCATGATTGGAGTGTCGGGCCAGTTCTGAGCAACAAGAGGCAGCAGCGGGGGAGTGCGACGAAATTCTTTGGCCCCTCCCGGGAAGATCTTCCGGGGCTGCCGTTCCTCCAGGCATCGGGCCCGCCTTCCGGGCCCCGTGCCGCGTCGCTCGCGACGCAGAGGGGGAGTCAACGATGCTGTCCAAAGCCATCACCATCCTGCCGGGAGTGCTCTGCGCCACGCTCCTGTTCGCAACCGAGGCATCGGCGCAGTGCGTCGCGCCCACCTGTACCAAGGTGATCGACAACGGGCCGGACGCCGGGAAGAAGGTCGTCGTCGTCATGGGCGACGGCTACACCGCAGCCGAGCAGGCCGCCTACAACACGCAGGTCAGCGACCTGGTGATGAATGGCGTCTTCGCCAATGACTTCTTCCGGGAGCAACACAACGGCTTCAACGTCTACCGCCTCAACCTGGAGTCCGCGGAGTCCGGCGTCAGCCAGATCGAATACGACCAGAACGGCACCACCAGCGATCCGGACGATGACTCCATCATCAGCCAGACGGCCAAGAACACGGCGCTCCGGTACATCTACTCCGGCGCCTGGTCGCACTGCTGGCTGCAGCACACCTACTTCCTGGGCATCAACCTCACGGAGAACCTGAAGACCACCGCCCTGGAAGACAACGGCCTGTCCCACGCGGACTACGTCATCGTCCTGCTCAACGAGCCCGGCTACGGCGGCTGCAACCGTGGCCCTCGCGACATCGTCCAGACACGCTCCTCGTCCTGGCAGGTCGTCGCGCATGAGGCCGGCCATGGCATCGGCGGCCTGAGGGACGAGTACTCGGCCTCCGGCAAGGGCGCCTACGGGGGCGCCGAGGTCAACACCCGCAACTGCACGACGCTCGTCAACCGCGACACCGTGCTGTGGAACCGCTTCATCAGCCCCGCCACGGCGGTCCCCAGCTCCCTGCTGGCGGGGATGGACAGCAACCGCACCGTGGGCATCTTCAATGGCTGTGGCACCTATGAGTCCGGCCTCTACCGCCCCGTCCACAACTGCCGGATGAAGGGCAACACCCCGAACTACTGCCCGGTCTGCCAGACGCTCATGCGCAAGTCGCTCTACCCCAACGTCGACCATGACTTCAGCCAGTCCTTCACGGGCGACTTCGACGGGGACGGGCGGACCGACGTGCTCATCCAGAACGGGAACGACCTGGCCATCTACCGCTCGCGCGGCAGCCCGTACCAGCTGGACCGCGTCTGGACCGCCAACAACCAGGTCCCCTCCGCGCCGAACAGCAACTACTTCTGGACGCTGGCCGCGGGCGACAAGCTCTTCGTGGCCGACTTCGACGGCGACGGCAAGGACGACGTCTACGTCCTCAACACCACGAGCTGGAGCACCCGCTGGCTGGGCCTGCTGCGCTCGAACGGCACGGGGCTCGAGACCGTCATCCACTACGGCGGCAGCCTCCCCGGCTACGGCTCCATCGGCTCGGCGGACCAGCTCCTCGTGGCCGACTTCGACGGCGATGCCAAGGAGGACCTCTACCTGTTCACCGGCAGCAGCTGGAGCACCCAGTACATGGGGATGATCAAGTCGAACGGCACCTCGCTCTCCACGGTGGAGCGCTACGACGGCAGCATCCCAGGCTGGGTCATGCGGCCCCAGGACAAGTACTACGTGGGCGACTTCGACGGTGACAACAAGTCGGACCTCTACGTCTTCAACGGCGTCAACTGGGGCTACAAGTACCTGGGCATGATCCGCTCCACCGGGGCGACCCTGGGCGGCGTCGAGCTCTACACCACGACGCTGGCCTCCGGCTGGAACATGGGCGCCAACGACCAGCACTTCGTGGGGGACATCGACGGCGACGGCAAGGATGACCTCTACGTCTTCAACGGCGCGGACTGGGGCGTGGCCTACCTGGAGCTGACGAAGTCCTCGGGCACCACGCTGGACTACGTCAAGCGGTATGACGACGACGCGAACACGGCCTGGGCCACCAACATCCCGGGCTGGACGATGAAGACGGGTGATCGGTTCGTCGTCTCGGACGCGAACAAGGACGGCAAGGCGGATCTCTTCGTCCTCAACGTCACTGACTGGGGAACGCAGTACCTGGGGACGCTGATGTCCTCCTCCACCGCGCTGAGCGGCAGCTGGTCCGCGGACTGGGTCGACGGCAACGGCTATGACTGGAACATCGGGGCGTCCGATCAGATCCAGGCCGTCAACTACGAGGGCGGCGCCGGCAAGGCGGATCTCTTCATCCGCAACCCGGGCTGGTTCGGGATGATCCGCCGCGCCGGGAGCGGCTTCACCCTGGACCGCATCTACTACCACTGGATCTACAGCTCGCTCCACGACTCGAAGCCCTGGTCGGACTCCATGCCCTGAGGCGCCGCCGCATGACGCGCACTCGAGCTTCCACGAATACACGAAAGGTTTGAACCCATGTCTCTCAAGATCAGAAGGTCGTTGTTCCAGAAGGCAGCTCTCCCCATGGCGCTGGCGATGTTGGGGACGCCAGCGGCTTTCGCGCACACCCCGGACATGCCCCAGGGCCAGGGGATCCACACGGAGGGGCAGCCGCAGCCCTCTCCCCTGAGCGCTCCCCGCGCGGGGACCATGCCCGGGGCGAACAGCCGGCCCGGCACGGTGGCGCTCCAGGCCCAGCCCGCGCCGATCGGCGGGAAGGCCCAGGGGATGGAGGATGCCCTCAAGAACCCGGAGCGCGTCTCCGGCGAGCTGCCCCCCCGGCGGCAGGTGCAGGCGCCGCAGGCGCGCGGCGGTACCCAGCAGGGCCCTGTCCGGCAGGCGCCGGCCAGCGGCTCCCACCTGCGGCTGGTGCTGCGCGTCACCGCCGATGGCGCCTCCGAGCTGGTGAGCGCCACCGAGCTGCCGGGCGAGGCGCGGCTCTCCGACGAGCCGAAGGGCGACCTGGTGTACGAGGTGGCCGACGGAGGCCAGACGCTGGCGGTGGAGGCCCTGCCTGAGCTCTTCGAGGCCCACAGCTTCGGGGGCCCGGAGGACGAGCTCCGGGGACACGCCTTCCACACGCAGAAGGAGGCCACGATCGTGGTGACCGTCCCGGAGCGCAGCCTCCAGAGCAGCCTGGACCGGCTGAGCGTGCGCCTCTACCGGATCACCTCCGGTCCCGCGACCGAGGAGATCAACCCGGCCACGCTCGACAAGCTCAAGGGTGAGCGCCGCCTCCAGCCGCTGGTCGAGACCCGGGACGGGACGTTGGGGCGTCAGATCCGGGAGCGGGGCTTCAAGCTCCGCGAGTAGCCCCCCGCAGCCCGCCGCGGCCCGCTCACCCCGGGCCGCGGCCCGCCGACGATACGTGGCACCCCAGGCGCTAACGAACGATCAGATCCGGGCACTTCCCGCTCTCGAGGTTCTCGCAGCTCGCCTCGGCGATGCAGTCCCGGTTCTCGGCCGTCCCCTTGCCCGAGTCCGTCTCGCACTTGTTCACGCACTCGCTCTTGGGCGTGGTGGTGTCCGGCAGGCATTCGTAGAGCCGATCACACGCCTCCTGGCAGGTGGCGGTGCTGCTACAGCCGAGCAGCGGGGCGACGATGAACAGGCACAGGAGCGACAGGGCGCGCGACATGGAGATCTCCTATTCGAATGCTTCGAAGGTGAAGGTGAGTTGGAGGTTCGCTTCAGCAGTGCTTGGGGGAGTGAAGCCAGCGGCCGCTGGCCCCCGGAGCGTCGCCTTGAAGTCGCCGCCGAGCAACTTCGAGCGGTCCACTCCGCTGATGGTGTCGGAGTCGAAGCTCACGGAGAACTCCACCGGGCCGTTGCCAGTGGGGTCCTTGATCTTGCCCACGGGGTAGCTGTTGTCCGTCTCGTTCATCACGAAGAACGCATCCACCTGCCCGGCGAAGACCTGCTCCAGCGATGTGACTCCGGTGGACTGCCCCCCCAGCAGCAGGGTGAGCGAGGAGATCTCGATGCGAGCGGGATCGCGCCCTTCCAGCTTCCCGCGGGCATCGTTGATGAACGCCCCGTAGGGGTTACCCGTTTCGCTGGTGATGCCCTTCTCCGAGCTGACAACCCCGTCCTTGGCATCGGCCGCCTTGGCCTTGAGGTTGATGCCGATGGGGGCAGAGAAATTCACCGGATCTCCGCATCCGGCCAGCACCAGGAGGGAGGCGAGGAACAAGAGCGTGCGCTTCATCAGGAACATCCTTTGTGGCGTGAGGTCCGGCCCGGGAGACACCAATAAGACCCGCTCATTCACCATCGGCCACACGCGGATGTAAAGATCGGGCCTCAGCCCTCTGTCGCCCGAGGCGAAGAGACCTGCTCCGACAAGGCCGCTTGAAGCGCCAGGAGCAACCGGCGCACGGCATAGCCTTCAAAGTCTTCCACGGGATCCAAGCTCGCGGGAAACACCTCGAGCGCGCTCTCGATCATCCCGAGAGCGGGCCGGAGCCCCTCCGGGCCAGGGCTCCTTGGCGCCTGGTCCAGGAGGAAGGCCGTGTTCACCAGGTTTGCCCAGCGGTTATCGTGTGTCATCGCTTCGCCGAGCCCACACCCGAACGCCTCCAGGTGCCGCCTCGAAAGTACCCGCCCAGGGGGCCTTTCCGCAACCCACGTCGCCGCGGCAAGCGTCCCTCCAGGCGTTCACTCACCCGAGTCGCGCTCATGAGGGCACCGAGGAGGAGATTGCCCACCCGCGCGGCAGCCGGGCGCGCAGCCACTGGCCATCACTTGGAGCTTTGCGGATGATCGTTCCGCAGCTCGGCCAGGAGGGAGCTCTCCTTTCCGAGCGCCTCGCAGAGCGACTCCACCCGCTCCCGCTCCCGGTGCAGCAGCCGCTGGTGGTTGCGGCCGCGCAGGATGTGCTCGCACCCGAGGAGGCGAAACGCCTCCTCCATGCCGAGCCGCCGGAGCGCCACGGCCAGCACGAGGCCCCGGAAGGCATCGGCCAGGTCCAGCGCCAGCCCCGCCTCCCCCCGCCGCTGTGCCTCGTGAAAGAAGGACTCCGCTGCCGCCTGCATCGCCTCCATCAGCGGCGCCGGTCCTCGCCTCTGTTCGTAGGCCAGCGCCCGCGCCACGTGCTCCTCCTCCAGCCGCACCTCCCACGCGCTGCCGCTCTGCGCCAGCGCCAGCATGTAGGCCCGGCGGATGATGTTGTCCAACTGCCGCAGGCTGCCCGGCCATGAGCTGGCGCACAGCCTCCGCTCCGCCTCCTGCGACACGCGCGCCTGGCCCCCCGGGGAGCGCTCCCGGTGGCGCCGGTTCAGCATGTAGTGTGCCCAGCCGGGGATCTCGTCCTTGCGCTCATCCAGCGGCGGCACGACGAACGGCAGCACGTTGATGCGGTAGTAGAGGTCCTCCCGGAACTGGCCCGATCGGACCGCGACGTGGAGATCCACATTGGTGCCGATGATGAAGCGCACGTCCGCGCGCCGCGCGCCCTGGCCCTCCCCCAACTGCCGGAAGGTGCGCTCCTCGAGCAGGCGCAGCAGCCCCGCCTGGGCCTTGAGCGACAGCTTGTCGATCTCATCGATGAACAGCGAGCCCCCCTCGGCGCGCGCCACGCTGCCGGGGTTCTCCCGCGCCGCGCCCGTGAACGCCCCCTTCCTCCAGCCGAAGAGCTCGCCCATCTGCAGTTCCTCGGGCACCGTCATCAGATCCAGCACCTCGAAGGGGCCCCGCGCGCGCCCCGAGTGCTCATGGCACCAGCGCGCCAACCGGGACTTGCCCGTCCCCGTGGGCCCGCTGAAGAGGAGGGTCTCATCCTGCTGCGCGCACACCCGCAACAAGGGCATCAGGTTGGCCAGCGCGGCGCCGACCACGGGCAGGAAGTCGTCGGCCCGGGAGACCGCCACCGGACGCAGGGGCAGTCGGTTCAGGTAGGGCACCGCCACCGCGGCGATTCGCTGGAGGCGCTCCGCGCAGCCGCGCCAGATGAACTCCCTCCCCACCGCCGCCCGGCAGTCCGCCTCCACGAACGCCATCCCGTCGATCTCTCCTCCTGGCGCGAGGAGTGGAAGCGCCAGCACGTGGGTGGCCTGACGCGCGAGGAACCGCTGCTGGCTCTCCCGGCTGTGGAAGACGCCCCCCACCTCCGGCTCGTCCCGGGCAACGACACCGGGCGCATGCGGTTGGAGCTGGCCAAGGTGGACATCCACGGAGACGGCACAGCGGTGCTCCACCACCGCCCGCCAGATGCTCGCGGAGGTGAAGAGCGGCCTGTCCTCCTCCGAGCCCCCGTCCCCCGTAGTGCTCGGACGCTCTCCGGCATCCACCACCGCGAGCCGGCGGTACCCCTCGCCCGGCCGCAGGTGGACCACGCCCCGGAGGATCCTGCACCTGCCCTGGGAGTAACTGCTCGCCGCGAGCTCCTGCCCGGCGATTTCCAGTATCGGCCGTAGCATCGCGACCGCTGCTTCCTCGAAATCCCTGGCGGCCAGGAGACTGGCCACCACCTGCGATACAACATCCTGCATCGAGCCTCCGGATGACCCAGGCCGCCAGCGCACCTGCCCACCGCGGCGCCGCCTGGGGCCGCCTGGGATCGTAGGGCCCACCCCTCACGGCGAAAAGCTCGCGCCGCGAGACGCCCGCCCATTTATCCGCGGGAGGCTGGAGGCTCGGAGGGCACGCGAGAGGCCAGCGGCTTCCGCTCCACGGGCTCCGTGGGTTAGAGCGTGAGCGCATGAGTGAAGCGCTCCTCGGCCGGCGCTATCAGCTGATCAAACCAATCGGGAAGGGAGGGATGGGCACCGTCTTCCAGGCCATGGATGGCCTGACAGGCCGAACCGTCTGTCTCAAACGTGTCGTCGCGGCCAGGGTGGGGCTCGGCGACGACAGCCCGAGCCGGCGGCTCGCCCTGGCACGGGAGTTCCAGCTCCTCGCCTCGCTGCGCCACCCTCACATCGTGAGCGTGTTTGATTATGGGTTCGACGAGGAGCGTCAGCCGTACCTCGTGATGGAGCTCCAGGAGAACGCCGAGGACTTCCTGCGGGCCGGGCAGCGGCAGCCGCTCCCGGCGCGGTTGGAGCTCCTGGTACAGCTCCTTCAGGCCCTGGCCTATCTCCACCGCCGAGGCATCGTTCACCGGGACATCAAGCCGTCCAACGTCCTCGTGGTCGATGGCAGGGTCAAGGTGTTGGACTTCGGCCTGTCAACAGACGAGAGCATCCCCCAAGACGACGAGACCCTGGAGGGGACTCCGGCGTACCTCGCGCCCGAGGTGCTGCGCGGGGGACGGGCCACGCCGGCCTCGGACCTCTACGCGCTGGGCATCATGGCCTACGAGCTCTTCGCCGGATGCCATCCCTTCGCTACTCCGAAGGGCTCCGTCCTGCTGCGCCTCGTGCTGGAGGGACACGTGGAGCTGTCCCGCCTCCAGGTGCCGGCGCGTCTCGCGGCCGTGGTGCGAAGGCTGCTGTCGCAGGACCTGGGCGAGCGCCCTGCCCGAGCGCTCGAAGTCATCCGGGAGCTGGCCGAGGCCAGCGAGCAGCCTCTGCCCGCCGAGACCGGGGTGACGCGCGAGAGCTTCCTGCAGGCCTCCCGGCTGGTGGGACGCGACACGGAGCTCCGGGCCCTCCGGGAGGAGCTGACGCGGGTCCTCCAGGGGCAGGGCGGGGTCTGGCTGGTGGGCGGCGAGAGCGGAGTGGGCAAGAGCCGCCTGCTCGAGGAGCTGGGCACGCTGGCGCGCATCCAGGGCGCCTCGGTGTTGCGCGGCCAGGCCGAGAGCGGCTCCAGTGGCCCCCACCTCCTGTGGCGCGAGGCCCTGCGGGGGCTGGCGCTCGTCACCCAGCTGAGCGATCTCGAGGCGAGCGTCCTCAAGCCGACAGCCCCGGACATCTCCCAGCTCCTCGGGCGCCCCATCCCGGAGCCGCCCGAGCTGGATGCGGCCTCGGCGCATACCCGGCTCGTGGAGGTGGTGCTCAGCCTCTTCCGCCGACAGCGCCAGCCCGTGGTGCTGCTCCTCGAGGACCTGCAGTGGGCCCAGAGCGAGAGCCTCAAGCTGCTGGCCGCGCTCGTGCCCCTGGCGCCCACCCTGCCCCTGCTGGTGGTGGGCACCTGGCGCGACGACGAGCGCCCGGGGCTCCCGCGCGAGCTGCCCGGTGCGCACGCGCTGCCCCTGCGGCGGCTGTCGGCGCAGGCGACCGTGGAGCTCGGCGAGGCGATGATCGGGGCCGCTGGCCGGCGCCCGGACCTCCAGGCGCTGCTCTTCCGGGAGACGGAGGGCAACCCGTTCTTCCTCGTGGAGGTGATGCGGGTGCTGGCCGAGGAGGCGGGGGGCCTGGAGCGGATCGGCACGGGGCCCCTCCCCTCCCAGGTCATCTCGGGCGGGATACAGCGGCTGCTCCAGCGCCGCCTGGGAGGTGTCGCTCCCGAGGACTGGCCCCTCCTCCAGCTCGCGGCGGTGAGCGGGCGCGCCCTCCGGCCCGAGCTGCTGCGGGCCCTGGCGCCCGAGGTGGACCTGGAGGCCTGG
Organism: Myxococcaceae bacterium; assembly: GCA_016926755.1. Classification (GTDB taxonomy): domain Bacteria; phylum Myxococcota; class Myxococcia; order Myxococcales; family Myxococcaceae; genus Hyalangium. The sequence goes on along the minus strand of JAFGNZ010000361.1, from coordinate 12,200 downwards.
CTCAACACCCTGGCGGAGGCGGCCATCCTGGAGCCGTTCGAGCAGCGCTGGCGCTTCACCCACGACAAGCTTCGCGAGAGCGTGCTCGCGGCGCTGGCGCCGGAGGCCTGCCCGGCGCTCCATCGCCAGGTGGCGCGGGCCCTCGAGCAGGTGGCGCCAGAGCAGCAGGCGGCCCTGGCCTTCCACTGGGGCGCCGCGGGGGAGCCCGCGCGCGAAGCCTGGTGGTCGGTCCGGGCGGGAGAGCACGCCCTGCGCAACGCCGCCTTCATCGAGGCCCGGGCCCTCCTCCAGCGCGCGGCCGCGCTCCAGGAGCAGCTCGGAGCCACCCGACTCGAGCGCGCCGTGGTCCAACGGCTGCTCGCCGAGACCGCCCACCAGCTCATGGACACCCCGGCCGCTTCGGAGCACCTGGCGGCCATCTGCTCACTGCTCGGACATCCCCTGCCCGAGTCCCGTCTGGGCTGGAGCCTCTTCACCCTGCGACAGCTTGTGAGCCAGCTCCTCCAGCTCCTGCTGCCCGGGCTGTTCCGGGAGACGGATCCGGTGCGGCGCCAGGAGTTGCTGGAGCTGGCGCGGACGCTCCACCTCATCCGGCAAGGCAGACTCGCGAAGAGCGAGCCGGGCATGGTGGGCTTGACGCTGCAGGCCGTCACGCTGTCGGCGCGCGCCGGGCGGACCGACGTCATCTCCACGGGCATGCTCGGCATGATCGTGGGGATGATGGGGCTGCGGCGGCTGGCGGCCCTCTATTTCCAACGTGCGCGGCGGGCCACCTCTCCGCGGAGCGGCCAGGAGTTCGCCTGGCTCATGGAGTTCGAGTCCTTCTACCTGCTCACCCAGGGCCACCATGAGCGGGCGCGGGTGCAGTTCGATGAGGGGATCGAGGCGGCCCGGAGCGCGGGGGATCAACTGATCGAGCGGATCCTCCTGTTCTTGAGGGCCTCGTGTGACTTCTATGCGGGACGCTTCGAGTCCATGCTCACCCACGTGAGAGCCTGGAAGGCCCGGCTGAGGGGCCCCGAGACGGCCGTCCTCTATCTGGTGGGCGAGGCGCTGGTGCTGGGCCTGCGGGGCCGGGCGGCCGAGGCGCTCGAAGTGCTCGGGGGCGCCAAGGACTTTCTGGGCCAGGGCGAGCCGCTGCCCGACGCCTCCCTGCTCTCGGCGAAGGCCCTGGTGTACCTATGGAAGGGAGACCTGCACCCGGCCCGCCTGGCCGCCGAGGAAGCACTGGGCCGCATCACCACGCCCCGGCAGCTCCACGACGTGCTCGTTCTGGGGATGGCGGGCCAGGTGCTCCTGCTCGGGATGATGGAGCCGCTGCTGACGCACTGGGGCCTGGCTCTGGAGGCGGGGAAGCGGGAGGAGGCCAGGGAGTTGGAGAAAAAGGCCCAGCGGGTCCTCAAACTCGAGCGCTCCTGGGCGCGCACCAACCGCATTGGCCGCCCGCAGCTGTTGCTCCACCAGGGCCAGGTGGAATGGTACCAAGGACACCGTCCTCGCGCTCAGCGCACCTGGCAGCAGGCGCTCCGCCTCGCGAAGCAGGAGGGCCAGCCCTTCTACGAGGCCCTGGCCCACCTGTGGCTGGGTCGAGCCAGCTCCCCCGGATCGCCCCAGTGCGCGGCCCACCTCACCCGCGCCCGCCAGCTCCTCTCCGACTGTGGAGCTGCTCTTCACCTCACGCAGGCGGAGGCGGCTCCAGAGCAGAACGGCCCACCAAGGGCTTGATACGAGCATGAGGGAGGGAGCGTCAACCCAGGTGCCTCCAGGCCATAGCACCAATTTTCTTTGTCAAATTACCGGTTTTCTTGCCATTGCAAGTCGAACAGAATGGTCGCAGATTGACAAAACTGTGCATACAGGCCTGCTGGACTTCGGGCAATGAACGCATGCCACACACCACTGACAAGAAGATCATTCCCTCTATCGTCAAGGTATAGCGCTGGTATGTCTCCCAGTCATCTGCCACCGTAACAGCAGCCGCAGCGCCTCGACGGTTGCCCTTTGGATTCAAGGCCTCGCCCAGGTGTGAGTTAATCGGCAATCGCATCCCCCGCCTGAATACCTCATTGTTTTTTACATAAAACCCTCCCTTTCCTGGCGCCTCTGTCAACCCCATGTGGCGCATCACCTTGATGACTGCTTGGTCTTTCCCACGCGCTTGCGGTTTCACATGTTCGATCTGGATGGCATCAAAGGGGAAGAGAAAGCCACAGTTGTAGCAAGGGCAGGCCTTGATCTCAACGTCCCCAATGGTTCCATCGGGGTTCATCTTCGGCAGGCGATAGTCCCCAACGCGATAGATTGTCCGCCATGGCCGGTTGTCTTTAACGTTTCTGTAACCTTCTTCTTTGTCATGGTCGGTAACATAAACCTTGTCCAGCAGCGCCATCAATTCGCACATGCGTGACCAGCTCATGGCTCCCATGGAACCCAGTTCATCGCACAGATCGAAGCGGAAACCCGAGTCTTCTTGAACTGCCTCTACGACGCCCTTCTTGAGGTCAATGTTCGTCGTGATGGCGCCTCCATCAGCATAGATGACCTTGAATTTCCTAGCGTCAGGCCCGCGAAACCTCAAAGAACCTAGGCAGTCCGAAAAAGGAATCATCCCCTCATCTCCCTTGTCAAATGGCGTATCCCACACCGTGAGCAGCCGGCACGAGAGCGCGGTGGCTGCAATCAATGGTCACCCAGGCTTTGCACCGGGCAGAGTTCAAGGCCTGTCGCCGCGCGGAGAACGGCTGGACGCCCGCAGGGCCAATCCCAGAAGTCCCAAGAGCGCGAGCAGCACCGGGCTTTGTGATGAGGTGCTGCCGCAGTTCAGCCCGCCTCCGTGGCCCGTGAGGGGGACGCGCAGGGTCCACGTGTACTCGGCGGGGCTCTTGTCCACGTTCCCTGCCACGTCCCGGGCAGACACGCGCAGCCGGTGGGTGCCAGCGCCCAGCGCCTCGAGAGTGAGCGGGCTGGCGCACGGGGTGAAGTCCGCGTCATCCAGGCTGCACGCGAAGGTGCTCCGGGGCTCCGTCGACGAGAAGGTGAAGGTGGCCTCCCCCTTCTGGGTCCTCCGCGAAGGGGGGCCACTGTCGATGGTGGTCTCCGGAGACGTGGTGTCCAGGGTGAAGGTCCGCGGGGGTGCGGGTGGACCGGTGCGAGCGTTGGCATTGGTGACCGTGGCGCTCATCGTGTGCGGGCCCTCTGGCAGGGGGGCCGTGGGCTCGAGGCTCCAGCGGCCCGCCTCATCCACCCGCGTGGTGCCCAGGAGCTTGTCATCGGCGAAGACCGTCACGGTGGTGCCAGGCTGGGCCGAGCCCTGGAAGGTGGGCGTCCCCGTGGCCAGCACGTCGTCGATGGCCGGGTGCTCCACCACGGGAGCCAGCGGCGCCGGGGCGACGCTGAAGGAAACCTCCGCGGGAGTGGCATCCGCGTTGCCAGCTTCATCCACAGCGCACACGGAGAAGGAGTGCGCGCCGTCCGGCAGCTCGGAGTACTCGGCCGGGCTGGTGCAGGGGGCGAAGTCCGCTCCGTCCAGGCTGCACTGGAAGCTCACCCCCGGCTCGGAGGTGAAGGTGAAGGCCGCGAAGGGGCTGCCAATCACCGGAGCAGGCTTGGACAGCAGGGTGGTCTCCGGCGCCTGGGTATCCACCCTGAAGGAGCAGGTGTCCGAGGTGGGATCGATGTTGCCCACCTTGTCCACGGCGCGAGCGGCCAGGGTGTAGAAGCCATCCGTCAGCGGCGCGTGGGGAGACGAGCACGGGGTGAAGTCCGCGCCATTCAGGCTGCACTCGAAGCCGGCCCCTGGCTCGGACGGCTCGAAGTCGAACTGGAGCGTCGTCTGGTGGGTCAGCGCGGCCGGGCAGCGGCTGAAGGCGGTCTCCGGCGCCACGGTGTCCACGACCCACGTATGAGAGGCGGGGGTGTTGTCCGGGCGCCCCCCCAGGTCAATGGCATACACGACGAAGGTATGAGAGTCATTGGCGAGCCCGGTGAGCTCAACCGGGCTGGAGCAGGAAGAAACGGGGGCGTTGTCCAGGCTGCACCGGTAGGAGGAGACTTCCTTGTTGGCGGAGAAGTGGAAGGTGGCCTCGGTGAGGCGCGTCATCGATCCCGGGCTCGCGTGGTCGATAAAGGTATCCAGCGCCTGAGAAGGGACCGTCCAGGCGTGCGTGGCCGGGGCGCCGATGTTGCCAGCCTTGTCGATCGCGCGGACGGCGAAGGTGTGGGAGGTATCGGACAGCCTGAGATAGGAGCTGGGACTGTCGCAAGGCCCGAAGGCCGCGCTGTCGAGGCGGCACTCGAAGTGGACGTTCGGCTCGTTCGCCTCGAAGGTGAAGGTAGCCGAGGGAGTGTCGGGGGACGTGGAGGACGTGGGCGTGGGGTCCGTGACGACGTGGGTGATGCTGGCCCTGGGCGCGGTGGTGTCCACACTCCACGTGTACGAAGGGGTGCGGCTGGAGTTGCCAGCCTTGTCGGTGACCCTCACGTGGAAGGAGTGCGGGCCCTCGGGCAGATTGTTCCCGGTGAAGGGGCTCGTGCACGGGACATACTTCCAATCGCTCTCTTGGCCGTCGAGGCTGCACTCGAAGTAGCTCACGTCCGAGGCCCGAGAGAAGAAGGAGAAGGAGGCCGTGGTCTCAGGGCTGGGATCCAGGGGACGTGAGTTGAGCTGGATGTCCGGCGGGGAGGTATCCACCATCCACCTGTACTCTGCCGGGAAGGAGTCGGTGTTGCGGGCCCTGTCCACGGCCCGCACCAGGAAGACGTGAGCGCCATCCGGCAGCTCCGTGTAGGTGAGCGGGCTGGCACAGGGCGCATAGGCCTGGCTCTCCAGGCTGCACTCGAAGGTGGAGCCTGGATCGGAGGAGAAGACGAACCGGGCTTCGCGCGAGTGGGTCAGCGCGGGGGGATGCTCGTCCAGGGTGGTATCTGGCTCCTGGGTGTCCACCGTCCACGAGAAGAAGGCGGGAGAGGGATCCTGGCGTTTGTTCGTATCGATGGAGAACACGCGGAAGGTGTGCCAGCCATCGGCGAGCGGGGAATGGGAGTAGGTGTCCTGACAGGGAGCAAAGGCGGCCCCATCCAGGCTGCACCGGAAGGAGCTCCCCTCCTTGGTGGAGACAAAGGAGAAGTAGGCTTCCTTGGAGCGCGTCACCACCTCGGGCTGCAGCACGAGGCTGGTGTCTGGCGCGCTCAAGTCCACTGTCCACGAATACAGGGCCGAGGCGGGGCCGAGATTGCCGGCCTCGTCGATGGCGCGGACGGTGAAGGAGTGTGCGCCCTCGGCCAGGTTCTCGTAGGTGGCCGGGGTGGGGCACGGGCTGAAGGGCTGCCCATCGAGGCTGCACTGGAAGCTGGCGGGCTCGAGCGCGGAGAAGGTGAAGCTGGCGCGGGTGTCGAACGTGGACGCGGCGTTGAGGATGGCCTGGGGAGGGGTGAGGTCCACCCTCCACTCGTAGGAGACCGGGGTGGAGTCGCGGTTGCCGGCCCCATCGACGGCGCGAGCGGAGAAGGTATGGAGGCCCTCGGTCAGATCGGAGCAGGAGGAGGGGTTGGCGCAGCGTGTGAACGGCGAGCTGTCACACCTGCACTCGAAGGCGACGTCCGCTTCGGGAGAGGAGAATTGGAACCTGGCCGAGGTCTGGTTGGTCAGCGTGGGCGGTTTCAGGTCGAGGCTGGTGTCTGGCGCCACGGTGTCTACCCGCCAGGAGTAGGAGACGGGAGAGGAGTCCACGCGCCCGCTCTGGTCAATGGCGCGCACGGCGAAGAGGTGCTCCCCATCGAGGAGCGGGCTGTAGAACATGGGGCTGAAGCAGCCGCCGAACTCCGCCGTGTCGAGCTTGCACTCGAAGGCGGCTTGCAGCGCGGAGGAGAAGAAGGTGAAGGTGGCGGAGGAGACCCGTGTCACCGGCTCGGGGTGCGCGCCGAGGGAGGTGTCTGGCGAGGTATCCACCGTCCACTGGTGGTTCTTCAGCTCGGAGACATTGCCAGCGACGTCCATGGCACGGACGTAGAATTCGTGGGTGCCGTCGGACAGGCCGGAATAGCTCTGGATGCCGCGCTGGGAGTTCACGCCCCCACAGGGCGAGAAGTCCCCTGTATCGAGCCTGCACTCGAAGGCGCCCAGTTCGTTGGAGGAGAACTCGAAGGTGGCGTTGCTGCCATTGGTGAGGGGCTGGTTGAGGGTGACCAGGGGCGCGGTGGTGTCCACGGTCCAGGAGTGTTCGGCTGGGACGGGGTCGACATTGCCGCTGGCATCCACGGCGCGGACCGTGAAGGTGTACAGCCCTTGGGAGAGCTCATGGTAGGTGACCGGGCTGGTGCAGTTGCTGAAATCCGCGACCTTGCCGGGGAGCTTGCACTCGAAGTGCCCGCCTGTCTCCGGGGTGGAGAAGGAGAAGCTGAAGGTGGCGGAGGTCTCCCGCGTCCTCAGGGGCGGGGCCGAGTCGATGCGGGTGTCTGGTGGCGTGGTGTCGGTGCCGGCATCGGCATCCGTGAACGCGAAGCCCCGCTGCGCGAGGCTGTCATTCATTGCCCTCCCCTGCTCATGGGAGGGATTGCCGCAGGCCACCAACAGCACGAGCAGGGAAGAAAGACATGGCTTCTGGAGCAGATAGCGGCACTTCATGCACGGCCCCCTGTCATGCCCACGTGGGGGATGTGGGCAGGGTTTCCCTGAATGGCGACGGCTGTTCAGCAATCGCCGTACCAGGGCAGGCGAGCAGGCTCCGCCCTCATGCGCCGAGGGCCAGGCCTGGGGGCCGAAGATGGGCGCGCGTCGAGACTGAAGCGGCCGCGCGGTCTTCGCTCACGTCAGAGTCGACGCGCGCTCTTCAGCTTTGACGCGCCCGAGACGCTGAGCCCCCCACCAGCCGAGCTCCGGCCCGGACGACGGCGGTCGGGTAGAATCTCAGTCAGCTTCGAGCGCACCCTGAGAGGATTGCGGAGAGTCGCGCGACGGCGAGGCACGGCGTCAGGTGCCACGCCTGAGGCCCTGCCAGTTTGGCAGGAGCCCACTGCTGGCCATCCACCCGCGGCGTCACCAGCTGAAGCGCACCGCGAAGTACATCCCCGGCTCCTCGTAGTCCTCCACCGTGCTGGAGGGGGAGACGCCCGGGCTCAAGCGGAACAACTCCCGGTAGAACCCCTGGACCCACTCCGGGCCCATGAACTCGTCGCGCAGCCGGAGCCGCGCCTGCGTGGGGCTCACCTTCTCGTATTGACGGTTCCCCCAGGTGCAGACCGCCTTGGCCGAGAACACCGAGGTGGACACCATCCGCTGCGGATCCTTGCCCACCAGCGTGTGGAACGTCTTCGCCAGCGGCGTGCGGAACATGTACCGGCCCACCCCCTGCCCCATCCGCTCCAGCGCCTTCCCATACGAGACGCGCGACTCGCGCATCGCGGTGGTGGCTGCCACGTCCATGAGTTGCAACCACTCCGCCGCCGGGTACCTGAAGAACGGCGTCCAGCCCTTCGCCCGCTGCTGGGCCTTCCGGACTGCCTCCTCCACGGCCGGGCTGAACTCCTCGCTGAGGCTCGTGATGGTGCCCTCGATGAAGACCCCCAGGATCTGATCCTGCGGCATGGCGCGGGCGGCGCGGCGCTGAAACAGCTCTCTTGAATCCATGGTTTCCCCCCCTCTTGCAGCGCCAGTATAGCGTCACGCCGCCTTCGCGTTCCTCATCCACAGCGCGTGGACGCGATCGGCCAGCGCCCCCGCCTGCGGCAGCCAGCGGGCCAGCCACATCCGCGCCCAGGGCTGCAGCGACGCGGAGTGCTCCAGCAGCGAGAGCAGCTGGGGATACAGCTCCAGCGGCGCCGACTCGACCCAGTTCTGGAAGCGCTCGTCCCCGCGCCGCGCCGCCTCCTGCGTCAGCTCCATGGCCCGCTGCGGAAACCGCTTCCAGAAGGACTGCGTCAGGATCCGCGCAGAGCGGTGATGCGGCAGGAGCAGCTCCAGGCACCCCGCATCCAGCTCGTCCCGCTCCTTGAACAGGCTGCTCGCCGTGATGTCCGGCCGGCGCGTCAGCACCTCCTTCAGCACCAGGTGCCGCAGGCGCGCGGGCACCGTCTGGAGGTTGGCGGCGAACTCCGGCAGCCGCTCGTCCGTGAGCGTCGCGCGGAAGTCCTCGGGCGCCAGGTGCTCGTCGATGAAGCGCCGCAGCGCCGAGTCCTGCTTCTCCTGCGTGTAGAGCTCCGGTCGCGCCTCCAGGCAGAGCTTCCAGAACCGCGCCGCCATCTTCTGCCGCGCCTCCGCCGAGCGCTGGCTCAGCGCCTCCAGCAGGTGCTCCAGCGCGCGCGGCTCGCGCGTCAGGGCCCGCAGGTGCTCCACCTCCAGCGCCCAGCCGTGCTCCTCGGCCGCCAGCCAGCACGCCGGGAGCAGGAAGGAGGGCAGGTGCGGCGGCACCGCCGTGGCCTGGCAGCGCGCCACCACCTCCGGCGCCAGCTCGAACAGCGCCCGCGACGGCGTCACCGCGTTCATCCACCCCGGCAGCCGGTTGAGCGCGGGCCGCGTCCACCCCGGCAGGAGCCACTCGAGCTCGGCGGGAGGGGCCGGCGGCGCCTCCACCCGCAGGCTCCAGGCCCAGCAGTCCTCCAGCCACTGCGGCGGCGGCTTCCAGGCCGCGGTCCCCGGCCGCGTGAGGGGCACGGGCGCGCCCCCCTCGATCTTGGTCGTGAGCGTCGAGTGCTGGAGTTGCCACAGGGGCAGCACGTGCGCGGCGTCCAGCCGCAGGCCCTCCGTCCGCAGGCGGCGCCCGAGGGCGGCGAACAGGGCCTCCACCGCGGCGATCGAGCCGAGCGAGGAGAGGCTGAACCCGGCGACGGCGCGGCCCACGAGCTCCAGCAGCTCCCGCTCCTTGAGCTCGTCCAGCAGCCCGTCCACCAGCTCCCAGCGGCCCGGACCGACGAGCCAGTGCCCCCACTGCTCGGGGGCGCGGGTTTGAAGTGCCTCCATCACGAGCTCCTTGGCCATCAGGCTGGCCAGCCATGCATACCGGAAGCTCCACATCCCCGCGCCGTGGGGCTGGAAGAACCGCGCGGAGACCAGGTGCAGGAACGCATCCTCCCTCCGGGTGGTGCCGAGCGCCGCCAGCAGCTCCGAGCTCTTGTTCGCCCGCTCCCGCCTGGACTTGAGGGAGACCAGCGCCTGCGTCAGCCGCTGCACCGTCTGGAGATCCAACGGGGCCTCGGGCAGGAACTCCAGCCAGCGCTCCCTGGGCAGCGGGGCGATCCACGGCACCAGGCTCTGGAACCAGCGGTGGACCAGCGCGCGGATCGCCTCCTGGCCCTGGTAGCGCAGCCAGAGCTCCTTGGGGGAGGCCGTCTCCTCCTCGTCCGAGGAGAGGCGATCCTTGAGCCACTGCTCCGTGAACTCGCGCCGGGCCTCCAGCCTCCACGCCTTCCCCCCCGTCTCATGCGCGAAGGCGCACAGCGGGAGCAGATCGGCCGGCGTCGCGAAGAGCCGCTCCTGGGGATCCTCTCGCTCCACCCAGGCCGTCAGCTCGCGCGGCTGGAAGTGGGCGCCGGGATCCACCCGCTGGGAGATCCACTCGATGAACCGGGAGCGCCACCCGGGGCGCGGCTGCCAGGAGCGGTACTCGGGCCAGTGGGGCCCCTCCGGGTGGGGGCTCTCCGTGCCCACCCCTCCCGGCAGGCGCCGAGGGTTGCGCATCGCCCAGCAGGCAAAGGGGGCGATCACGAGCACCGGCACCTTGCGCTCCAGCAGCTGCTGCTCGACGGCCCGATCCTCATCCTCGGGGCGCTCGACTTCCAGGAGCACCGGCTCCAGCGCCGTGAGCTGCGCGACGGCCTCCGACAACGTGGGGGCGCGCACGAGCCGCGCCCCGTGCCGGTGCTGATGGAAGTGGGCCGTGAAGCGCTGCCCCGTGCCCGGGGGCGCGAGGATCCACCGCGCCGCCATGCCCAGGGGCTCGAACCAGTCGCCGTTCCCCAGGGGGCACGGCACCTCCAGCCGGGGATCGAACCCCCGGGCCTGGGGGAAGTCCTCGAACCCGAAGAGCCCCAGGCTCGCCGCCGGCACGAGCTGGAGCATCCCCAGATCCACCCCCAGGGCGTGGGCCAGCGCCTCCGCCGCCCGGGGCCGCTTCAGCCACCAGCTGCGCTTGCCCCGCTGGAGCTCCAGCAGCTTGATACCGACGTTGCGGTGGCTCTGGGTGGGATCCGTCCACAGCTCCAGCACCCGCTTGGCGAGCGCGTCGCGCGACGGGAACCCTGCCCGCTGAGCCAGCTCGTCAATGTCTGCAGGCATCGACCCTCCCGTAGGCCCCCCCAGGGCACCCATGCTTCATGTGCTGCTTCGAATTGCTTCAGCCGTCTATAGCAGCCCAGGGCGCGCCACGCCAGTCCCAGATTTAACGGGAATTGCAGGAAGGCGTCAGACAGTGTCAGGAAGGCGACAGTCCCTGGATCCGGCGCTAGAGCGCGAACTCGATGCCGAGCGTCAGGCCCATGCGCAGCCCGAACGTGCTCCAGTCCTTGTCGAACTCGAGGCCGTTGATCTCCTGGCCCGTGTAGAACAGGTAGAGTTGCTCGAGCTGCCCGGCCAGGTCCGCGCGCAAGAGGATGTGGTCGCCCATCCTGCGCCGCGCCCCCACCGACAGCCCGCCGAACCAGCCCACGCGCGGCACGCTCCACACGTCCACGCCCTGCTCCTGGAGCCGGTCGATCTCCTGGGCGAACTCGCGGCCGGGGATGAGCAGCGCCACCCCTCCGCGAGCGCCAAACAGCGCCTCCATCTTCTGCGCGACGGGCACGCCATACTCGCCGCTGGCGAACAGCTGGTTGAGCACGCCGAAGCCGAACTGGCGATCCCCACCCGCGCCATAGTTGCCGAACACGCGCACGCCTCCGCCGACCCGCGCCCGGTGGGGGGAGACCGGCGCCGGGAAGCTCACCGAGAGCGTGGCCGACAGCAGGCTGGCGCTGCTGTAGTTGAAGGACTCGTCACTGCTGGCGGAGTTGATGGACTGGCGGCCCGTCAGGCGCGAGTCCTCGGTGAAGAGATCCACCCCGAGGCCGATCCGCATCGGCGCCCACAGCCGCTCCTGCGCCTTGGCCCTCGCCAGCTCCTCGGCCTTCTCCTTCTCCCTGGCCGCCCGCTCCTGCTCCTGGGCCTTCACCCGCTCCCTGGCCCGCGCCTCCGCCTTCGCCTGCTCCTCGGCCCGCTCCTTCGCCCTGGCCCGCTCCTCCGCCTTCGACTTGTCCTCCTCCCTGGCCCGCTCGGCGGCCCTGGCCCGCTCGGCGGCCTTCGCCTCCTCGGCGGCCTTCGCCTCCGCCTCCGCCTTCGCCTTCTCGGCGGCCCTGGCCTCCTCCTCGGCCTTGAGCTGCGCCCGGGTCTTCTTCCCCTTCCCCTTGGGCTTCGCCTTCGCCTTGGCCTGCGCCTTGGGCTGAGGCTTCGTCTGCGCCTGCGCCTGGGGGGGCAGCGCGGAGCACAGCAGCATCACGGCGAGGAGCGCCTTCCAGAGAACATGAGGAACGAGCAAGGAGCGCATGAGGGCACGGGAGAGTGGGTGTGCCTGGAGCCTAGAACAGAACACCCGCGTTCCGATGCCTGCCTGCGTGGACGGCGGCTGCACCGCCCCCCCCCCTTCCCAGGGGGGCGCACTCCTGGCGCATTTCTCGGCTCTTCCGGTCTATTGAGCTTTTCTGGATTTCCTGTAAAGAAGGAGAAGACGCACGCCACAGTCGGGAGGCACTTCATGAAGAGCAGGCATTTGGGCGCATGTGCGCTGATGGGGCTTCTCTGGTCCGCTACCGCGGTAGCGCAGACGGAGAAGACCTGGACGCTGGATGCGGAGTTCGACACCGGAGTGCTCGACAGCGTCAACCACGACGCGCCGAACAACGACCAGCTCCAACTCAACACGTCCTCCAGCACCGAGCCGTACATCTGGATCGCCAACGTGGATATGGGCACGGTGACGAAGATGGACACGCGTACGGGCAAGCAGGTGGCCCGCTACGACTCGGTCCTGATGACGAACTGGGACGGCTCGGTGCCCGCGGTGAAGCCGGCGCGCGGCAACTGCAACTCCCCGTCGCGCACCGCGGTGGATGGCAGCGGCAACTCCTTCGTGGCCAACCGCGGCATCTGCTCGGGCTCCTCGGCCTCCGTCACCAAGTACGCCGGCACGCTGTCGGCCTGCGTGGACCGCAACGGCAACAACACCATCGACACCTCC
>JAFGNZ010000360.1 GCA_016926755.1 Myxococcaceae bacterium | reverse complement strand
TACTCGTGCGTACCGTGCGTCTTCGTCTGCGAGCCCTTGAAGTTCCACCGGCGCATGACGCCCTGGAAGCCACGGCCCTTGGTGATGCCCGTCACGTCCACCAGCTGGCCCTTGGCGAACAGGTCCGCCTTCACCGCGTCGCCGACGTTGAACTGCGCGGCGTCCTCCGGCGTCACCCGGAACTCCTTCAGGTGCCGGCGGTGCGCCGCGTTGTTCTTCTTGAAGAAGCCCCGCTGGGCCTTGGTCAGCACCTTCTCGCGGACCTCTCCAAAGCCGAGCGTCACCGCCGAGTACTGATCCTTCTCGGGCGTGCGCTTGCCGACCACCTGGCAGGTGTTCACGTCGATCACGGTGACCGGGACGAGGTTGCCTTCCTCGCTGAACACCTGGGTCATGCCGATCTTCTTGCCAATCAGACCCTTCACGTCATCCTCACTGCGAGCGCGCGTGGCGCGAAAAAACTCAATGAAATCCGCTGCCTGGCCCATCCCGGGCGGCAGGAAGCGGCGCAATCTAGCAGACACGCCCCCCGCGTCAAGCACCGATAGCGGATCAGGCCCTCACTGGGCGCGATCGAGTCTCGGGTAGAACGGCGCGAGCTGCGCATCCGCGATGCGCTGGGCATATACCTCTTCGCCCAGCAGGAACAACGCCTGATCCAGGTAGTCTTCCGCCGCCTGGATCTCCTCCTCCTTCTGGGCGATGGCCTGATCGATCTCGCCCATGCGCTGGTCGAACTCCTCCTTGCGCGCCTCCTCCTCGTCCTGCATCGCCAACAGGCGACTGTGCGCCAGGATGCCCTGCGCCCCTGGCTGGCCGGGCAGGGGGGTGAGGGCCATCTTGAGATCGTCCTCGATGGCCTCCAGGTCGCGCGTGGAGCGCATGTGCTTGATCCGGTTCTTCTTCAGGTTGTCGCGCGCGGTGCTGATCTCCAGCGGATCGCGGCGTGACATCTCCATGTCCCCGATCTTCGCCTCGAGCTTCTTCAGGGCATCCGCGCCGTAGCGGATCTCGGCGCGCTTGTTGGCCAGCGCCTTGCGCAGGTCCTTCACCTTGCCCTCGATGGCGTCCACGGCCCTCTTGTACTTGCGAACCGTCAGCTGGAGCTCGGTCCGCTCCTGCTCCTGCTGGGCGAGGTAGTCCTGGTAGGCCGCGTCCTCGTTGTTCATCTCCTGCTCGAGCGCGGACAGCTCCTCACGGCGCGCCACCAGCGCCTGCTCGGCGCGGAAGACGCGCTCCATGCTGCGCGGGCAATTGGGCTTGCCCGGCAGGCGGTCGCGCGCGAGGTCCCCCAGCTGGAAGATGAGATCGTTGTAGCTCTCTGCCTTCGCCATGAGGCGCAGTTCTACGCCCAAGGCAGGCAGCCTGTCAGCAGGGCCGCGCCCCCAGGCCTAGGAATCGGCGGGCGCGGCGGCGGCGGAGCCCTCGAGGCCCACTGCGGGCAGCACGCCCTCGGCCAGGGAGAGCAGCTCCCGGGAGCGGTCCTGCTCCTCGGTGCGGTTGAGCTCGCAGACCCAGGCGGAGGACAGATCCGCGTGCTGGCGGGCCATCTCCGCGGTGGACTCGTAGCGGGTGGCGGAGGTGCGTGCGAAGGCCCCCTCCCTGCGCAGCTCCAGGGCCAGATCCGAGCCCACCTCCACGTCCTCGGGAGGCACGGGCAGCGGCCCCCGCCCCAGGGCGGCCAGGCGGGCCAGCAAGCGAGAGGCATGGGCCCGGCAGAACGCCGCCAGCACCATCAGGCGCGCGCGCGCGCGCGGATCTCCCACGCGCTCCGCCAGCGCCGTCATGCGCCTGGCCGAGACGACCTCGGCCTCCCATGCCGCGGCCAGCGCGGCCGCCAAGCGAGTATGCCTCGCTCCCATCTGTGTCCCCCTTCTCCCTCTGCCTTCGCAACCTTCCGCCGCAAGTTAGGGATGAGGTCCTGGGGATTCAACCGAGGCGCTCCACCCACCAGCCCGCGCCCGCACAGAGGATGACGGTGGAGAGCACTCGAACCGTCCAGCGGTGGACGACACGCCTGCGCTGGATCAGCCGCATGATGGGCAGCAAGGCCGTGACGATGAGGGCCTGCCCCAGCTCCACCCCAAGGTTGAAGCCGAGCAGCCCGGACACCACCTGCTCCCCCAGCCCGTAGCCGCTGAGCACGCTGGCGAAGCCGAAGCCGTGCACCAGCCCGAACAGGAAGGTGATCAGGACGCGGTGACGGTGCTCGCGCAGCACCAGGTTCTCCGCGGCGACATAGATGATGGAGAGGGCGATGGCCGCCTCCACCCAGCGGGTGCGCTGCTCATCCAGCAGGATGAAGCCCAGCGCCGTGGCCCCCAGGGTGAGCGAGTGCGCAACAGTGAACGAGCTCACCATCGCCAGCACCCGCTTGAAGCTGCCGCCCACCAGGAGCAGCGCGAGCAGGAAGGCGAGGTGATCGATCCCCTCGACGATGTGCTTCATCCCGAGCTGGATCCAGCCGCCGAGCCCCGGGGCGACGACGCTCGGTGCCGCCGCGCCCCGCTCGGGGATCTCCACGCCAGGCTGGCGCGCGTCCATGAAGAGCTGGCCGGCCTCGCCGCTACCGAAGGTGCCCAGCACCACCCGGTAGTTGTCCGGGAGGATGGAGAGCACCGTGTACGTCTGCCGCAGCGGGCCCGGCGGGCATCTGAAGGTGGCGGTCAGCTCGACGTAGGTCTCCCGCAGCCGGGCGGAGTGCTCCTGGCGCGCGCAGGGCGCTCCCCCCGCGGTCAGCGGCAGCGCGTCCCACAGCCCCACCTCCAGCGCGGCCCGGCGCGCCTCCAGATCCGCCTGGGAGAGGGCGCCATCCCCGTCCGCGTCCGCTGGCAGCAGCAGGCTCAGCGTGCTCGCCGTCATGGTCACCAGCGCCCGCACCTCGGGGCCGTCCGCCTGGGAGCGCCGGATCTGCGCGTAGATGATGTCCGCGTCGTGCGCCCGGGCCGCCCCCGCTGCCAGCAGCAGGGCGAGCGGCGCCGCGAGTCGTGCCATCCGCATGGGGCGGACAGCCTGCTTCGAGCACCGGGGCCCCGTCTACTCCTGGATGAACTCCAGCTGGAGCACCTGCCGGCCAGTCGGCCCGGCGTGATGCGCCCCACAGCGCGGGCAGTAGAACGGGCCGTCCCAGTCCCAGAGCGCCTTCACCTCCTCGTCGCAGCACACCAGGTGGAGGGCGCGCAGATCCTCCTCCTCCAGGGGCATGCCCTCCGGGAGCGGCTCCGGCGCCACCGCGACGAAGGTGGGCCGCGGGTTCTGCGACAGCGTGCGCGAGATGTGCGCGAGCTGCTCGTAGCGCACGTGGTTGGCCAGCCCGCGCGCGAGCTCCTCCAGGTACGCCACGTGATCGCGGACCAGCCACTCGTCCGCCTCGGCCCGGTGGCCGCAGTAGAAGCACGTCCACGTGGGCACCGGCTCATAGCCCTCGTGGGGGTTCTCGAACGGGAACAGCATCACCAGCCTGCGGTGGACGCTGCGCGAGTCGAAGCGGCTCGGGCGCGTCTTGAAGATCCGCAGGCAGGCAGGGCACTGCCGGCGCACGAAGCCGGAAGGATCCCGCGGCAGCGTCACCTCCAGGCGCTCCGGGGCGCTCATATCGCGATCCGCCGTCCGCGCTGGGTGAGCGCGAGGATCAGCGCCACCAGCGCGAAGATCAGCAACAGGTGAATCCAGAGCCCCTCCGTGGAGCCGCTGATCATGCCCAGCGCCCACAGCGCGAAGAGGATGATGCTCATCGTCCAGAACACGCCGCCTGCCTCCTGCCCGCCTTGTCGAACGTGGGCCAAGCTAGGGAGCCCGTCTTTCCGCGGCAAGCCCTCGCGGGGGGCAATCCGGTGCTTTCGACAGCCTCTCGCGGGGCAAAGCGCTTCCACACCCGGGCATTTTTGCCACCCACCAGCCCCCCCACCCCTGCCCTCCTCGGGCTCCCGGCCCCCCTGATCTTAATGAAGCGCAAGCCACCGGCCGGCCCTGGCACGGCAGGTGCTTGACGTCCGCGGCATGGGTGCCGAGGGGCGCGAGGTCGGCGCGCCGGGAGGTTGGGAGATGCGACATTGGACGGTGGCGCTTGCGGCGGTGGCGATGTTGACGGGGGCTGCTGTCCCCAACTTCCCGGTCCAACTCCCAGAGGGGGCGGTGGCGCAGGCTCCCGAGGTGGCGGAGCTGCGCGCGAGGGTGGCCGCGCAGGAGGCGGCGCTCAAGGAGGCCCACGCGCGGCTGCAGGACTACGAGGACGAGCTGCACTACCAGGAGGCGCTGCGCCTGGGCGTGGTGGAGGCGGTGAAGGCCTCGCGCCTGCCGGATCGCCAGCAGCGGCGCGTGGCGGTGGCGATCGTCCGCGAGGCGAAGCGCAACCAGGTGGATCCGATGCTGGTGATCGCCCTCATCCGCTGCGAGAGCTCGTTCAACAACTACGCGGTGTCCCACGTGGGCGCCATGGGGCTGATGCAGGTGATGCCGGACACGGGCGTCTACCTGGCCGAGAAGGCCGGCTTCCCGCTGCGGCGCTCCACCAACCTCTTCGACTCGGAGACCAACATCGAGCTGGGCACCGCGTACCTGGCCAACCTGATCCAGCGCTTCGGCTCGGTGGAGCACGCGCTGGTGGCCTACAACGCGGGGCCCGGCCTGGCCAAGAAGATCCTCGCCAGGCGCGAGTCCCGTAAGAAGTTCCTTGCCGGCTACCCCACCAAGGTCGTGCGCGAGTTCCGCAAGCTGAAGGCCCAGCAGGAGCGCGAGCTGACCCTGCGTGCTCGGCAGCAGACGGAAGCCAGCGAGGGATGACGGCTGCGCGACACCCCTTCCGCCGGCTGGAGGACAGTCGCGCACTTTTTTCCGAAGGGGAGCTGAAAAATCTCCTCCCTTGCGCGCATGGTGCGCGGCGCCTGGGGCCACTGCCTGGAATTTCCTGGGGTTCTTTCAGTCCTGGGTGGCCCGAAAAATGCTTAAGGCACCGTGTCCGTCCGCTGACGGCACGTCCACCGAGTCGGCATCAAAGGGGAGAGCACAACCATGGCGGGGCTGGAGATTCACCAGGAGGAGCTTGCAGGGCGCGTCACCCTTCGGCTCGAGGGGACACTGGACTGGCGCACGGCCGGCCAGCTGCGCCAATCGCTGGATGCGCTGGGCGCTCGGGAGGTGGTGCTGGACTTTGCCCACCTGCGCGAGTTCAAGGACACGGCGGTGGTGGTGCTCACCAAGGATCTGCCCGCTGACAAGGTGCGGTTCCGCGGGCTGGCCGGGCACCAGGAGCGGATGTTCCGCTACTTCGGGGTGAGCACCGGCTCGGCGCCCCGGGCCTACTATACCCCCGAGGAGATCCTCGCCTGAGGCTCCCCCGCCCGGGCGGTGAGCAAGCCCGGGGGGGCCGCCGCCCGGCATTGCGTCCCTCCAAGGGGACGCCTCGGGTAGACTGCCCAGAGAGATGAACCAACCTGCTCGCGCCCTCAGCCCTGCCCCCACCATCGCCTCCGCGCGCTCGGCCATGGAGCGGATCGCCGCCCACCTGTCGCGCGTCGTCCAGGGCAAGGAAGCCCAGGCCCGCCTCACCGTCACCAGCCTCATCGCCGGCGGCCACATCCTGCTCGAGGATGTGCCGGGTGTCGGCAAGACGACACTCGCCGAGGCGCTGGCGCGCTCCTGCGGGCTGAGCTTCGCGCGCATCCAGTTCACCGCGGACCTGATGCCCGCCGACATCCTCGGCGCGCAGGTGTTCCACGCCACGAGCGCCACCTTCACCTTCCGGCAGGGCCCCATCTTCCGGCAGCTGGTGCTGGCCGACGAGCTCAACCGCGCCCCACCGCGCACCCAGTCCGCGCTGCTGGAGGGCATGGCGCAGGGGCAGGTGTCGCTGGATGGCTCCACCTACCCGCTGCCCGCCCCCTTCACGGTGGTGGCCACGCAGAACCCGCTGGATCTCACCGGCACCTACCCGCTGCCGGACTCGCAGCTGGATCGCTTCCTCATGCGGCTGTCGCTGGGGCACCCCGCGCCGGAGGTGGAGGCGCGGCTGCTCACCACGCGCGGGCGGACGCCCCCGGTGGAGGCGCTGGAGCCGGTGACGGGGCCCGAGGAGCTGAGCGGCCTGCGCGCGCTCGCCGCCGAGCTGCGGCTGGACGAGGCCGTGGCGGAGTACATCGTGCGCCTGGCGAAGGCCACGCGCGAGCACGGGGACATCGAGCGGGGCGCCTCCACGCGCGCGGTGCTGGCGGTGGGCTCGGCGGCCCGGGCCCACGCCCTGTGGGATGGGCGGGACTTCGTGACGCCCGGGGACGTGCGGGCGGTGCTGGTGCCCTGCCTGGCGCACCGGCTCATGCTGCGCAGCAACGTGCAGGGCGCCGCGGCCCGGGACGAGGCCTCCCACCTGCTCGAGGAGCTCTCCCGGAAGGTGGCGGCGCCGCGGTGAGCGCCCGGCTGTCAGCGCTCTGGGCATGGCTGCGCGCCATGCTGCGCCCTCCGCGCACCTTGAAGGTGACGCGCACGGGACGCACCTACCTGGTGGTGACGCTGGGCGTGGGCCTGGGCGCGCTCAACACGGGCAACAACCTGCTCTACCTGGTGCTGGGCCTGCTGCTGTCCATGGTGGTGGTGTCCGGCGTGCTCTCCGAGCGCTGCCTGCGCTACCTGAGCGTGCGCCGCCTGGGCTCCGAGTCCGCCTTCGCTGGCGAGCCCTTTGCCTACCGCTGGGCCCTCACGCGCCAGCAGGGCCACGCCTTCGCCCTCACCCTGGCCGAGGTCGACACGCCGCTCACCGGCGAGGGGCGCGTGGGCTACCTGCGGGCGGGCGCCGAGCACGTGGTCCGCGCGGATCTCACCGCCCCCCGGCGCGGCCCCTGCTCGCTGAGCGGCGTCAGGGTCACCACCACGTGGCCGCTGGGCCTCTTCGCCAAGACGCGCGTGTTCGAGCTGGAGGGCACGCTCCTGGTGTTCCCCCGGCGGGGCTACGCGTGCCAGCTGCCGGGTGAGGCGCTGCAGGGCCCGTTTGGAGATGCGCACAGCCCCCGCCGCAATGACGGCACCGGGGACGTGGCCGGCCTGAGAGAGCTGGGCCCCACCGAGGATGCCCGCCGCGTGCACTGGCGCAAGAGCGCCGCCGTCGGGAAGCTGCTCAAGGTGGAGCGCGAGCGCGAGGAGCGCCGCACCTATCTCCTCACCGTGGAGGCCCACCTCACCGGGGAGGCGCTGGAGCGGCGCTGCGAGGAGGTGGCCGCCCTCAGCCACGAGCTGCTCGAGTCCGGCCACGAGGTGGGCCTGGAGACGCCGGGCGAGCGCCTGCGCCCCGCGGCGGGCAGCGCCCAGCAGCGGCGCATCCTCCGCGCCCTGGCCTGGGTGGGCTTCGAGCAGCTGCGCCAGGAGGAGGAGGCCGCCGCATGAGCACGCCCTCGCGCCTGCGGCTGGTGCTGCGAGATCTCGGCGCCGGGGCGGCGTTCGGCTCCATGGTCGTCTCCGGGCAGCTCCCGGTGTGGGCCGTGGCGCTCTTCGGCCTGGCGCTGCTGTGCGCGCTGGCCGGCTGGCGCCTGTTCGCCAGGCGCGCCAGGGCCGCCGCGGTGCTCCTGCTGGCCGTGGCCGGCATGCTGGGCCTCTCCGTGTACACGGGGCAGCTGGATCTTGTGGTGGCCGCGTGCACCTTCGCGGGCCTGATCTCCGGCCACCGGATGCTGTCCACGCCGGACGCGCGCGCGGATGGGCAGGTGCAGCTGATCGGCCTGCTGATGGTGGCCGGCGGCGCGGCGCTCTCCGGCGAGCTGATCTTCGCGCTCTTCCTGGTGGCCTTCTGCGTGCTCGCCAGCCTCTCCATGGGGCTGGCCGTGGTGGAGGCCGCCGTCCCCGCGGGCGAGCCGCTCCCGGTGCGCGCGGTGGTGCGCCCGCTCTCGGTGGGGCTGCTCTTCGCGATCGGCGGGGCGGTGGCCTTCTTCATCCTCTTCCCGCGCCTCAACTGGAACATGATCTCCCGGCGCGCGGCCCCGGGCCTGGGGGCCACCACGGGGCTGGCGGACACGGTGCGCCTGGGCGGCGCAGGCACCCTCAAGAGCAACCCCCGCGTGGTGCTGCGCGCCCACATCACCCCGGTTCCCCACGTGGAGCAGCTGGGCGCGTACTGGCTGGCCCGCACCTATGACACCTTCGATGGGCTGGAGTGGACGAGCGTCGCCGGCCCCAAGCGCTCGCGCCCGCGGGTGACGCTGCGGCCCGGCGGCGAGCGCTCGCTCCACCAGCACATCGAGCTGCTGCCCGCGTATGGCGCCCGCACGCTGGTGGCGCTGGAGACCCCCACGCGCATGGGCAACGCGGTGGCGCACATGGCCAGCGGCAGCCGGCGCACCTCGCTGATGGAGGTGGGGGGCGAGGAGGTGCGCTTCGTGGCTTCCGGCATCAGCTACACCTACGAGGCCACCAGCCTGCCCCCGGCGGAGCTCTCCTCCACGAGGGTGACGGACGCGGAGCTGGGCCAGCTCCTGGCGCTGCCGGATCAGCTGGATCCGCGCGTGGCCGAGCTGGCCCAGCGGGTGCTCGCCGGGGAGAAGGATCCGGAGGCCGCCGCGCGCAAGCTGTCGGCCTTCCTCCAGCGCGAGTACGCGTACACGCTGGAGCTCTCGGGCGAGGTGGAGGATCCCCTCTCGGACTTCCTCTTCGTGCGCAAGGCCGGCCACTGCGAGCACTTCGCCACCGCGCTCACGCTCATGCTGCGCACCCAGGGCTTCTCCGCGCGGCTCGCCGCGGGCTTCTTCGGCGGCGAGCGCTCGGATGACGACTACATCCTCCGGGCCGGGGATGCCCACGCGTGGACGCACGTGCTGGTGCCCGGGCGGGGCTTCGTCACCGTGGACGCGACGCCCCCCGGGAACCGGGCCAGCCAGTCCCTGGCCGCCCTCCAGTTCATCACCGGCCTGTACGAGGCCCTCGAGGCACGCTGGCGCTCCGCCGTCGTCGACTACTCCCTGAGGGATCAGCTGGAGGTGGCCCAGCGCCTCGTCCGCCCGCCGAAGGAGCAGGGCCGCGCGTCCGCCCGCCTGCCTCCCGCGCGCGTCTGGGGCCTGGCGCTGCTGGCGGGCCTGGCCACCTATGCGGCGTGGCGCCTGCTCTCCGCGCGGCTGCTGGCGCCCAGGCCGCACCACGCCACCCTGCTGGTGGACACCGTGGAGCGCATGCTGCGCGAGGCGGGCGTGCGCCGCCACGACGACGAGACGCTGGAGGAGCTCACCGCGCGCCTGGTCCGCGAGCAGCACTCCCTGGCCGAGCCGCTGGCGCCCCTCACCCGCCGCTACCTGGAGGCCCGCTTCGGGCAGCGGCCGCTCGCGCCAGGAGAGGCCGAGCGCCTGCTCACGCCCCTGCGCCACTTCCTGGAAGCACGCCGCGCCCCCGCCACCCCGGGCCCCCGGCCGCGCGCCTGAGCCACCTCGCTCTCTCTCCGAGGGCTCGAGCCACGCCACCTCCCAGACGACAACCGGACCACCCCGTTAGAGGGTTGGAAAGCAGGGGCGCACGCCCCATCTCAATCCGTGCTCCCGGAGGTGACCGTCCGACACAGGCGCAACTTCTACAGATCGTCGGAGCCGGACCTTCCGGCAGCGCGCTGTAACCCTTTCACCCCCAGAGCCCCAAGTCCCGAGGGGATCCGAGTCAACCCCTCGCCTTTGCAGAGGATTTTCCGCGCAAGAGGCTGGCACCGCGGTTGCTCATGGCACGGAGCGTGCGGTCGTCAAGCGGTACCCACCCACTTCCCTGGCCTTCCGAGGCCCAAGTCGGGAGAACCCAACCATGCAGACGTCCAACGAGCAGTCTTCGAACTCCGGCTCCCTGGCGATGTACCTCTCGGAGATCAACCACTACTCCCTGCTCACCGTGGATGAGGAGCAGGCGCTGGCCCGCAAGTTCATCAAGGGGGATCTCGCCGCCGGCCACCGGCTGGTCACCGCCAACCTGCGCTTCGTGGTGAAGGTGGCCTACGAGTACCGCTCCTACGGGATCAAGATGAGCGATCTCATCCAGGAGGGGAACATCGGCCTGATGAAGGCCGTGCAGAAGTTCGATCCGGACAAGGGCATCCGCCTCATCTCCTACGCGGT
>JAFGNZ010000359.1 GCA_016926755.1 Myxococcaceae bacterium | reverse complement strand
GGGTTGTAGGACCAGACCTTGGGCCAGTACCACGGGCTGCCCAGGTACTGCTGCGACAGATCCCACAGCGTGTCGCCGCGGACGACGGTGTGCACCTCGCCGGGCGCCGTCTCGCGCGAGCCCTCGACGCGGGGCCCCGCGCCGCTCGGCGCCTCCTCGGCGACCTCCGCGCCCTCAGTCTCACTGCCCTCGGCCTCCTCCTCCGCCTCCTGGGCGCGCGCCGACCACGCCGGCGCGAGGGAGAGGACCACGAGGACTGCTGTCAGGATCCGGGAGCGCATCAGGCAACTTCCTTTCGAGCGTCTACGGCGAGAGGGACGCGAGCCGCTGCTCCGCCTGGGTCGCGGCGGCCGTCCCTGGAAACTGGGTAATGACGCGGGTGTAGAGCGCGCGAGCGTCCTCCCGCTGGTTGAGCTTCAGCCGGCACTCGGCGAGCCGGAGCATGCCATCGAGCACCGCGTCGCCGGCGGGGTAGGTCTCGATGAGGCGCTCGAAGACGAGCGCGCCACCGGCGTGATCCGTCAGGCCCACCAGGCCCAGCCCGGCGAAGTACAGCGCGTTGTCCGCGCGCGCGTGCCGGGGGTTGGCGTCGGCGAAGGCCTGCAGCTTCGCCACCCCGAGCTCCACGTTGCCGGTGCGCAGCGCCGACAGCGCCTGCTCGAACTCCGCGTCCAGCGCCGCCGTGTTCGCCGGCGCGGGCGCGCTGGCCGGCTCGGAGGGCTCGGGCGAGGCGCTGACGAACAGCTCCGCCTGCTCGGCGTCCGGCTCCACCACGGCCACGCGCGTGGGCAGCGCCGGCGCGGGCTCGGACTTCGGCTTGAGCTTCACCACCGTGAGATCGGGCACGTCCAGCCGCGAGGCCGGCGCGGGCTGGGAGGCCGGGGCCGCCGCGGGCGCCTGCGAGGCAACGGGGGCCTGGGAAGGTTTTGCCCGGAGCACCGAGGCGCTGCGCTCCATCCGCTCCAGCCGCTCCCCCATGCGCGCCTGCTGCTCGCGAATGGCGCGCAGCTCCGCCCTCAGCGCGACCAGGTCCGCCTGGGAGGCGGAGTCGGTGGCGCACGCGGCGAGCGCGCACAGTGGCGCGACGGCCAGCAGCCGTCGGACGTTGGAAGGCAGCTTCAGCACGGGTCTCCGGTGCCGAGGATAGAGAGCGCCTTCGGAGACGGTCAAGAAAACGGCCCGCCTCAGAAGCGGTTGAGAACGAAGTTGATGTGACGCCCGGTGCGTCCCGAGTCCCGCCGGTGGGAGAAGAAGCGCGCGGAGTCACAGGAGGTACACTCCTGTAGAACGTCCATGTTCGCCATCTTCACCCCCACCCGCCGCAGCGTCAGCACCACCGCGCGGGACAGATCCAGCCGGAACTCGTCTCCCCGCGCCACCACGACATCCGAGCCGAAGCGCTTGGCGAAGTGCCCGGCCAGCTGCGAGGAGACGACATAGCAGCACTGCTGGATGGCCGGGCCCACCGCCACCAGCAGCCGCTCCGGCCGGGAGCCGGCCGCCACCAGCGCCTCCACCGCGCGCGCGGACACATCCGCGTCCGTGCCGCGCCAGCCCGAGTGGATCGCCGCCACGCGCTTCTTCTCGGGATCCACCAGCAGCACCGGCACGCAGTCCGCGGTGGACACGCCCACCCAGTCCCCGGCCTGCTCCGTCCAGAGCGCATCCGCGTCGCCCAGCCGTGGCTTCAGCGCCGGGGTGGCCTGCCCTCCCGAAGCCCGCAGCACCCGGTCGCCGTGCACCTGCTTCACCGTGTGCAGCGCCCCCAGCGGCGCGCCGACAGCCGCGGCCAGCCGGCGGTAGTTCTCCTCTACGCGCTCGCGCACGTCCCCTACGGTGAAGCCCAGGTTGAGCGAGGCATAGCGCCCCTCGGAGACGCCTCCCGAGCGGGTGGCGAAGCCATGAGGCACAGGCAACAGCGCGGAGGTGATGAACAACGAGGCCATGACACGCTCACGGTAGCCCACCCTTTCCAGGATGCCACCGCTCTCCAAGAAAACCCCACTACGGTGGAAAAATTCTTCCAGGACCGTTTGACAGCCCCAAGCCGTCCACCGGACAATTCCAACCCTGTAGGTCCGCTGGAGCCGGCTCCAGCGCCCCACTTCCTGAGAACATGGCTCTGGTTCCTCACACTGTCGGCAGAAAGCTCCTGTGGAGCATTGCCTTGCCAGGCCTCATCTTCGCCCTCCTGGGTGCAGGATACTTCTGGAGGGAGACACGCAGGGCCGTGCAGGACGCGGCGCACCGCGAGGCCCTGGCCCTGGCGGAGTTCGTCGCCTCCACCTTTGCCCTCCCCCAGGGAGATCGCGCACATCCACACAGCGCGGCAGCCGAGGTGCTCGGATCGGATACACGGCTGTTGCGGTCCGTGGCGGAGCTGCGCGTGCTGCGGCCGGACGGGCGCATCCGCTGGTCCCGGCAGCGCGGCGAGGAGGGCACGCTCCACCCGGAGAGCGCGCGGCTGACGGCGGCCATGCCGGAGACGGCCCGCTCCGCGCGAGAGGGCACGGAGGTGGTGCGCCCGCTGGGCGGGGCCGAGTGCAGCGCCTGCCACACGGACGAGAACCTGGGGGTGCTGCAGGTGCGCCTGTCCGAGCCGCTCCTGAGCCGGCAGCTCTCCTCGGTCTTCCAGGGGGCGCTGGGGGTGACGCTGCTGTTCGGCGTCATCCTCGCGCTGGCCACGGCGCTCTCGCTCCACTTCTTCCTCACCCGGCCGCTGCGCCGGCTGACGGCCATCATGCGGCGCGCGGAGGAGGGGGATCTGCTGGTGCGCGCGGAGGCGCGCGGCGCGGATGAGATCTCCCGGCTCGGCTCGGCCTTCAACGAGATGCTGGCGCGGCTCACCTCCATGAAGGCGGAGGAGATCGACACGCACCGGGATCTGGCGCTCACCAAGGAGAAGCTGGCCCTCAAGGAGAAGCTGGAGGAGCGCCTCACGGAGCTGTCGCTGCTCTTCGACGTGGCGCACTCGCTCAACGCCACGCTGGAGCTGGGAGAGCTGCTCGAGCGCGTCACCCGGCTGGTGGTGGAGCGGCTGAGGATCCCCAACTTCTCCATCATGCTGCTCAACCCGGAGGGGCTGCTGGAGATCCGCAGCGCCTGGCCCATGCACCGGGGCAGCGAGGGGCTCACCTTCGCCATCGGCGAGGGCGCCTGCGGCCGCGCCGCGGAGACGCTGCGCGCGGTGTACCTGCCGGACGTCTCGGATCGCTCCAGCATCTTCGCCAAGCGCAACCTGGTGGGCGGCACGGATCACGGCTCGCTGCTGGCCGTGCCCATGGTGCACACGGACAAGCTGCTGGGCGTGATGAACTTCCAGCGCCCGGAGGTGGCCGGCTTCTCTCCGGAGGAGCTGGAGCTGCTCATGGCGGTGGCGGATCAGGCGGCCACGGCGGTGAAGAACGCCCGGCTCCACGCGGAGACGGTGCAGCTCACCATGACGGATCCGCTCACCGGGGCGCCCAACCGCCGCCACCTCTTCAACCGCCTGGAGGCGGAGCTGGCGCGCGCCGAGCGCTACTCCTCCCCGCTGTCCATCCTCATGGTGGACGTGGATCACTTCAAGCGGCTCAACGACTCGGCGGGCCACCGCGCCGGAGACGAGACGCTGCGCGTGGTGTCCGACGTGCTGCGCGGCCGCGTGCGCAAGGTGGACACGCTGGCCCGCTATGGCGGCGAGGAGTTCATGGTGCTGCTGCCGCAGACCTCCAAGGCGGACGCGGTGGAGGTGGGCGAGAAGCTGCGGCGCGCGGTGCTGGAGACGGCCGCCCTGGCCTCGCCCTCCCAGCCCACCGGGCACGTCACGATCTCCATCGGTGTGGCCTGCTACCCGGTGGACGCCGCCGACCAGGAGACGCTGGTGGACTGCGCGGACTCGGCGCTCTACGGCAGCAAGCGCGGCGGCCGCAACAAGGTGACGCCGTACGAGCCCGGCATGGAGATCCACCCGGGCCGCGAGCGCGGGCCGCACGCCGGACGCCCGTCCTCCTCCGAGGCGCGCCCCCTGCCCCCCACGGGCGTGGCCAAGGCCTGAGGGCCGCGCGCGCTCAGCGCCGCTCCACCAGCGGCCGCACGGCGATGTCCGGCAGCGCCCGTCAGGGCACCTGCAGGGCGCGCAGGAACCGGCTGTCGCTGCCGGGCGCCGTCACGCGCAGCAGCAGCGTGCCGCCGGAGGGCGTCGCGCGGATGAGCTCCGCCAGATCATCCGCGCTGCGCACCGGCTTGCGGTTGGCCTCCACCACCAGCATGCCCGGCGCCAGCTCCGCGCGATCCGCGGGCGAGCCCGGCACCACATCGGTGATGAGCGCGCCCTCACGGCTCCTGAAGCCCGCCTGCTGCGCGGTGCGCGCGTCCAGATCGCTCAGCGAGAGGCCCACGCGCGCCTTGGAGCTCTCCTCGGCCTGCCGCGGCGCGCGCCTGCTGACGCCCTCGATGTCCGGCCGCGTGCCCAGCTTCACCTTCACCTCCTGCTGCTTGCCGTTGCGGTAGAGGGTCAGCGTGGAGGTGCTGCCCGGCCGCTTGAGCGCCACGGTGCGGGTGAGCGCGTTGGCGGAGCCGACCTTCTTCCCGTCGATGGCGACGATGACGTCATCCGCCTTCATGCCCGCCTTGGCCGACGGGCCGCCGGAGGAGACGTCGTTGACGATGGCGCCCTCCGTGACGGGCAGGTTGAGCGCCTTGGCGATGTCCGCCGTCAGATCCTGGATGCCAATGCCCAGGTAGCCGCGGGTGACGGAGCCCTCCTTCTCCAGCTGGGGCAGCAGCGCGGTGATGAGGCTGCTGGGCACCGCGAAGCCGATGCCCGTGCTCCCGCCGCCGTTGCCTCCCACGATGGCGGTGTTGATGCCGATCACCTCGCCCTTCATGTTGAACAGCGGCCCGCCGGAGTTGCCCGGGTTGATCGCCGCGTCCGTCTGCAGGAAGTCGTCGTAGGGGCCGGACTGGATGTCGCGCGCCTTGGCCGAGAGGATGCCCAGGCTGACGCTGGAGGCCAGGCCGAACGGGTTGCCGATGGCCAGCACCCAGTCCCCCACTCGCAGCGCGTCCGAGTCCCCGAGCGCCACCGAAGGCAGGTTTTCCACCTTGCTCTTGATCTTGAGCAGGGCCACGTCCGTCAGCGGATCCCGCCCCACCACCTCGGCGGGGAAGGAGCGCCCGTCATCGAGCCGCACGGTGATGGAGACCGCGTCCGCGACGACGTGGTTGTTGGTGAGCACCAGGCCCTTGGGGTTCACGAGGACCCCGGAGCCCGCTCCCTGGCGGACGGGCTCACGGCCACTCCCATCCGGGCGGCCGAAGAAGCGATCCAGCGGGCCCTGCGCGAAGCCGCGCTCCGAGCCCACCCGGGCCGTCACATCCACGTTGACGACGGCAGACTTCACGGACTCCACCAGGGGAGCCAACGTGGGCAGCGCCTGGGCCTCGCGAGTCGCGGGCTGCAGGACGTTGCCGGAGGCGGGAGGCGAGGAGGAAGCCGGCTGCTGGGCCACGGCCACCGAGGCGCACATCGCCACGAGGGCGGCCACGAGGGTGCTCCGACGAAGCGGGTCTGGAATTCTCATAGTTACCCCAAGCTAAAGCGCTATCCGGACCCCGCAAGCGAAAGCGCCGCGGGGAGGCTTGAGGAGAACAGTGCGCCGCTCTTCCTGTTCCCGAGCGTCCAATCAGGTGGGGCGGTACACGCGGTAGTCGATCTCCGGGAAGATGTTGTTCCGGGCCTCGACCTGGGACAGCCAGCCTTCGTCGATATTCCCGCCGCGCACCTGGTCATGGAGCCGCAGGAAGCGCAGGACATGCTCCTTCGTGCGACGCACGGCGTAGTCCACCATGGTCCCGGTCTTCATGATGAAGGCCCAGTCCGAGGACTGGGCGAGCAGCAGCTCGCGCGCCGCCTGGTTGAGGGCGCGGCGCTGGAGGGAGGAGGCCTCCGGGTAGTCTCGGGCCAGCCCCACCATCTGCCGGGCGCAGTGGTGCAGGTGCCGGTAGATCCAGTCGTTGGAGCCGTCCAGCCACATGTTGGCGTAGCCGCCCGCGCCCCAGGAGCTCAGGGGCGGAGTGGCCACCTGGTTCTCCGGGTGCTCGGCCAGGTCGTCCGAGGCCGTCACCAGTTGGAAGGTCTTCTGGTCGAAGGCCGCCTTGCGGATGAGGGCGTCGAGGAACCACGGGCCCTCGAACCACCAGTGGCCGTAGAGCTCGGCGTCGTAGGGAGCCACCACCACCGGCTTGCGGCCGCCCATCTTCCCCGAGAGCCACTCGAACTGCTTCTCGCGGTTGAAGAGGAAGTTGCCCGCGTGGGTG
>JAFGNZ010000358.1 GCA_016926755.1 Myxococcaceae bacterium | reverse complement strand
TGGGGTTTCTTACGAGTTCCGCGAAGACTTGGGCGAGGCGCATCACGGGCTGAGCCTCTTTCTGGCGCGGCGTCGCACGCCGGAAGGGCACCCGCGCGGGAAGGTGCTGCTCAAGGCGGTCGGGATTCCGCGTGGCGGCGCTGAGGAGGGGATGCGCTTCGTCAAGGCGAGGGCGAAGCTCGAAGAGCAAGTGCGGCTCGCGACACACCTTCAGCACCCGGGCATCCTTCGGGTTCACGCTCTGCACAAGACCGAGGGGGCTTGGTACGTGATTACCGAGCACCCGTCAGGGCAGGCTCTCAATGACCTGATGGGGCTCGCGACCGAAGTCGACCGATGGTTCTCGCCCTTCTTCACGCTATACGTCGGCGCGGCGGCCGCGAGCGCCCTTGAGCACGCGCACACGGCGAAAGACGAGAAGGGGAACCCGCTGGGCATCGTCCACCGGGCGATCGACCTGGGACACGTCTTCGTGGATTGGGAGGGCCGGGTGCAGGTTTCTGACTTCGGGCTCGCACTCTCCAGGTTGCCAGGCCGCGTCGTCTCCACTGTGCGCCGCCCGCGGGGCGATACCTACTTCGCCTCGCCGGAAATGCTGCTAGGCGGCAGGGTGGATGCTCGCTCGGATCTGTTCACGCTCGGGCTCGTCATGCTCGACATGTCCACGGGGAAGAACCTGCTCGATGCCCCGGAGGGTATCCCCGAAGCAGTGAAGGCGGCGCTCTCGAAGAAGCAGCTTGCCCGCGTGAAGCGCGCGATCAAGCGCGCCAGTCTCGCCGGCTGCGAACCTGCGGTTCAGCAGACGATCTGGCGAGCGGCGACCTACACGCAGGAGGACATCGACGCGGCAACCGCGAAGCTCCCCCAGGGGTTGCGCGTGACGCTGAGCAAGCTCCTTCAGCGCTCGCCTGCCGCGCGTTACCAGACGGCGGGAGAACTGGAGACGGACCTGCGTCGATGGCTCGGGGGGCAATTCGGCAAGAGTGAGGCCGCAGCCGAGCTGAAGGCGCTGAAGAAGGATGCGGGCGAAGTCATGTTCGACTTGGAGCTGAAGCGCGCCGACGACACGGCGACCGCCTGAGTGCCCCCCGGTGCCGGCTCCCTGTAGCCGTGGGGGGCCGGTCGCGGCGTAGGAGCCCCCGCCCATGTTGCGTCAGTGTTGCGTGAGAGTGCGGAACAGGCTGGAACGGGGCGGGACGGCAAGGGACGCGGCGGGATATCGATTCCAAGTCGTTCCGGGCGGTTACGAGGTAAGGGCGCGATTCCGCTGGGAGTTTCGCACCGCCCGGCGCGGGTTCGGTTCCCGCCGTCTCCACTCTTCACCCCGGATCGATGGAGGCGCTCTGGACTCCCGGGAGCTGGCTGCGCAGCCCCTGGAGCAGCTCCAGGCCATCCGTCCGGGCCGGCACGGAGAGCTCGACGACGGCGGTGCCCGCGGGGGACGAGGAAGACTGCTCGAGCGAGAGGAAGCGGGCCTCCGGGTGTAGCGCCTTCAGGGGTGCCAGCGCTGCGTTCAAGTCTTCGAGCCCCAGCGACAGCCTCACCACCTCCATCCGCCGCTTGCTGGTCGCGTCCAGCACCAGCAGCACGCTGGCGAAGAACGCCGTCCCGCACAGCGCCAGCGGGAAGGTCCCCAGCCCGCACGCCATCCCCACGCCGATCATCACGAACATGACCGCCGCATCCCGCGGATCCTTGATGCCCGAGCGGAAGCGGATGAAGCCCCCCAGCCCCACCAGGCCGAAGGCCCGGGACACGCTGTCACCAATCACCGCCGTCATCAGCGCTCCCGCCACGGCGATCAGCACCTGCGTGTGGGCCGCCTCGGGAACGACAGGGGGTGCATTGGCCATGAGCTTGCGCCAGGGCCGATAGGCGAGGATCCCTCCGAGCACCAGCGCGAGGGCGAAGCGCAGCAGGAGCTGGGAGATGGCGAGCCCGTGAGGGCCGACATCGAGCCCCTGCAGCGCGGTTTCAAGCGGAGGCATGGAGTGCTCCCTGGAAGGTGTCAGGTGCGCCACGGGCCGCCTGGCGCAGGAGGGCAAAGTCCTGAGGGTGGCTCGCCAGGAGCCGCTCGGCCAGGGCGCGCCCGCGAGCCGTCCGCAGCAGAGGGCCCAGGCTCTTCACCGTCGCCGAGGGCCAGGTGTCCGCCAGCGCCGTGCGCAGCCCCCAGGCCGCCGTGCCCTCCAAGCCCACGAGCGAGTCCAGCACCTCCTCGCACTGCACGCCGAAGGACTCGCGCAGCGCCCACGCGCGGGGGGTGTCCAGGCCGCTGAGCGTACCGAGGACGAGCTTGGGGGCACGCGCCGCGTGCTGTTCGCGGAGCTCCCAGGCCCGCGGGCTCTCCAGCCCGTCCAGCGAGCGAAGCACCTCGTCCGGCGCCGTGGCCCAGGCGCGCTGCCGCCACGACCAGGCCTGCTCGCTGTCGAGCCCTCGAATGGAGCGACAGGCCGTGCGCGCCACCCGCTCCAGGCCCAGCGCGTCCTCCCCGCCAGCGTCCGAGAGCCAGCGCAGCCGCTCGCTCCACGCCCTCGCTCCGTCCAGCCCTTGGAGCGAGATGATCACCCCCTCCCAGGCCGAGAAGTAGAGGCGCTCGCGCAGCTGCCAGGCCTGCTCCGAGTCGATCCTGTTGAGCGACGCCGCCACCTCCCCGGGGATTCGCGCCACCATCCGCGCCCGGAGCTCCCACGCCTCCGGTGTGTCCGCCGCCACGTCGCGGAGTGAGCCGATGACCTGCCCCGGAGCCACCTCCACCAGCTGCCGCCGGAGCTGCCACGCAGCCTCATCCGTGAGCCCGGAGAGGCTGTACGCCACCAGCTCGGGGCAACGCTCGGCCAGGAGCCTCCGGCGCTCCATCATGTCCGCGCCCTCCAGGCCCGAGAGAAACCAGGCGGCCAGCGGCGGCTCCTCCACCCTCCAGAGATCCACGTGCTGGAGGAACCGCGCGCGCGCCTCCGCCACGGAGCGCACCGGCGGTGGGGCGGAGCGAGGCGCTCGCGCGGCGGGGGCGCCTCCGCCACGGAGCTGGAGGATGTCCTGCACCACCTGCTGGACGAGCACTTCGAGAGGCACCCCCGCGTTCTCGAGGAGCGTCCATCGCTCGGGGGACTCGGCCGCGAGGCTGCGGTAGCCCGCGCGCAGCCTCACCTGCAGCCCGGCCCCCGCGAGCCCCTTCCGGGAGGATGTCCCGGCCTTCGGCGACAGGATCTTCGAGATGCGGCGGCGGGCGCGCGCCAGGGCCGGATCCACATCCATGAGGAAGACACAGTCCGGCTCCAGCCCCCGCGAGCACGCCTCCAGCACCGGCCGCACCTGCTCCTCCGAGAGCCCGCGGCCCCAGCGCGCGAGCACCTCGGCCGTGTAGAAGAAGCGATCGGTGATGACGATCTCGTACTCGGCCAGCGCCGGGCGCGTCACCTCCTCCAGGAGCTGGGCCTCTCGCGCCGCGTAGAGCAGCAGCTCCGCCGTGGGCGTGAGCGCCAGGTGGGCGGGGTTCCGCGTGAAGCCCCGCAGCGCCTCGGAGACGGGAGAGGCCAGCTGCCCACCCTCGCGGACGTGCCGCACCCGGAGGCCCGCCTTGCGCAGCTCCTGCGCCACCCGGTTGGAGAGGGTCGTCTTTCCGGACCCGTCGATTCCCTCGAAGACGATCAACATCAGAAGCCCACCTCCAGTTGCACCATCAGCGCTCGCCGCGAGGCGAGGTCCTCCTCCAACGCCACGAGCGAGGGAGGCACGTCCGCGCCCGCGCTGCGGAGCTCGAACTGCGCCTGCACCCGCCACCGCCGCCACTGCCCCGCGTTGAGGCCCACGGCGCCCTCCCACACCCGGTCCTCGGAGCGATCGAGATCCGGATCGAGCGCCGAGAGCATCAGGAAAGGCTCGAGGTACGCCGCGCCCTTCCCCTCCCCTCCCAGGCGCAGCGCCGTCAGCGCACGGCCGGTGAGCAGGGGCCCTTCCGTTCCGCCGAGGAACGCCGCCCGCCCCGTGAGGAGCTCCGCCCAGGTGCGCAGGGTGGCCTGGCCGAGAGGGAGCGTGTGCCGGACATCCAGCCCCGTCATCCAGCTGTTCCGCTCGCTGTTCGTGTTCGCCCCGGCGGGCTGCAGGAACGCGGAGGCGCCCACCTCCCAGTTCCCCGTGCCCCACGTGCCTCGAAGCGCTGGGACGAGGCCGAGCCCCTTGGAGAGCGCGATCTTCTTGTCCGAGTCTCGCGTCTGCCACACCCCCGCGCGCAGCTTCAGGTCCCGCGCGCAGCCCGAGCACTTCCACTCCACCTGGGCCCCGGCGCTCCGGCCGGTGAAGCCCAGGGCGTCATCCAGCACGTCGCGCAGCAGGCCGCGCCGAACGAGCGGGAGCGCCTGGGCTGACTCCAGCTCCACCAGGGACAGCGGCACCTTGAAGCGGCCGGCTCGGACGGCGAAGCCCTTGGAGATCTTCAGCCAGACGAACGCATCCTTCAGATCCAGATCGCCCACCACATCGAACTCCACCACGGCGCGCAGGCGCTTCTTCCAGCGGTAGGTGAACTCGAGGCGGGAGGCGGCGACGGAGAGCTCGCCCGCCCAGGCCCCGCCGCGAGGAGCCTCCAGGGCCTCGCGCACGGAGAGGCGCCCCCCTCCCTCCACCGAGCCGAGCGCCGTGGAGAGGACGAGCCCGTCCTCGGGCGGCGGGGCCTCCGGCTGCATGGGGACTTCAGGGCGCTCCGGCGCCGCGGACTCCGAGCCTTCCGGCGCAGGCTCCGGAGCGGGCGCCTGGGCGCTGGCGGAGGAGCCCACGAGGAGAAGAATGCCGAGGAGCAGGTCCCAGCCAGTGGAGCGACGAGGAGAGGCAGACACGAGGGAGAGGTCCTTGGGAGGGGTTCCAGTGAGGACGCCACGGCCCGTCAGCGTGGGCTGAGCACGAGCGGTCCGAGGACGCTGCTGAAGAGAGCGCACATGCCCTGCTCGAACTTCGAGCCATGGGACTCGGAGCCGGCCAACGGCAGGAGCGACTGCTCGAGCCATGGCGGCGCGCGCCCTGCCCACTTCACTTCGAGCAGCGGGCAGGACGCGTGCTTCAACGGGCGCGCGGGAGGAGCGTGCCCGGCAGGATCGGGCGGGAGCGCGAAGAGGAGATCCTCGTCGAGGGTGATGCGGACACGGCCGTCGCTGTTCACCCGGGTGGTGCGCCGGTACCAGGTCGTCACCCAAGGCCTGACCGGAGCGTGGGTGAGCTGCCGCAGCAAGGAGCCCACCGCGCTCCCCGCTGGCAGCGGAGTGCCCCCCAGCAGCGCGTCCGCCTCTTCCGCCGAGACCGGACGGCGGGACTTCATGCGGCGCGCCCCGGTCGTCGCCTTCACCTCGAGGTACCGCAGGCCCGTCAGGACAGGAGGGCGGGTGAGCTCCGCCGCCTCCGCGTACTCCCGCAGCCTCAGGCGCTGCGCGCAGCCGGTCCCGCTGGAGGCCAGCAGGGAGAGCCCCTCGGTGTCGAAGTACGTGGTGCGCGTGAAAGCATACGGACGGCCGGGCTCATACACGCACGGCTCGGTGAACGCCTGCGTGGCCGTCAAGAAGGCCTGCACCACCTCGGAGGTCGGCTGGAAGCGCCGCTCATGATCCAGCTCCACCGAGGCGCGCTCCATGGGAGAGGGACCCGTCCAGGCCAGGGCGCTCATGGGAAGGTCGTCCGCACCGCCGCCTCCCGCTGCTCGGCGTGATAGAGCAGGCCCGTGCTGCCGCTGAAGGAGCTCTCGAACTGCTCAGGGTTGGTATAGGTGAAGCCCTGCCGCTCGGCGTTCTCTCCCACCACCCAGGGCGCGATCAGATCGTGCGCCGCCTGCATGCGCTCCTTCATCGTGGCCGCGGCGAGCGGACCTTCAACCGCCTCGCGCGCGAGCTGCTCGTACCTCGCCCGGTAGACCGGCTCGTCCATCAGGTAGCGGATGAGCGGCCAGTCCGCGGTGACCTCGGAGAGCGTCAGCGAGAGCGCCTGGCGGGAAGACATGGACAGGTTGTGGTCCCAGGTGATCCACCGCAGCCGGTTCCCCTCGCTCGGATCCGCGTAGAGGTAGTAGTTGTGCGGCATGGAGCCGTAGCTGTCCCAGTTCACCATCACCGTGTTGATGGCGAGCCACCGCAGGAAGCCGTCCACGTCCAGCCGCGCCTCCAGGCCCGCACGCCAGGCCGCGGCGTCGCTGCGATCGGCGTGGAGCGCGGCGATGGCCGCCTCGATGCTCTCCCAGCCCGCCTCGGCCGCGCCGGACTGAGCCTGGAAGGAGGCCTGATCGAACGTCCCCCACCGGGCGCCGACACCATCCGCCTCGTAGAGCGCGCCCTCGTCATCGCCGAAGTGGGTGTTGACCAGCGAGTCCTGCGGATCCTCCGCGGCCGTGTAGAGGCCGAAGTACTCGGGTCCGTCACCATGGTCCACGTAGACGGCCATGAAGCTCGTGTGCGCCGCCGGCACCCCGGCCGCGAGGAAGGTATCCGAGGCGACCTTGTCCCGAAGGTACGACGGATCCCCCGAGCCGCTGGAGAGCGACAGCTTGCTGAAGCCGTAGAAGTGCTGGTCCTCGATCTCGGGGTGCTCCTGCTCGAACTTGTCGAAGTTGAGCCGGAAGGGCAGCTTGCCCACCCCGGAGCGCCAGCCTCCCGACAGCGTGGAGTTCCCCTTGAAGCGAACCCCCACGTGCCACCACGCCTCGCCGTTGAAGTGCACCGTCGAGCGCACGTACACCGGGGTGTTGGGGATGAGATCCACGCCGCCCCCTCCCCCCGGTCCCCCCGGTCCCCCCGGCCCTCCCCCGCCAGGTCCGCCCGGAGGGATGCACAGCAGCGCTCCGTCTGGAGGCTGGCCACACGTGGACGTGAAGGTGGTGCCATTCAAGGTCGCGGTGCACGCGTCGCCGGAGGCCTTGTCCTTGCAGGCCTCCGTCAGCTCCGGCGGGGGACCGCCGCCTCCACCTCCCGGCCCCCCACCTCCAGGGCCCCCACCCGCGCCGAACGCGCCCAGCATGCTCGTCATGTCGTCCTGCATCGCCTGCCAGTCCTCTGGCGCGATGGCGATGTCGATCCGCTGAACCTTGTCCGACGGGAAGACGATGTCATACGCGGGCGGGGCGTTCTTCCCGTGCGTCTCCTCGCTCCAGCCGTCAGGCCGGCCCTCTCCGCAGGCCGTGGCGAGGAACACGAGCGCGCCCAGCGCTCCCAGTCGCGAAACTCCGCGCATACGCTTCTCCCAAGGGGCACCCAGGCCCTCGTCCAGGACCGGCTCCGTGCCGGCGCTGATGCAGCGAGGTGCCACCCTGAAGGGGAGCCGTGACCTGTTCGTTGCGCGGGTGTGACGAAATATTTCCGCCATCACCCCCCCGTACGAGGGAGACGTCCGGCGCGTGGCAGGGGCGCGAGGAGATCGCCCGAATTCCGGCATGAGCTCTGTTCAAGAGCGCACAGTGAAGACCGCATGGCTGTTCCGGCCACGAGCAGCACGTTAGGCCTCCTGACACGCAGTTGGGGGGAGGCTCTATCCATGACTGTCAGCACTTCCGGGATGGTGGACACTCGCTTTCCAGGCTGGCGCAAGGTGTCTGGGTTCCGCCTGGGGGCCTGGCTGACCGCGGGGCTGGACAGGCTCTTCCTGCCGAGAGCTCCCCACGAGCTGGCGCCGGGAGATCGCAGCCGCTCCCGCGTGGTCGCCATCACCGCGAGCGTCCTGCTCTGCGTGGCGGTGCTCTTCCTGCTGGCCCTCCAGGAGATGCTCGTCCGCCCTGGGGTCCGCCTCTCAGCGAGCCTGATCGCCGGGGGCTCCGCGGTGGGCTATGCCGGGACGCTCTTGCTGCTGCGCTTGCGGCGCGCTCCCCGGCTCCCCTCCCTGGCCCTGTGCCTGCTCATCGCCAGCAGCTACATCAGCTCCAACCTCGTGCTCGCCAATCCAGGCGGGGCCACGCACCTGATCAGCCCGCTGCTCACGCTGCTGGCGTTCTTCCTGCTCGGCGCCCGGGGCGGGTTCTCCCTCGCCGCGGTGATGAGCCTGTACGCGCTCGTCCTCCAGCCCCTCTTCCTTTCGGAGTCCAGCCGGTGGGTGGCCCACACCGGAGGCAACCTGCTCGCGGTGGGGGATGTCTTCGCCGCCGTGTGCAACATGGGCGTGTGGGGGCTGAGCTGGCTGCACAGCCGCGCGCGCGAGCAGGCCGTGGCGGCGCTCGAGCAGACGCTGAAGAGCCAGCACGAGGGCGAGCGCAAGCTGTCCAGCCTGGTGGAGAGCACCGATGACATCGTCTGCTCGCTGGACACCGAGGGGCGCCTGCTGACCGCCAACGCGGCGATGCGCAGGTGGTGCTCCCGCCTCCTGGGGCAGGAGCCCCGGCTGGGCGAGCCGCTCACCCTCCCGAGCTTCATGGAGCACCACCCGGAGTTCCCAGAGAGCTTCGCCCGGGCGCTCCAGGGCGAGCGCGTGCGCGTGGAGCTCGTCTACCCGGCGGGCGACTCCCAGCTGGCGCTGGACTTCTCCCTCACCCCCATCACCGGCGAGGACGGGCGCCCAGAGGGGGTGACGATCTTCGGGCGAGACACCACGGCCCGGCGGCAGGCCGAGGCCCGGCTGAGCGAGCTGCACCGCACCCTGGTGGAGACCTCACGCAAGGCGGGCATGGCGGAGATCGCCACGGGGGTGCTCCACAACGTGGGCAACACGCTCAACAGCGTCAACGTCTCCGCCTCGCTGGTGGCCGAGCGGCTGCACGGCTCCCGGGTGGCCGGCATTGTCCGGGCCACCGAGCTGATGCGCGAGCACGCCGCGGACCTGGGCGCCTTCTTGACGCGTGACGAGAGGGGCCGGCTGCTGCCAGAGTATCTCCTGGCCGTCTCGAAGCAGCTCGCGGAGGAGCAGGCGACGATGTGGGTGGAGGTCCAAACCCTCACGAAGAACGTCGAGCACATCAAGTCCGTGGTGAGCATGCAGCAGGAGTACGCCCGCTTCGGTGGCCTGGAGGAGCAGGTCAGCCTGCCCGAGCTGCTCGATGACGCGCTGCGCCTTCACGCCACCTCCTTCGAGCGGCTGGGGATCCAGGTCCGCCGGGAGTATGCTCCGGTTCCCCCCACCATGGTGGACCGCCACAAGCTGCTGCAGATCCTGGTCAACCTGCTGAGCAACGCACGGCACGCGCTGCTCAAGGGCACACGTCCGGACAAGCAGCTCACCCTGCGCATCTCCGTCCAGCCCCGGGGGCGGCTGTGGATCCAGGTGGCCGACAACGGCGTCGGCATCACGCCCGAGCACCTCCCGCGCATGTTCACGCAGGGTTTCACCACGAAGAAGGACGGGCATGGCTTCGGGCTGCACGCCAGCGCGCTGGCGGCCAGCGACATGAATGGTAGCCTCACCTGCACGAGCGCCGGCCCCCAGCAAGGGGCGACCTTCACCATCGAGCTTCCTCTCACCTCCGAGCAGGCCAGCGCATGAGCACGCCCGCCTTGCCCCGCCGCCGCATCCTCATCATCGATGACAACCCCTCCATCCATCAGGACTTCCGGAAGATCCTGAACGCCACGGAGAGCAGCACCTCGCTGGACGCCCTGGAGACGGCCATCTTCGGCGCGCCCCAGGGCCGCGCGGGCGGCGCCTACTCCTTCGAGGTGGACTCGGCCTCGCAGGGCGAGGAGGGCATCCAGCGCGTGCAGGAGGCCGCGCGCGAGGGGCGGCCCTACTCGCTGGCCTTCGTGGACATCCGCATGCCTCCCGGCATTGACGGCGTGGAGACCGCGGCGCGGCTCTGGAAGGCGGATGAGGATCTGCAGGTGGTGCTGTGCTCGGCCTACGCGGACTACTCGTGGGAGGAGGTGGCGCAGCGGCTGGGCATCAACCAGCGGCTGCTGATCCTGCGCAAGCCCTTCGACAACATCGAGGTGCGCCAGATGGCGCACGCGCTGGCCCAGAAGTGGGATCTGGCCCGGCAGAGCCGCAACCGCGAGGAGGAGCTGGAGAAGGCGGTGGCGCTGCGGACGCATGAGCTGGAGGCCACCAACTCGCGGCTGATCCAGGAGATGGAGGATCGCGCACTGCTGGAGACGCGGCTGGCGCAGGCCCACCGGCTGGAGTCCCTGGGGCGGCTGGCCTCGGGGATGGCCAACGAGATCAGCAGCCCGCTGGGCTTCGTGAGCACCAACCTCAACCACCTGCGCCTGGCGCTGGAGAAGCGCGCCGCCGGGGAGCCCCTGGAGGATCCCGCGGAGCTGCTCGAGGCGTGCCGGGACGCGATCCAGGGGACGGACCGGCTCAAGCGGATCGTCCAGGACGTCAAGCTCTTCGCCCGGGTGAGCCCGCAGCAAGGCGCCGCGGTGGACGTGGGCAAGGTGCTCCGGGAGTCCGTGGCGCGCGCGGAGCAGGCCCTGGGCCCGCGCGTGAAGCGGGTGCTGGAGCTGCAGGAGGTGCCGCCGGCCCTGGCCAGCGAGGAGGGGCTGGGGCAGGTGTTCCTCAACCTGCTCGTCAACGCGGCCCAGGCCATGCCGGAGAGCCACCCCGAGCCGATGATCCGCATCGCCACGCGCCAGCAAGGCTCGGAGATCCTCGTGGAGATCCAGGACAACGGCAGCGGCATCGAAGCGGAGCACCTCCCCCACATCTTCGAGCCCTTCTACACGACGAAGCCGGGAGGCTCGGGGCTGGGGCTGTCCATCTGCCACGGCATCATCACCGGGTTCGGAGGAGACATCAGCGTGGACAGCGCGCCGGGCAAGGGCACCACCTTCCGGATCAAGCTGCCTCGGGCCGCGTAGGCCCCTGCTTCCATGCCCGTCCTGGCCCGGCTCTTCATCCACCCGATCAAGTCCACGCGCGGCCTGCCGCTCACGCGAGCCACGGCGGAGCCCCTGGGGCTGGAGCACGATCGCCGCTGGATGCTGGTCCGCCCGGATGGATCCGGCATCACCGGGCGGGAGTTCCCTTCCCTGGTGCGCGTGAGCGCCGTGCCCACGGACGGCGGGCTGCGCCTGTCCGGGCTGAAGATGCCCGAGCTGCGGGTGCCGACCCCTGCCGCCCATGCGCCGCGCATGGACGTCACCCTCTTTGGAGATCGCTGCTCGGCGGCGCGCGCGGACGAGGCCGCGGGGCGCTGGTTCACCCAGCTGCTCGGTGAGCCCGTGGCCCTGGTGTACGTGGACGCGAAGATGCAGCGCCCGGTGGATCCCACCTATGGCTCGCCGGAGGATCGGGTGGGCTTCCCCGATGCCTTCCCGCTGCTGCTGCTGTCTCGGGCCTCGGTGGAGGAGCTGAACCGGCACCTGGCCCGCCCCGTCACGGTGGAGCACTTCCGGCCCAACCTCGTGGTGGAGGGCTGCGAGCCCTTCGCCGAGGACACCTGGCGGCGGCTGCGCGTGGGCAGCGCGGAGCTGGAGATCGTCAAGCCCTGCGCGCGGTGCGTCTTCACCACGGTGGATCCGGAGACGGGGGTGAAGGACCTGGACGGAGAGCCGCTGCGCACCCTCACGCAGCTGCGCCGCAACGGCAAGAAGGTGCTCTTCGGGCAGAACGTCCTGGTGCGCCGCCCGGGGACGCTCCAGGTCGGCGATCCCATCGAGCTGCTGCCCTGATCCTCCCAAGGCAGCAGCCCGGGACAGGCACTACCGGGACAGGCGGGCCAGGGAGAAGCGGGAGAGCGCCCAGGGCACGCGCTGCTCCGTGGCCATCCACGCCGCGATGCGCCCGAGCAGCACGGTGAACTTGAAGCCGTGGCCGCTCAGCCCCCCCACCAGGGTGATGCGGGGCTCGCCGGGCAGCGGGTCCACCACGAAGTCCGTGTCCGGCGTCATCGTGTAGAGGCAGACCTTCTCCAGGGCGACGCGGGGAGACAGGCCGGGCAGGTGCTCGGCGCGGTAGCGGCGCAGCGGCGCGCGGTCGGCCTCGTGGAGCTCGCGGTCCACCCGATCCGGGTCCGTCGGCGTCCCCATCTCGTGCCACGCCACCTTCACGCCCGGCGACTGGCCGTCATGCGGGAAGCCGTAGAAGTTCGTCGCGAAGTCGATCCACACCGGGAACCGCTCCGCGCTGAACTCCTCCACCGCGCCCTCCGGCTCGAAGTGGCAGTACGTCTGCCGCGTCACCGTGAAGGGCAGCGAGACGAAGCGAGAGAGCAGGCGTGCCGTCCACGGCCCCGCGGCGACGATCAGCCGGTCCACCGAGAGGGAGTCCCCACCCGCCAGAGAGAGCGTGATGCCTCCCGGGCCGGGCGAGATGCCCTCCACCGCGGTGCGCGCGCGCACCTGGGCCCCGTGCGCCGTCGCCAGGCGGAGGTTGGCGCGGACACACGCGGAGGCCCGGAGGAAGCCCGCCTCCCGCTCGAAGACGCCGGACTCTCCCGGCAGGAGCCGGAGCCGCGGGAACCTCCGCGCGCACGCGGCCGGATCCAGCTCCTCGAACGGGACGCCGTTCTCCGTCAGCGCGCGGCGGATGGCCACCAGCTCCGGGTGCTCCGCGGGGCCGAAGAACAGCCCGCCCGTCCTCGCGAACAGCGGCTCGCCAGCCTCGCGCTCCAGCTCGTCCCAGAGCGGGTACGCCGCGCCCATCAGCCCCGTGTAGAAGCCATCCGTGTACGTCTTCCGAATGATGCGGGAGGTGCCGTAGGAGCTGCCTCGATCGTGATCGGGCTCGAGCTGCTCGAGCACCGTAACGTCGTGCCCCTCACGGGCCAGGAAGCGCGCCGCCGCGCTGCCCACGCCCCCCGCCCCAAGCACCGCGATGCGTGCCATGTGTCACCTCGGAAACAGAGTCCCCAGGACTGTTCCACGCTCTCGGCCCCTGGGGAACCCGGCAGCGGGACGCCGCCCCTCTCCCCCGCTCTACCCAGAGAAGAGGGAAGACGGTTCGACTTCGCGGCGGTTCTGGGCTATGGGCTCAAACTTCGCTGTCTTAGCGAGCAGATGGGCGACAAGCGCACCTCTGAAATGGAAAGAAGTAAGTCATGACCAGTGGCACCGTGAAGTGGTTCAACGACGCGAAGGGTTTCGGTTTCATCACGCAGGACAGCGGCGGTCCCGACGTGTTCTGCCACCACACCGCGATCCAGAGCGATGGATTCCGCTCCCTGGCCGAGGGCCAGAAGGTGGAGTTCGAGGTGAAGAAGGGCCCGAAGGGGCTCCAGGCCGAGAACGTGCGCGTGCTCAGCTGAGCAGGCAGGCACGCTTCGCCTGAACCCAGCCCGGTCTCGTCAGGAGGCCGGGCTTTCTTCTTTCTGGGGCCAGGCGCGCTGCCGGCTCCGCCCCCGCCTTCCAAGGACACACCCCATTCCGCCCCCCATCGATCCCGAGCTTCAGCGGCGCATCACGGAAGCAAAAGACCACCTCTCCGTCGCGGAGAAGGAGCTGGAGACGGCCCTCAGCGAGCTCGATCACGCTCAGCGCGCCGACAAGAAGATCATCAGCCACCGGCTGGCGATCGCCTTCCAGAAGCTCTCCGCGGCGAAGAGCAACCTGGAGGCCATCCTCCGGGGGGGTGGCTGAGGGGCGGCTCGGCGCGCTCGCTACAGCTCCCCGGCGCTGACCTTCGCGAGGAGCGCCGAGGCCGTGTCCTTTCCGGACAGCGCCGCGCCCTCCATGAAGCCCTGCCACCAGTAGAACGAGTTGGCGTGCTCGCCCGCGAAGAAGAGGTTGCCCACCGGCTTGCCCTCGTTCTCGCAGATCGTGGTGAACTGGCCCGGCGTGTAGCAGGTGTAGC
Organism: Myxococcaceae bacterium; assembly: GCA_016926755.1. Taxonomy (GTDB): domain Bacteria; phylum Myxococcota; class Myxococcia; order Myxococcales; family Myxococcaceae; genus Hyalangium. The sequence continues at coordinate 22,763 of JAFGNZ010000358.1, read as the reverse complement.
TGCCCAGCACGTTCGGGTTGGACGGCCAGTGCTCCAGGTGCGCCAGGATCTTCCCATTCGCGTCCCGCGTCACGCGCTGCGCGGCGCCCGGGTACACCTTGTCGAGATCGGCCACGAAGCGCTCGGCCTCGCGCGCCACGTTGCGCGGATCCAGCGCCGCCCCGCGCGCCGCGCTCGAGTAGTCCGTGAGCACCGCGCTCTGCGAGGTGGCGTGGATGGGGTTCGTCTCCCAGGTGGCCTGGTGGTTCGGCAGATCCGAGTATGAGGCGCCGTTGCTGCCGTGCTCCGCCCACACCGGGCCGTTGAAGCCCACCATCATCTTCGCGTTCGTCCCGTAGCCCAGCTGCTGGATCGCCAGCGTCTTCCACGCCGGCAGCGCCAGCGAGGCGTCCAGCGCCACGTTGCGCAGCACGGTGAAGGGCACGGCGAGGACCACCGCGTCATACGTGGCGCTGATCGACGTGGAGCCGCGCCGGAAGGTGAGCTCGAGCGCCCCGGCCGCCGTCTTGCGCACCGCCTCCAGGCGCTCGCCATAGCGGAGCTGCCCGGGCAGCCGCGCGGCGAGCTCCCGCGGGATCTGCTGGTTGCCGCCCACCAGGTGGTACCGCTCGTCGCTCACCCCGAAAGGCTCGAAGCGCGAGCGCCGGTTCGCCCGGATGAAGAAGAGGAAGTTGAGGCAGCTCTGCTGGTGCGCCGCCAGCCCGTACTCCGCCTCGTACGCGGCGATGATCGCCGCCTTCACCACCGGCCCCGCCCCTCGCGTCTCCAGGTACGTCCGCAGATCGATCAGATCGTACTGGCGATCCACCGGCGTGTGCAGGTCCGCCGTCGGCGCGCCCGACAGCTGTTGGATGTCCGTCCGCATCGCCGCCACGAAGGCGCGGTACTCGTCCACGACGACGGACTCCGGGTAGTGCTGGCCGCCGAAGTAATAGGCCACCTCGCCTGGAGGCTTGAGGATGTCCTCCTTGGCGAGGTTGAACTCCTGCGCATAGCCGAGCATCGTCTTGTGCCCGGTGTCGATGAGCTCGCCGCCCCGCTCCACCACCTGCCCTGGGAAGCTGATGGGCCCGGGGAAGGCCCCGCCCATCGAGAAGATGCGCCCACCCGGGCGATCATTCGCCTCGTGGATTGTCGCGAGGAGGCCCGCGCGCTTCAGATCATACGCGCACGCCAGGCCCGCCATGCCCGCGCCGACGATGCCGACGCTCAGCGGCCCCTCGCCCCCAGGCTTCCCGGCGAATGCCCGGGGAGCCCCGCCTACCGCCAGCCCCGCGCCCAGCGCCGTGGCGCCCTTGAGCAGCGTGCGCCGGGAGACGCGCATGGCCTCCGCGGCCTCGCGGCTGGGAACTCCCTGCCGCTCCGAGGCCATCACAATGCGGGTTGTCTGACGAAACAGCTCGAACAGCGGCGTACGGGCCATGGTCTTCCTCCGGGGGATGAGGGAACGCAGCCCACATATTGCTGAAATTCCTGAATTCCAGCAATCGAAGAAAAGCATGCCAGGGGCGGAAGGCCAGGCTCCGGCCGCTCCACCCTCCCTGCCCTACGCGCTCAGCGCCTCCTCCAGGAGGGACAGCCCTTCGTTGAAGACGGGCTCGGGGATGGTGAGCGGGAAGAGGAAGCGGAGGACATTGCCGTAGATGCCGCAGGACAGCAGCAGCAGCCCGCGCTGGAGGGCCCGGGCCTGCGCGGCGCGGGTGAAGTCCGGATCCGGGGTGTGCCCGCCGGGCTGACAGAGCTCCACCGCCAGCATGGCGCCCAGCCCGCGCACCTCGGCGATGCGCGGCTGCCGGGACTTGAGCGCGTCCAGCCGGCCGCGCAGCACCTCGCCCAGGTGGTTGGCCCGCTTCACCAGGCCCTCCTCTTCGATCACGTCCAGCACCGCGTGGGCCGCCGCGATGGACATGGGGCTGCCCGCGTAGGTGCCCCCGAGCCCCCCAGGCCCCGGCGCGTCCATCACCTCCGCCCGGCCCGTCACCGCCGACAGCGGGAAGCCGCCCGCCAGCGACTTGGCCGTGGTCATCAGGTCCGGCGCCACGTCGTAGTGCTCCATGGCGAACCACTTCCCCGTCCGAGCGAACCCCGTCTGGATCTCGTCGGCGATGAGGAGGATGCCGTGCTCATCACACACGCGCCGCAGCGCCCGCATGAGCTCGGGGGGCGCCACGTAGAAGCCGCCCTCCCCCTGCACCGGCTCGAGGAGGATGGCGGCCACCCTGCTCGGCTCGATGTCCGCCTTGAAGATCAGCTGCAGCGCCCGGAGCGAGTCCTCCACGCTGACGCCGTGCAGCGCCGACGGGAAGGGCACGTGGTAGATGTCCTGCGGGAAGGGCCCGAAGGAGGCCTTGTAGGGCACCACCTTCCCGGTGAGCGCCATGCCCAGCAGGGTGCGCCCGTGGAACGCGCCGCTGAAGGCGATGACGCCGCTGCGGCCCGTGGCGGCGCGGGAGATCTTCACCGCGTTCTCGACCGCCTCGGCCCCGGTGGAGAAGAAGCTGGTCTTCTTGGGGGAGGCGCCGGGGGCGAGCCGGTTGAGGCGCTCGGCCAGCGCCACATAGCCCTCATAGGCCACCACCTGGTAGGCGCTGTGGGTGAAGGCGTCGAGCTGGGCCTTCACCGCGGCGATCACCTTCGGGTGGCGGTGCCCGGTGTTGAGCACGGCGATGCCGCCCGCGAAGTCGATGTAGCGGCGGCCCTCCACGTCCCAGAGCTCGCTGTTCTCCGCGCGCTCCACGAAGAAGGGAGCCATCACCGACACGCCACGCGGGGTGGCGGTCTCCCTACGGCTGCGCAAACTGGCGTTGTCCTTCATCTTGCTCCCCTGTCGCGTCAGTACTTCACCATCACGTGGCGCACGACGGAGTAGTCCTCGAGCGCGTACATGGACAGATCCTTGCCGTAGCCGGAGCGCTTCATGCCGCCGTGGGGCATCTCGCTCACCAGCATGAAGTGCGAGTTGATCCACGTGCAGCCGTATTGCAGCTCGGCCGCCACCTTCATGGCCTTGCCGATGTCCTTCGTCCACACCGAGCTGGCCAGGCCATAGTCCGAGTCATTCGCCCAGGCGATGGCCTGGTCCGGCTCCTCGAAGCGCGTCACGGAGACGACGGGGCCGAACACCTCGCGGCGGACGATCTCGTCGTCCTGCCGAGCCCCCGCCACCACGGTGGGCGCGAAGAAGAAGCCCTTGCCGGTGCCCGGCTTGCCGCCGGTGGTGATCTCGATGTGCTTCTGGCTCGCGGCGCGCTCCACGAAGCCCGCCACGCGCTGGCGCTGCCGCTCGGAGATGAGCGGCCCCATCTCCACGCCCTCCTCCTGCTGGGTGCCCACCTTGATGGAGGACACGGCGCTGCTCAGGTCCGCCACCAGCCGGTCATACACCTTGGCGCCCGCGTAGATGCGGCACGCGGCGGTGCAGTCCTGGCCCGCGTTGTAGAAGCCGAAGGCGCGCAGGCCGGACACCACGCTGGCCAGGTCCGCGTCGTCGAAGACGATGACAGGCGCCTTGCCGCCCAGCTCCAGGTGGGTCCGCTTGAGGCTCTGCGAGGCGGCCTGGAGCACCTTCGAGCCCGTGGCGACATCGCCCGTGAGCGACACCATGCGCACCTGGGGATGGGTGATGAGCGGCGCGCCCACGCTCTCCCCGCGGCCCGTCACGAGGTTGATCACGCCGGGCGGGAAGATGCCAGCGATCAGCTCGGCCAGCTTCAGCGTGGTGAGCGGCGTCTGCTCGGAGGGCTTGAGCACCACGGTGTTGCCGGCGGCGACCGCCGGGCCCAGCTTCCACGCGGCCATCATCAGCGGGTAGTTCCACGGGGCGATGGAGGCCACCACGCCCAGGGGATCCCGGCGGATCATGCTGGTGTAGCCGGCGGCGTACTCGCCGGTGGCCATGCCGGACATGCAGCGCGCCGCGCCCGCGAAGAAGCGGAACACGTCCGCGATGGCGGGGATCTCGTCATTGAGGGCCGCGGCGTACGGCTTGCCGCAGTTGCGAGACTCCAGGCGGGCGAGCTCCGCGCCCTTGGCCTCGATGGCGTCGGCCAGCTTGAGCAGCGCGGTGGCCCGATCCTTGGGTGGGGTGCGGGCCCAGGCCGGGAAGGCCCTCTCGGCCGCCTTCACCGCGGCCTGGATCTGCGCATGGGAGGCCTCGGGGACCTTGGCCAGCACCTCGCCCGTGGCGGGATCGAGGATCTCCTCCACCGCGCCCTCGCCCACCACGAACTGCCCGTCGATGAACTGCTTGCCATCCATGAGCTCGTCTCCTTGTCCTGCGGGAGGGGCCGGGCCGGCCGCCTCGGTTGCGTCACTTGCTGCTGCCGGCCACCTGCTCGGTGCCTCGGGTGAGGCGCCAGGCCAGCAAGAGGGGAATGGCGGTGATGAGCATCACCAGGAGGGCCACCACGTTCGTCACCGGCACGTCGCGCGGGCGCCCCAGCTGGTTGAGCATCCAGATGGGCAGCGTCCGCTCGTGGCCGGCGGTGAAGGTGGTGACGATGATCTCGTCGAAGCTGAGGGCAAAGGCGAGGATGCCGCCGGCCAGCAGGGCGGTGGCCAGCTGGGGCAGCAGCACGTAGCGGAACGTCTGCAGCCCGTCGGCGCCCAGATCCATGGAGGCCTCCACCAGCGAGGTCGGCATGCGGCGCAGGCGGGCGACGACGTTGTTGTAGACGACCACCAGGCAGAAGGTGGCGTGGCCGGCGGCGATGGTCCAGAAGCCCAGGGGGGTCTCGGACATCCGGAACGCGGACAGCAGGGCGATGCCGGTGATGATGCCCGGCAAGGCAATGGGCAGGGCGAAGATCAGCGTGAGCGCCTCGCGGCCGAAGAACTGGCGCCGGGCGAGCACCAGCGCGGCCAGGGTGCCCAGCACCAGGGCCAGGGCGGTGGCCGCCACCGCCACCTTCAGCGACAGGCCGATGGCCTCCAGCACATCCTCGCGCGCCGCGGCCACCTCGAACCAGCGCAGGGTGAAGCCCTTGAGGGGGAAGCTGAAGGCGCTCTCCTCGGTGTTGAAGGCGTAGAGGCCCACCACCAGGATGGGGAAGTGGAGGAACAGCAGCCCGGCCCAGGCCAGCACCTTCAACCATGGAGGGGTGCGCGGCTCGCCGGCCGAGCTCGCCTCAGAGCGCATCGAAGGCCCCCAGCCGCCTGGCCATGGCCAGGTAGGCACCGACGAGGAGGATGGGCACCCCGGTGAAGGCCGCGGCCAGGGGCAGGTTCCCCACGGAGCCCTGCAGCGTGTACACCATGGAGCCGATGAAGAGCCCCGGCGGCCCCACCAGCTGCGGGATGATGTAGTCGCCGAGCGTGAGCGAGAAGGTGAAGATGGAGCCCGCCACCACGCCGGGGAAGGCCAGCGGGAGGATGACGGTGCGGAAGGTCTGCGTCGGCCGGGCGCCGAGATCCGCCGAGGCCTGGAGGAGCTGGGGCGGCACCCGCTCGATGGAGGCCTGGACGGGCAGGATCATGAAGGGCAGCCAGATATAGGTGAACACCAGGAAGCGGCCCAGGTTGGAGGTGGAGAGCGAGGTGCCGCCCACGTAGGGCAGCTCCAGCACCCACTCCAGCGCGCCCGTCAGCCCCAGGTTGCCGATCAGCCAGTAGAGGATGCCGCCCTTGGTGAGGATGACCGTCCAGGCGTAGGCCTTGACGATGTAGCTGGCCCACATGGGCAGCATGATCGCGACGTAGAAGAACCCCTTGCGCCAGCCCTGGGCGTAGCGCGCCACGTAGTAGGCGATGGGGAAGGCCAGCAGCGCGGAGGCGATCGTCACCGCGGCGGCCATGCCCACCGTGCGCAGGACGATGTCGGCGTTGGCCTCCTCGAACAGCGCCTGGTAGTTGGCCCAGGTGAACTCGGGCGTCACCGCCATGGTGAAGTCGTCGAAGGTGTTGAAGCTCTGGGCCAGCAGCGCCAGGAGCGAGCCCAGGTACACCACGCCGAACCAGAGCAGCGGCGGGGTGAGCAGCAGGAACAGGCGCAGCGTGCTCCGCCGGTACAGCAGGTTCGAGAGGGGGCGCACGACCCCGGCGCTCGCCGTTCCCATGCTCAGGCCCCCGGCTCCAGCTCCACCATGGCATGGCGGGACCAGGCCAGCCGCACCGGCTCGCCGAGCGCGGGCCGCACCGCCTCCTCCTCGCCATTGGGGAGGCTCACGTTGAGCGGCGGGCCGCCGGGCACCTCCACGGTGAAGCGGCTGGTGGCCCCGTGGTACTGCACGTCCACCAGCGTGCCCTCCACCCCCAGGTGCTCCGCCTGCGCCTCCCGGACGAAGCGGATGTGCTCCGGCCGCACCGAGAACGGCCGCTCCGAGCCGGTGATCCGCCGCGCCAGCTCGCCCTCCACCACGTTGGAGGCGCCCACGAAGCGGGCGACGAACACCGTGCGGGGCTTCGTGTACAGCCCCCTGGGCGTGTCCACCTGCTCGATCCGGCCGTTGTTGAAGACGGCCACCCGATCCGACATGGAGAGGGCCTCTCCCTGATCGTGGGTGACGTAGATGAAGGTGATGCCCAGCCGGCGCTGCAGGGACTTGAGCTCCGTCTGCATCTGCTCGCGCAGCCGCAGATCCAGCGCGCCGAGCGGCTCATCCAACAGCAGCACGCGCGGCTTGTTGATGACGGCGCGCGCCAGGGCCACGCGCTGGCGCTGGCCGCCGGACAGCTCGGCGGGGCGGCGCTGGCCGAAGCCCTTGAGCGCCACCAGCTCCAGCGCGGCCTCGGCCTCCGCGTGGCGCTTGCGCTTCTCCACCCCCTTCACCATGAGCCCATAGGCCACGTTGTCCCGCACGCTCATGTGCGGGAACAGGGCGTAGTCCTGGAACACGGTGTTCACGTCCCGCTCGTAGGGAGGGACGCCGGCGGCCTCCTGCCCGTGGAGCAGGAGGCTGCCGGAGGTGGGCTGCTCGAAGCCGGCGATCAGGCGCAGGCACGTCGTCTTCCCGGAGCCCGAGGGCCCCAGCAGGGAGAAGAACTCCCCGTCCTGGATGGACAGGGAGACGGCGTCCACGGCGCGGACGGCGCCGTAGTGCCGACTGACCTGTCTGAGCTCGACGGCGGTGCTCACGTCACTCAGCGGCCGCCCATGATGGCGATGTAGTCCTGCGTCCACTTGCTGTAAGGCACGCATGTCCCCTGGCTAGCGCATTTGGCGACGGGCGTCTTCCAGAAGTGGACCTGCCCGAAGCGCTCGAAGCCATTTGTCTTGCAGAAGTCGCTTCCGCCGGGCGCCGGCGTCTTGCAGGCGTCAGGCACCACCGGGTTGGAGCCGAACCACTCGGCCAGCGCGGACTGCAGGTTCTTGTTGAGCGACCACTCCATCCACTTGTACGCGCACACCGGGTTCTGGGCCTTCACGTGCATCATCGTGGAGTCCGCCCAGCCGGTGGAGCCCTCGGCGGGGATGGTGGAGTTGACGGGCTGCTTCTCGGCCTTGAGGGCGTTGACCTGGTAGCCCCAGGCGCTGGAGGCGGCGAGGCCCTCGTTCTTGAAGTCGTTCATCTGCACGGTGACGTCGTGCCAGTAGCGGTGGGTGAGCTGCTTCTGCTGGCGCAGCAGCTTGAGGGCCTCGGCGTACTGCTTCTCGTTGAGCTCGTACGGATCCTTGATGCCCAGCTCCGGCCGCTTCTTCATCAGGTAGAGCGCGGCGTCTGCGATGTAGATGGGGCCGTCATAGGCCTGCACGCGGCCCTTGTTGGGCTTGCCGTCCGGCAGGTTCTGCGGCTCGAACACCACGGCCCAGGAGGTGGGCGCCTCCTTGAAGATATTCGTGTTGTACATGAGCACGTTGGGGCCCCACTGGTAGGGCACGCCGAAGTGCTTGCCGTCCACGGTGTGCCAGGGCGCGTTCTTGAGGCGCTCGTCCACCGTCTTCCACGAGGGGATGAGATCCAGGTTGAGCTCCTGCACCTTCTTGCCGTGGACCAGGCGCAGGCTGGCGTCTCCAGAGGCGGTGACCAGATCGTACCCGCCCTGGTTCATCAGGCTGACCATCTCGTCCGAGGTGGCGGCCGTCTTCACGTTGACCTTGCAGCCGGAGTCCTTCTCGAACTGGGAGACCCAGTCGTACTTCTTGTCCGTCTCACCGCGCTCGATATAGCCGGGCCAGGCGATGATGTTGAGCTTGCCCTCGGGCTTGCCGAGCTGCTTCGGCGGGGCCGCCAGGGCGTGGCTCGCAGCGGCCAGCACCACACCTACCGCCAACGGCTTCAGGTTCAGCATGCGCGTTGCTCCTTGGGTTGAGGAAGGGCTCGCACGGGGGGTGGGCGCCTGAAACTGGCCGCCCCCGCGGAGCCCGGGCGGACTCTAGAGGAGGGGACGAATTCGCTCAATGAGTCGGATCAGCCGGGGCCGGATGGCGCCGCACGAACAAGGAGGTGGCGAGCTCGGTCATCACCGTCTCGCCCCGCTGGTTGCGCACCTCCAAGCGGAACTTGATGGCGCCACGATCCGGCTTGCTGCGGGAGGGCGTGGTGGAGTGCACCTCCACGCGCACGTGAAGCGCATCCCCGGGCCGCACCGGGAGCAGCCAGCGCAGCTCGTCCAGGCCCGGCGAGCCCAGGCTGTGGGACTTGTTGATCACGCCCTCCACGAGGAGGCGGTGGCAGATGGAGGCGGTGTGCCAGCCGCTCGCGACGATCCCGCCGAAGATGGAGCGACGCCCGGCATCCTCATCCAGGTGGAAGGGCTGGGGATCGAACTGCCGGGCGAACGAGAGGATCTCCTCTCGCGACACCATGTACGAGCCGGTCTCGATCACATCACCCGGCAGGAAGTCCTCGAAGTAGCGCATGCGGCGCGGAGTATGCACTACTCTAGCCGCCGTGCCGCTGCCTGAAAGTCTCCGGGCTCATGCCCCACCAGCGCTTGAACGCCCGATGAAAGACGCTCGGGTCGCTGTAGCCCAGTAGGAAGGAGACCTCGGCGATCGACACCCGGCGCTGCAGGAAGCTCGAGGCGCGCTCCCGGCGCAGCTCCTCCAACAGGCTGGCATAGCTCTTCCCCTCCGCGGCCAGGCGCCGCTGGAGCGTGCGCGCCGGCATGTGGAGCGCGCGAGCCACGGCCGCGAAGGAGGAGTCCCCACCCCCGAGCGAGCGCTGGAGGTACGCCCGGACCCGCGCCGCCACCCCCGGCTCCTCCGGCAGCGCGCTGAGGATCTTCTGGACCTGGCGCTCGAAGATGGCGTGGACGAGCGCATCGGCGTGGAGGAGCGGTCGGGCGGCATCCTCGCGCGAGAACTCGATGTCGTTGGCCGGGGCCTCGAAGGCGATCTCACAGCCGTACCGCTCGCGGTGCTCCCGGGTGTCCTTCGGCTCCGGGTGCACGAAGCGCACGCCCAGCGGGGTGACGTCCTCTCCCGTCAGGAGGCGGGCGCCATGGACGAACTGCGCCATGGCCATCTCCGCCTGGTGCCGGTGCGCGGGCCGCCACGGCCCCACCGGGGTGAAGCGCATCCGCACGCCGCGCTCCGTCTCCTCGAAGCGCAGCCGCTCTCCGTCTCCCCAGACGCGCTGGTAGCGCGCGCCTCGCTCGAAAGACTCGGCCAGGGTGGGGCTGGTGGCGATCACCGCCGAGCCCATGTCGTCCGGATCCACCACCGGGAGGCTGGCCATGTGCAGCCCCAGGTTGTCATCCCCGCTGAGCGCCACGGCCCGCTCCATCAGCGCGTCCAGCGTGGCGTAGGGGAGGCGCGCCTCGGGATCCTCCAGCTCGGCGCGCGACAGGCCGAACTCCCGGCACAGCAGCTCCGAGTTCACCGTCGGCAGGCGCAGCCCATCCAGGGCCTGGAAGGCATGACGGACCTGGCGGGAGGAGAGCGAGGCGACCGTGGGGGAGGACATGGCCCCCAGGTCTAGCGGTACCCTGGCGCGCGGGGCAATCCCTTCTGGCGCCAGGAGTCAGTGCCAGGCGCCGGCGGGATGGGCATCTTGAGGCCATGGACACCGCAATGACGCCTCCTCGAACCCTGTGGCCTCGCCTCCACCTCTTCGAGCTGCTCGACCAGGAGTGGTACCCCGCCGCACTGCGGGACCACTGCACCCACTACCTGGCCACCGTGAGCCAGCGGATGGGGCTCTTCGATGCGACCGTGCCCCTGCTCCTCCGAGGCCTGGAGGCGAGCGGCACGGACACGGTGCTCGATCTGGGCTCGGGCGGTGGGGGGCCGCTGCCCCGGCTGGGCAAGCTCCTGGCGTCCGAGCATGGCCGGCAGGTGCGGGTGGTGCAGAGCGATCTGTACCCGAATGTCCGGGCGCGAGAGCGCGCGCTCGCCGCCGGGACGGAGTACCTGGAGCAGCCGGTGGACGCGATGCGGGTGCCCTCCGGGCTGCGCGGCATGCGGACCCTGTTCAACGCCCTTCATCACTTCCGCCCGGAGGCAGCGCGCGCGGTGCTGGCCGATGCCCAGGCGCAAGGGGCGCCCATCGGCGTGTTCGAGGTGGTCGAGCGCTCGCCCAAAGGGGTGATCGGCGCGCTGTTCATCCCCCTGCTCGTCCTGTTCTTCACGCCGCTCATCCGCCCGCTCACCCTGCCGCGGCTGCTGCTCACGTACGTGCTGCCCGTGTTCCCGCTGGTCATCTTCTGGGACGGGCTCGTCTCCGCGCTGCGCGCGCACCGGCCGGAGGAGCTGCGGCGCATGACGGAGTCGCTCCAGCGCGAGGGCTACAGCTGGGAGGTGGGCGTGGTGCGGAAGCCGGGCAAGCCGCCGATCACGTACGTGCTGGGCCTGCCGGTGGCTCCAGAGCGCCGCGCCTGATTCCCTTCGAGGACTTCCCGCCCCGCTTGCCACGACTCCCGCGGGAGGCAACCGGCGCCTTCGTCCCTACGGGGAACAGGGCCACGGTGAGGCGCACGGGCTCGCCTCCCTCGCCTACCTCGGCAGCCTGGGCCTCGGCGACGAGCTCCCGGAGCCGCCGCATCAGCAAGGGGAGCTTGCCGGGGGCGAGCTCGAGCCGGAAGGATCCCAGCTCCGCGCGCTGGCGATCCGTGAGGGGCATGGTGCCCGCCTCGACGCCCGAGCGCAGCTCCTCGAGCGTCACCGCGAACATCGCCGACGCGGCACTCACCACGCTGGCTCCTCGCCGCCGGCGCTGCGGCCCCTCGAAGAGGGCCCGGTCCACCACGAACTGCCGGGCCGCGGGCCGGTAGAGCCGCTCCACCACGCCGCGCCGCTGCCGCGTCCCTTCCAGCGTGATGAGCCCCGCCTGCTCCAGCGCGGCGAAGTGGTGGTAGAGCCTCGTGGGCTTCGTCCCCAGCACGTCCGCCACCTGTCGGGGGGAGCCCTCCTGGGTGCGAAGCGCCTCGATGATGCGCATGCGAAGCGGGTGGGCCAGCACCCTCACCTGGCTGGCGTCTCGGAGCAGCAGTGTCTTCTGCATGAGTCCTAGGCAAGCCCCGCGGCCAGGCCGCCGTCCACCGTCAGGATGCTGCCATTCACGTAGGAGGCGTCCGCCGACAGCAGCCAGAGGATGGCACGAGCGGCCTCCTGGGGGTCGCCGAGCCTCCCCTGGGGGATTCGAGAGCGGTACAGCGCCTCCGCCTTGTCGGGCTCCCCCGGCGACACACGGGAGAACACCCCCTCCAGCATGGGCGTGCGGTGAGCACCGGGGCAGATCACGTTCACGCGCACGCCCTGCCCTCCGTACTCCAGCGCCGCCGTCTTGCTCAGCCCATGAACGCCATGCTTGGCCGCGCAGTAGGCCGCGGCCATCGGCGTCCCCGAGAGCCCGTTCACCGAAGAGATGTTGACGATGGCGCCCCCGCCCCCGCGAAGCATGGCGGGCAGCTCGTGCTTCATGCACAGCCACACGCCCTTGAGGCTCACGGCGACAACCCGGTCGAACTCCTCCTCCGGGAGCTCCGCGGTAGGTGCCAGGGTGAGCTCCGCGAGTGACGCGTTGTTCACCGCCAGATCCAGCCGCCCCCAGCGCTCCAGCACGGCCTCCACCAGCCGGTGGACGTCCTGCCCGCGAGAGACGTCCACGGGAAGGAAGAACGCCTCGCCCCCCTCCTCGCGCAAGGCCTTCGCGGCGGCCGCCCCCCGCTCCACGCCCCTGGCGGCGATGGCCACCTTCGCGCCGGCGCGGCACAGCTCCCGAGCTGTCGCCAACCCGATGCCGGAGCTGCCCCCGGTGACGAGCGCGCTCCTGCCTGAGATCCCGTTCATGCGGCCCCCTTGATTGTTCAAATGAAGTTAAACAATCGGCGGCCCCCGACACAAGACGGAGAGGTGGCACTCACCGGTTTTCCATGGCTCGGAGGCCCAAGGGATCTCTGAGAGCTCCCTGCATGGGCTTCCCACCGCTGCGCGGTGCCCGGGAATACAGGGAGTCGAGCGTGGGTTCGGCCGCTTTTAATGGGGACATGAGCTCCTCCCTCCCCGCGCCCTCCCCGCCGATCTCCGAGGCCCAACCCGTCGACGGCGGCGAGCGCCTGGCCCTCCTTGACGCGCTGCGTGGCTTCGCGCTCTGCGGTGTCTTCATCTCCAACGTCAGCTCGTGGTTCAGCGGCCGGAACTTCCTGGCTCGCGACCAGATGAAGGCGCTGATGGCCAACGCGTCCCTGGTGGACACCGTGGCGAGCAACGCGACGATGTTCCTGGTCTTCGGGAAGTTCATCACGATCTTCTCGTTCCTCTTCGGATTGGGCTTCGCGGTGCAGCTGGGGCGGGCCGAGCAGCGCGGGGCCTCCATCGTCCCGCTCTACTCCCGCCGCCTGGGAGTGCTGCTGCTCATCGGCGTGTCGCACCTGTTCCTTCTCTGGTACGGCGACGTCCTCAGCACCTACGCCCTGCTGGGCTTCGGGCTGCTGCTGTTCCGGAGCCGCTCGGACAAGGCGCTGCTCATCTGGGCGGGCGTCCTCGTGTTCATTGTCTCCACCGCCGCCATGCTCTGCATGCGCCTCCCCCAGCTGCTGGGCTCGGCCGAGGCCACGGCCAAGGAGGCCATGGAGCGCTCCACGGCGCTCAGGGCCCAGACGTTGGAGGCCTTCTCCAGCGGCGGCTACCTCGAGGTGGTGAGCGCCAACGCCACCTACTACCTCCAGGACTTCATCAAGATGATGCCGTTCGTGCTGCCCGTGATCCTCGGGCGGTTCCTGCTGGGCCTGGTGGCGGGCCGGCGCGGGCTCTTCCACAACGCCGCCCAGCACCTGCCCCTGTTCCGCAAGGTGCTCCTCTGGGGCCTCGTGCTCGGAGTGCTGTGCAACGGCGTGGGGCTCGTGATGATGCAGCTCGTCACCCGCAAGGTGCTGAACCTGGAGAGCATGCCCTGGCTGCTCCCGGTGATGACGCCGGTGCGGCAGCTGGCCGAGCTGGGCACTGCCGCCGTCTATGTGGCGGGCTTCACCCTGCTCTTCCAGCGCGCCCGCTGGCAGCGGCTGCTCTCGGTGCTCGCGCCCGTGGGCCGCATGGCGCTCACCCACTACCTGAGCCAGACCGTGATCAGCCTGCTGCTCTTCTACGGGCTCGGGCTGGGGCTGATCGGCAAGGCCGGGCCCGCGCTGTGCGTGGCGCTGACGCTGGGGATCTTCTCCGTCCAGGTGGTGCTGAGCCACCTGTGGCTGGCGCGCTTCCGCTTCGGCCCCGCCGAGTGGGCGTGGCGCTCGCTGACCTACGGCAAGGCCCAGCCCATGCGCCGCGCTCCCGCCTCGGCCGCGGTGGCAGCCACGGTGTGACGCGGCGAGCCCGTATTCCCTCCGGGCTCGGGCTGCTCCTATGCTCATGACGTGAAGCCGCCGAGCGCCCCGCAAGCAACCTACGAGGATGAACTCCACCTGGCCCTCATCGAGGGCATTCTCACGCGAGAACAGCTCGAGTCCCTGCGCGCGGAGGCGCTCCGCCTGCAGCGCAGCCCGCTGGAGCTGCTGCGGGAGCGCGGGCAGCTCTCGCCGGAGACGCTCATCTCCCTGAGGGATGAGGCCCAGCGCCAGGCCGCCGCCGGCGCGGGCGCGCAGCCCCAGGAGCCGCCCACCCAACAGCCGCAGGGCAACGCCCAGGGCACTTCCCCGGGGGAGCCCGCCTTCCCGCTGCCCAACTGGGAGCGCTACCAGCCCGTGCGCTTCCTGGGGCAGGGCGGCATGGGGCAGGTCTTCCTCGCGTACGATCCGCGGCTGCGCCGCAACGTGGCCCTCAAGTTCGTGCGGGATGGCGCCCCCGAGCTCGCGCAGCGCTTCCTCGCCGAGGCGCGCGCCCAGGCCCGGGTGCACCACGAGCGCGTCTGCGAGATGTACGAGGTGGGCGAAGTCCAAGGCCGGGCCTACATCGCCATGCAGTACGTGGAGGGGCGAGCGCTGGGCCCGCTCGCGCTCGAGCTCCCCCTGGAGCAGAAGGTCCTGGTGATGCGGGACGTCGCCGAGGGCGTGCACGCCGCCCACCGCGCCGGCCTCATCCACCGCGATCTCAAGCCCTCCAACATCCTCGTGGAGCGCACCGAGGACGGCGCGCTCAAGCCCTACGTGATGGACTTCGGCCTGGCGCGCGACTGGCACGGCGAGCACACGGCCACGGGCGCGGTGCTGGGCACCCCCCACTACATGGCCCCCGAGCAGGCTCGGGGCGAGGTGGCCCGGCTGGATCGGCGGGTCGATGTCTACAGCCTGGGCGCCACCCTCTACCAGGTGCTGACGGGACAGCCGCCCTTCTCCGGCGTGAATGCCCTGGAGATCGTCACCCGCATCCAGACGGAGGAGCCGCGCCCGCCTCGGGCCCTGGCTCCGGAGCTCCCGGTGGACCTGGAGGCCATCGTCCTCAAGTGCCTGGAGAAGGAGCGCTCGGCGCGCTACGACTCGGCGCGCGCCCTGGCCGAGGATCTGGAGCGGTTCCTGGCCGGAGAGCCGGTGCTCGCGCGCCCGGCCGGGGCGCTGTACCGGCTGCGCAAGAAGGTCCGCAAGCATCGCCTCCTGGTGGCCCTCGGCTCCACCGCGCTGCTGGTGGTGGGCCTGGCGCTCGGCCAGGCCGTGCTCGCCCGCCGCGAGGTGAGCCTGCGCGAGGAGCTCTCCCGCCGCTTCACCGAGCAGGTCGAGCGCATCGAGGCCATGGCGCGCTACTCCGCCATGGCGCCGCTGCATGACACGAGCGCGGACCGCCTGGCCCTCCGCGCGAGGCTGAGCGAGCTGGAGGCCGAGGTGCACCGGGGCGGCGCGCGGGCCGAGGGCCTGGGGCAGTACGCGCTGGGGCGCGCCCTGCTCGCGCTGGGAGACGTGGAGGGCGCCCGGCTGCGGCTCGAGTCCGCCTGGCAGCGCGGGTACCACGAGGCACGCGTGGCCTATGCGCTGGCGCTGGCGCTGGGGCAGCTCTACCAGGAGCAGCTGCTGGAGGTGGAGCGCCTGCGAGACGCCGAGCTGCGCGAGGCCCGCCGCGAGGAGCTCGAGCGCCGCTACCGCGATCCGGCCCTGGGCTACCTCCGGCAGAGCCAGGGCGCGGAGGCGCCGTCCCCCGAGTACGTGGCGGCGCTCCTGGCCTTCTACGAGGGGCGCTACGAAGAGGCGCTGGCCCGCCTGGAGGCCATGGACTCGACGACCCCCTGGTTCTACGAGGCCCCCCTGCTGCGCGGCGATATCCTGCTGGCCCGCGCGGCCCGGCGCCGCAACCAGGGTGATCGCGCCGGGGCGCTGAGCGATCTCGAGGCCGCGCGGAAGGCCCAGGCCGTCGCCGCCGACATTGGCGAGAGCGAGCCCGCCGTCTACTACGCCATGGCGCGGCTGCAGCTCACCGCGCTCATCCTGGAGCTCTACAGCCAGGGGGAGATCGAGCCCTACTACGAGCAGGGGCTGAAGGCGCTGTCCCAGGCGCTCGCCGCGGATCCGAACCACTTCAAGTCCCGGGTGCTGGAGGCACGCTTCCACCGGCGGATGGCCGAGCACCACGCGCAGAAGGGCGGCGGCGAGGCGGTGCCGCTGCTGGAGAAGGCCCTCGCCTCCGCGCGCGCGGCCCAGGCGCTCGCGCCCGAGCACCCGGATGCCCACATGGAGCTGGCGCTGGGGCTCCGCCAGTGGGCGCGCTATCTCCAGGAGCACGGCGAAGAGCCTGGCGAGCAGCTGCGCCAGGCCGCCGAGGCCTTCGAGCGCGTCCGGCCCGAGGAGCGCGACTACCGGTTCCACCTGGAGTTGGGGCAGCTCTTCCGGGTGTGGGCCGACTTCGAGGATCAGCGCGGCGTGGACTCGCTCGGCCACCGGCAGCGGGCGATCGAGGCCTACCTGGCGGCCCTCGAGCTCGACGCGAGCCAGGCGTCCGTGTGGCTCCACCTGGGCACGGCGTACTTCAAGCGGGCCTCGCAGCCGGGAGGGAGTGACGCCGAGGGGGATCTCACGCGGGCGCGGAGCGCGCTCGATCGGGCGCGGAGCATCGATCCCGGCAACTACGTGGCCCTCTTCCAGGCGGGCCAGGTGTATGAGCGGCAGGCCCGCTGGAAGGACAACCGCGGCGGTGAGGCGGAGCCGGAGCTGGGGCAGGCCATCACCCTGTACCGCCAGGGGCTGGCCATCAACTCCCGGATCCCCCAGCTCCACAACGCCCTGGGCGGAGCACTGCTCTGGCAGGCCGAGCGGGCGTGGGAGGAGGGAAAGGAAGCCTTCCCCCTGATCCAGGAGGCCCAGGCGGCCTTCGAGCAGGCCCGCGCCATCGCGCCGCAGCAGGCCTTCGCCTACAACAACCTCGGCGCGCTGCACGCCTACCGCGCCGAGCTCCTGATGCGGCAGGGAGAGGATCCCGGCCCGAGCAGCCGCGCGGCGGTGGAGGCCTGTCGGCAGGCGCTCGAGCGGGTCCCTCGCAACGCCCTGTTCCTGGTCACCCTGGCCAGGGCCCACCACACGCGGGCCTCCTGGGCGCTGAAGCAGGGCAAGGATCCGCGGGCAGAGCTCGAACCCGCCTCGGAGGCGCTCCGCCAGGCGCTCGAGCTCAACCCCCGCCTGGGGTTCGCCCTGCGGTACCTGGGAGAGACGCGCGGCCTGCAGGCCCGATGGCTGTCGAGACAGGGCCGGGCTCGGAGCGAGGACTTCGAGCTGGCGGCACAAGCCTTCCAGCAGTCGATCGAAGCGGAGCCGGAGTCACAGGAGCGCCGTCTCATCTCAGGCCTGCTTCACCGCGACTGGGCGGCCTGGCTCGCGCAGTCGGGAGGAGATCCCACCCCCGTGCTGCGGCAGGGGCTGGCCCTGGTGGAGGAGGCACGGGCCACCCGGCCTGACTGGGCCCACGCCCGGGCCGTGCGCGCCAGCCTGCTCGAGCTGCTGGCGAAGACTCCGGCCCCGCTCCCGCAGCAGCAGGCCTGGCTCAGCGAGGCCCAGCAGGAGCTGGCGCAGGCGCTCGCCAGCAACCCCCACCTCGCGGCGGAGTGGAGCCCCTCCCTCGCCGCGCGGTAGCTCCGCGGGAAGCGGAGCGGGCGCTACATCTCGGGATCGTCGGTCACCTCCAGCTCCCCGGAAGCGGTGGTCTGCTCCCCCTCGGGAAACTTATGGCGCGTCTCCTCGGGCGCCACGTATTGGGGGAACGTGAAGGAGTACTTCCTCTTGAGCGAGCCAGGGGCGACTCCATAGTCCTCCGTGGTCAGCGAGGGGCTCAGCGTGACGCTGTTCGGGTAGGTCAGCGCCCCACTCACTTCGAGCGCCAGCGGCGTCCCGTCCGTGAACGTCACCGTGACGGAGTCTGGCCTGTCACCCAAGATGAACTCCACCGTGTCGCCGTGCCTCGCCTGGGCTGTGGGCGGCGAAGAGGCGGTGGGACCAATGGTGATCTGGATGGTGGCCATGCGAGGTTCCTCTGTCCCTTTCGGGGACTGGAAAGAGTCACGGTTCGAGTTTGCACGCTGCATACCAGCCCCCGACTGTCGGAGGCACCTGGGATCCGGTTGCACCTGTGCTCTGGAAGAAGCCCGCTGACGGGTCAACAGCTCCACGAACATGTCGATGACACAGCGCTGACACGTCAACGGGCCGCCGGACCTGCGCCGCGCTCAGGCCTCGCCCAGGCCCAGCTCCCGGACGCGGCGCTGGAGCCCGCGCTTGGAGACCTCGAGCTTGCGCACCATGGCATCCAGGTCCCCGTTGCACTCCTGGAAGCAGCGGGTGATCTCCTCGGGGCTCAGATCCGCGACGGTCCGGAGGCTGGGGCTGCGCTCGATCAGCACGTAGAGCGAGGGGCGCGCGATGCCCAGGCGCTCCGCGGCGGCCTTGAGATCCCACGAGGTGGAGCGCAGGGCCTCCAGCAGCTCCTGATCGGTCACCTCGGAGGGCTTGCGCCGGGAGGGGCTCTGATCCAGGGGAGCGGGCGGCTCCCGCTCCGGAGACGCGGAGGGCACCGCCGAGCGCTGCGGGACAGGCGTGACGGAGGAGCCCAGCTCCTGCTCGATGCGCGCGGTGGCCTGGAGCCTGGGCAGGCCCCGGCTGCCAATGACGATCTGCCGCGTCACGTTCCGGAGCTGGCGGATGTTGCCGGGCCACGTGTAGCGCACGAGCTGGGCCGCCAGCGCCGCCGGGAGCCAGGGCTCGCTCCGGGAGGCGGCCGCGTCCAGGCGGTGGGCCTCGCCCAGCGCCGCCAGCTCCTCTTGGGCGAAGTGGTGGAAGAGCACGCCCACGTCCTCGCGCCGCTCGCGCAGCGGAGGCACCTGGATCTCATAGCCCGCCAGCCGGTGCAGCAGCGGGGCCTTGAAGAGCTCCTGGCGGATGCGCTCCTGCAGATCGGCGTCCGTGGCGGTGATCAGCCGCACGTCCACCGCCACCGGCGCGTGGCCGCCCACCGGGAACACCTCCCCCGTCTCCAGCACTCGGAGCAGCAGCACCTGCACCTCGGGCGGCGCCTCGCCCACCTCGTCGAGGAAGAGCGTGCCCCCATGGGCGGCGCGGAAGAAGCCCTCGCGATCCTGCGTGGCGCCCGTATAGGCCCCCTTGCGAGCGCCGAAGAGCTCGGCGGCGGCCAGCTCCTTGGGCAGGGCGCCCAGGTTGACGCTGATGAAGGGCGCGCCCCTGCGCGGGCTGCGCTGGTGGATCGCCCGCGCGACCAGCTCCTTGCCTGAGCCGGTCTCCCCTCGGATGAGCACCGGCACCTTGAGGTCGGCCACGCGCAGGACGTCCTCGCGCACGCGGCGAGTACCCGCCCCGTGGCCCACCATGCCCAGCTCCTCGGTCGAGGCCGACTCGGAGGGGAGCGCCATGTGCAGCAGCAGCACGATGCGCTCGGCCAGCATGAGCGGCACCCCGGCCGTCAGCTCCTGGGTGGAGAACTCCTGGGTGCCCACCAGCGGCGTGTCTCCCACGTGCACCAGCGTTCCCCCCTCCTCCACGCGCAGCCTGACACCTCCGTTGGGCGCGGGCTCGAAGATCAGGGGCTTGCGGCTGACGAACGTGTCCGCCAGGGGCATGCCCAGCGTACCGCCGGGGCGGGTGAAGTCCGGGGCGATGCGGGAGAGCGCGACGGTGCCTCCCATGGCCACCGCGCCCAGCAGCAGCCGCTCGCCGGCGCGCTGGGGCGTGGGGTGGGAGATGACGGTGATGGCCGGAACAGGGCGCGAGGCCTGCTCGCTCGCGCGCGTGGGCGTAGCGGCCGTCGAGATGTCGGTGAACTTCACTTCCTGCATGAAGGCGTGCCTGAGGTGGGCTGGGTGCGGCTCACGGGAGTCTACATGGAGCCAGGGCCCTTCCGACACGGCACGGCGCCCTCGCGAAAGGTCGCAGAGCCCACCCTGGTCGGGCCCTTGCTGGCGGTGCAGGCATGGCGCGCGCCCGGCAGCTGAGCCCCTCCCCGCTCAGCGCCCCAGCAGGGCCGCGCGCAGCCAGCGCCCCCACGCCCCGGCGCCGGGGGCGACGCGCAGCATCGTCCAGCGCAGCCTGCGCAGCTGCCGGCGCTCCCTCACGTCCAGCAACATCGGGTTGAGCAGCGCCATCGCCTCGGCCCGCTGCTTCAGGCGGGCGTGCTGCATCGCCAGGTCCAGCTTCACCTCGAAGAGCGTCGGATCAAGGGTCAGCGCCTCCTGCAGCAGGGTGATGGCTCCCCGAGCCTCGTCCTTGCGGCGGAAGTGGAGCCGGCCTCGCAGCAGCGTCTTCAACGCGTCCGCGCGACGGCCCTTGGAGAGGTTGAGCTGCGAGAGCTGCTGCCAGAGGGCCACCTTGTGAGGGAACGTCTCCGCCGCCTGGGTGTAGACGGCCAGCGCCTTGTCGGCGAAGCCCTTGTCCAGGTGCCCCTGGGCCGCCGCCTGGAAGCTCTCGAGCGCGGCCTCCGGCTGCTTCGAGCGGGCCAGCAGCGGCGCCAGCTTCCCGTGGACGGCCGGATCCTTCGGCTCCAGCTCCAGCGCCTTGCGGTAGCCAGCAATGGCCTTCTTGAGCCGGCCCTTGGCGCGAGCCTGATCGGCCGAGGCGATGATCTCCGAACGCGAGAGGGGCGCTTTTCCTCGGAAGAGCATGAGCCCCGGCATCGTACTCCGCCAGCGTGGGCCGGGTATCAGTTCCCACGCTGGCGGTATTTTTCAGCGAACTACGGCGCAGGCACCGAGCGCTCCACGGGCCGCGCCGCCCACTCCCAGGAGGTGCCGCGGTGCAGCGCCGCGTAGATGTCGTCTCGCAGCGTGTTGCACTCCTCATGGGTCAGCGTGCGCTCCAGCGCGCGCAGCACCACGCGCAGCAGCACGTTCTTCTGCCCCGGCGCGATGCCCAGCCGCACCACGGCCCGCGGCGGCAGCGCCGCATAGGGCGTCTCCGAGAGCACCTCCACGCTCTCCACCAGCTCCGCCCGCCCGCCCAGGGCGGCCCGGACGGCGTCGCCCAGCTCCTCGGGCGTCTGCTCCGCGTCGATCACCAGCGACAGATCCCGCCGCACCGCCGGCATCGACGACACGGGGCGGTACGGCGCAAGGTCCAGCAGCTGAGACGCGATGCGAGGATCCGCCGAGCGCAGCAGCCGGATGTCATCCAGGCCCTTGCGCAGCATCAGGATCCGATCGAGCCCCAGCCCCATCGCCAGGCCCGTGATGCTCCCGGAGTCCAGCCCGCACTCCCGCAGCAGCGCCGGCAGCGCCAGGCCGCACTCGCCGATCTCCACCCACTGCGCGCCGTCGCGCACGTCGAGCTGCAGCCCCTCCGTCGTGTACGGGTGGCTGGCTGGCACCACGCGCAGCTCCCGCCCTGGCAGCAGTGCGTGGATGACTACCTCGATCATCTCTCGCAGCTCCGCTCCCCCCAAGGGCGCGCCCCGTCGCACGCGCCATAGATCCAGCTGGTGCGGCTCTGCGGTGTGCAGCCGGTCGATGCAGTCGCGCCGGTAGACGAGCCCGGGGCAGGCCACCAGCACGTCCTCGGGTGGGGCCGCGGCCAGGCGGCGCAGCGCGCCGGGGATCATGGCCGAGGTCTGCGTGCGCAGCAGCGCCGTGTCACAGACATAGCGGGTGTAGCGCGCGTCGCGCGCGGCGCCCTCGGGTGGGTAGTGGAGACGATCGTAGTTGTCGGCAATGGAGACGATGGGGCTCTGCCGGTGGACGAGCAGCTCGCAGCCCCACGCTGCGCGCAGGGCCTCCAGCGCGGCGTCGAGGAGCTGCTGCACGGCGTGGGGCCCCTCGGCGGGGTCGGTCAGATCGCGAACGGACAGCGCGCGCCGGATTTCATCGGCGCTCAGGATGGCAACGGACATGGGAAACCTCTCGGCTCGGATGGGGACGGGACGCAACGGTCTCCGGAGGCACCCGGCGGACGTGCCGCCCTGCGCCACCGGCCTCGAATGCCCCCCCGGCGAGTCCGGGTGAGAGCATCACGCCGAGGTGGCGATCCGCTACCGAGAGGAGTGCGCGCTACGGCAGCACGGCCTCCCGACACCCGAACGGGGCCGGGGGGCTGCTAAATCGACGAGCGCGCATCACGAGAAGCATGGCTGAAGGGTTAACCGCGACCCCTGCCGTTGGCAAGAGGCGCGGGGGCCCTGAAAGAACCGCCGGGGGGCGCCGCTACTCCGAGGCGACCTTGCCCGTCACGGACTCGGCCGGCAGGCTGCAGTAGCCCGGCTCCGGGTCGCTGTACCAGGCGCAGATGTACTTCGGGCAGTACTTCCTTGGAATACTGCACCCCAGGCGAAAATGAGTACGTGAAGCAACTACATCTGGCTACTCCCGACAATGGGGGAGAGCTTTCCTACTCTCTGCCTTTCCGAGAAACCCGCCATGCAGATCAACCGCTCCAGCCCCGCCACCGCCCTCCGCACTCCGGCCACCCCAGCGCGCGCCACCCTGACAGCTCCTCCGCCGGGCCTGCGCGAGGGAGACAAGGGCCCCAAGGTCAAGCAGCTCCAGGATGCCCTGGTGCAGCTCAAGTACCTGACGAAGGCGCAGGTGGCCACGGGCCCCGGCATCTTCGGCCCGAAGACGGAAGCGGCGGTGAAGAAGTTCCAGGCGGATCACAAGCTGCCCAACACCGGCTACTACGGCGAGCTGACCCACGCGGCGCTGAAGAAGGAGCTGGCCAAGGTGGAGGGGCCGTCCAAGCCGGATCCCAAGCCGGGCGTCTTCAAGAAGCCGCCCGTCGTCGGCGCGCCCTCGCCCAACTTCAATGAGCGCGGCGGCAAGGACATCGACACCATCGTCCTGCACCACACCGCCTCCAACAACGGCAAGGCGGACCTGGCCCACATGCGCAACCCGAAGTCCGAGGTGTCCGCGCACTACATGATCGACAGGGATGGGACGATCTACCAGCTGGTGAACGACTCGAAGCGCGCCTGGCACGCGGGCAAGGGCGAGCTGCACGGCGTGCCCACGGACGTGAACGGCCGCTCCATCGGCATCGAGATCGTC